>CAZFXD010000179.1:0-10422 GCA_964522795.1 uncultured Myxococcaceae bacterium
GGCGGCTCCGGCGGTGGCGTCTCCACGGGCGGCGGCTCCGGCGGCTCCGGCGGTGGCGTCTCCACGGGCGGCGGCTCTGGCGGCTCCGGCGGTGGCGTCTCTACCGGCGGCGGTTCGGGTGGCGCCGGCGGTGGCGTCTCCACGGGCGGCGGTTCGGGTGGCGCCGGCGGCGGGAGTCCCACCGTTGACGCCGGCTGCGTCGGAGGCTGCATCGACGGAATTCTCGGCACGTGCGTCACCAACGGCGGCGCGTTCTTCTGCGGCTCCGATGGCGGCAGCTGCAAGGCGTGTTCGACCGGACAGATGTGCACCGCCGGCGCGTGCGTCACCGGTACGTCGAGCTGCGGGCCGGGCAGCTGCAACGGCTGCTGCATTCTCAACATCTGCGTGCCGCTGGCGATTGAGCAGAACAACCTGTGCGGCACCGGCGGGGCGACGTGCGCCGCCTGCGCCAGCGGGAAGACCTGCTCCAACGGGACCTGCTCGACCCCCGTCGTCATTGATGCAGGCAGCTCGGGCCCGGGCTGGGACGGCGGCGCGTCCAACTACGGCAAGGCATGCACCGGCAACGGCGACTGCAGCGCACCCTCCGACTTGTGCACGCTCCCCACCGCGCCCGTGCTGGGGGGGACCGGCTACATCGGCGGCTACTGCTCGAAGAACTGCACCTCGGGCGACACCTGCGGTCCCACCGGGCTGTGCGTGAGCGAGACCTTCGTCTTCGTCACGCTCTCCTCCTGCAAGCAGCCGTGCGCCGCGCCCGACGCGGGCCAGGGAACGTGTCGCACCGGGTACGTCTGCAAGTACGGACCCGCCGGGACCCCTGGTTGGTGCGCGCCCCGCTGCGACAATGGCGGGCCGGCCTGCCCGTCTGGGACCACCTGCCGCGCCTCGGGGTACTGTCAGTAGCGCATGGCTGGCTATCGACCCGACCGCCGCATTGAAGGTACCCGGCCCGTCCACCGGGTCACCACGTCTGACACCCGTGGGCCCGATGAAGTCGCGCGAAGAGAGCGCTTCGCTCAGGCCCTCAAACGAAACCCGGCTCGAAAGTTCAAGGACGTCGCCGCCGCGGAGCCCAAGACCGCGCCGCTGGGCACCGACGAGGCGGCGCCCAACGTGACCGACAAACTGCCCGCGCTCACGCCACGTCCGACGGAACCGAGTCGTTCGACCGCCGCAGCTTCAACTGCGGCAGGAACAGCGTCATCAAAAAGCCCAACGCGGCGATGAGGAGCGTCACCCGGTAGACGCTGGAGATGGCCTCGGTGAAGGCCTCTTTCATCGCCATCGCCACACGGTCCACGGTTTCGAGGAGCGTGCGCTCCATTCCATCAAAGCCGGCGTCGACCGCGGCCGAGGCCTCGGCGAACGCGTGTTGTTCTGCGTCGCGCGCGGCCTCACCGAGCGTCTTCTTCAGCGCGGCCAGGGTGCCGACTCTCGTCGCGGCGCGGCTCACGGCTTCAAACGGGGTGGCCCCCAGTCGGGCCATCACCTCTGGCGGGAGGTCCGTGGCTGACTGCAAGCGCTTCCACGATTCTTCATCGGTGGAGGCTGACTCGATGCGCCCCCACATCTTCTCGAACCGCTCGCGCACCGCGGCCCGGAGCCCTCCAGGGACGAGGCGCGTCTTCAGCTCGGGGGTCGTGAACGGGCTCTTGCGCACGGCCTCGAGGGCGGCCTCATCGCCGTCCAGGGCGCGGAACACGATGGGCTTGGCCGCAGCCAGCCTGGACTGAATCCCCTGCTTGATGGCTTCTTTGTCGAAGGCCACCGCCATCGGGCCTTCTTCAGCCACGCCTCCGGGGGCTCCACCGCCGCGCTCCAGCTGCGCGCGCACCTGCGCCGGCAGCCCTTCCGTGGCCGCGGTGATTCGTGTGGTCATCTCGGCCGAGAGCGTGGTCCCGAAGAACGAGCCCACCACCGCGATGCCCACCGTGGAGCCCATCTGGCGGAAGAACGTGGCCGCTGAGGTGGCCACGCCAATGCTCTGCTGAGGAACCGCGTTCTGAATCGCGATCGTGTAGAGCGGAATCGAAGGCCCGAGGCCGATGCCCACCAGAATCATCTTGAGCGTCATCTCCCGCTCGGTGGAGTGAGTGGAGAGGGTGAAGCCCACCACGGCGAACCCCACCAGCAAGAGCGCAATCGACGCCAGCATCACCGGCTTGTACTTGCCGGTTCGGGTGACGATGCGACCGGAGAGCACGTTGCCTGCCACCACGCCCAGCACCAGCGGGGTGGTGGTGAGGCCGGAGTTGGTCGCGGAGCTCCCCACCACGCTCACCATGAACAGCGGCAAGAACACCATCGGCGCCAGAAAGGTCGCGCCCATCACGAAGGTGGTGGCGTTTCCCAGCGCGAACACCGGAACGCGAAACAACGCGACGTCGATGACCGGCTCCTGGGCCCGTCGTTCCCACGCGATGAAGAGGACCAGCGCCACCGCAGCCCCTGAAAACAGCCCCAGGATGAGCGGGCTGGTCCACAGCGCGCCCGCTTCACCGGGACGAACCACGCTTCGGCCCAAGGACAGCGCGATCAGAAACGGAATCACCGCCAGCGAGAGGAGCAGCGCGCCCAGCAGGTCAATCGAAGGCCGGGTCTCGAGTTTCGGTTTCAACGGCGGCATGCGCGCCACGATGAAGGCCACCGCGATGGCGCCCAGCGGGAGGTTGATGAAGAACACCCAGTGCCAGCCGAGATGGTCGGTAATCGCGCCGCCGAGCAGCGGGCCCACCAGGCTGGAGACGCCGAAGACCGCGCCGAAGACGCCGGTGTATTTCCCGCGCACGGCCGGCGGAAACAGGTCGGCCACCACCGCCAGCGCCGTGGTGAACAGCGACGCCGAGCCCGCCCCCTGAATCGCGCGAGAGGCAATCAGCTGAAACGGCGTCTGGGAAAAGCCGCACAGCACCGAGCCCAGGAGAAACAAGAACACGCCGAACAGAATGATGGGCTTGCGGCCGTAGAGGTCCGACAGCTTGCCGTACACCGGGACGAGGACGGTTCCCGCCACCAGGTACGAGGTGGTCAGCCACACGTAGAGTGACGGTTCAATCTTCAGCGCTTTCTGAATCTGCGGGCCCGCGGTGGCGACGACCGTCTGGTCCAGCGCGGCGAGAAACATCGCCAGCGCCAGCCCCAGCAGTGTGAGCACTTTGTCTTTCTGACTGAGCGATGCGGCGTCGGTCATGGATGGGCGCTCGGGCGTTCGGATTAACCGGGCGAAACAGGCGGTGCAAGGTACGCGTGGAGCGCCTTTCGTGTTGAACTGGCGCCGCATGGAGCAGACGCGACGCGCGGAAGTCGTCTCCCAGGACCTCGCCCAAGACCACCCCCTCCTCGTCGCCCTGCGCGCCCTCCCCACCACCACAGAAGGCGCCTCGACTGAAGACGGCGCAGCGCCGACGCTCACCACGGCCGAAGTCGACCACCTGGGTGCGCTGCTCGAGGAAGCGGTGGCCCCCGGGGAGAATGGCGCCGTGGCGCGCGCTCTGTCTGACGCAGTCGCCAGCGGTCGCCTGCGAGGTCTGGTTTCGTCGCGCGGCGTGGCCTGTCATGGGGCGGCCGTGAGCGCTCTGCTCCGCATGGGGTACCCGTGGGCGTTTCACGTCTCCGCCGAAGACTTTGAAGAAGCGCGCGAGGTGGCCCGCGCGGGCAACGCCGCCAGGGGTGACGGTCTCTCGGTCGTTGCCGCGGTCGTCAGCCTCGGCGCGCTGGCGCTGGCCGACCAGACCATGGGCCTCACCCACATGGGGCCGGCGGGAGTTCTGGCCCACCTCTCCGGCATGGCGATGGCGGCGCTGGTGGGCGTCGGCACCTCTGACGTTGCCAGAAACGCGCGGGCCGGTCAGGACGAAGCGATCGCCGCGTCGGGCGCGCTGAGCGCGGGGTTGCTCTACGCCAGCACGGGTTCCATCGTGGCGACGGCCGGCATGCTGGCCGGCACCGCCCTGGCGCTCCTCGCCCGTCGAGTGGCGTCGAAGCGCTAGGCGACGGCCTTACTTCTTCGGTCCGGCCGCGGCCTTCTTCTCTTCAGGCTTCTTGCCGACGCGCGCCGCCTGGCCTTCGAAGAGCGCCTTCATGTCAGCGGCGGGCTGCTTCTTCGCGGTGAGAATGGTGTTCACCGAGCGGAGAATCTTGGAGCGAACCTTCACGGACACCGGCGTGTCCTTGAGGGCCAGCGTCAACGCCTGCAGGGTGACGCCGCGGCCGAGCGCCGGCTTCTTGATGTTCAGCTCGGCGTAGGTCTTGTCCTTCTGGAGGCGGCGCTTCTGCACGCGTGCCACGGCGAGGGCGCGGTCTTCCTGCGTGCGCATTTCGATGCGCTTCGAGGTGGTCACCACGGCTTCGGGCTTGATGCCCTTGGAGTCGAGAAAGGTCTTCAGCGTGCCCATTGTTCGTTCGTTCCTTCGGTACGGGTTCGAGGGGGTCATTTCGCCGATCTGACGCCAATTTGCAAACAGGGGGTGGATCAGCTTGATCGCAAGTCGAATCTTTGGGTAGAAGGCCCGCTCCTTTTACGAGAGGCGTGTTTCGCCATGGCAAAGAAGAGCAGCGTCAACAAGAACGAGCGTCGTAAGGCCCTGGTGGCGAAGTACGCCGATCGCCGGCACGAGCTCAAAGGCATCATCAAGTCGCCCACCGCGAGCGTGGAAGAGCGTCAGGCCGCCCAGGCGAAGCTCCAGAAGCTCCCCCGCGACATCAACCCCATTCGCGTGGTGAACCGCTGCCTCGTCACCGGCCGTCCCCGCGGCAACCTGCGATACTTCCAACTCTGCCGCATCACCTTCCGCGAGAAGGCGTTGGCAGGGGAACTCACCGGCGTCGTCAAGGCCAGCTGGTAACCGAGGTCATCATGAGCCGCGTCTGCCAAGTCACTGGAAAGCGTCCGCTGGTTGGAAACAACGTCAGCCACGCGAACAACAAGACCAAAACCCGTTCGCGCCCGAACCTGCAGTACCACCGCTTCTTCGTCCCCTCGATGAAGCGCTGGGTGAAGCTCCGCGTCTCCGCTCACGGCCTGCGCATCATCAACGCGCGCGGCATTGAAGCGGTGGTGAGCGACCTTCAGGCGCAGGGCGAGAAGTTCTAAGGCCCCGGCCGATTCGCATCGGCCTCCGGTTTCACCTCACACTGAAAACGACACGGGTCGCCCTTGCGGCGTTCCGTTCAGCGCACCGTCGCGCGCCACGGCGTGTCCGCGGACCAGGGTGACGACGGGGCGCCCTGTCAGCTCTTCACCTTCAAACGGCGACCAGCCACAGCGGCTCTTCAACCAGGGGGCTTCGACGCGCCACCTGTGCTTCAGGTCCACCAGGGTGAGGTCGGCATCGAAGCCGACGTGAATGGAGCCCTTGTTAGCGATACCGAAGGCGCGCGCGGGCCCCGTCGAGGTGAGGCCCACCAGGCGCTCCAGGGTGAGCGCCCCTGCGTTGACGTGGTTCAACATCACCGGCAGCAGCGTCTGGACGCCCGGCATGCCCGACGGGCTGTCCGGGTAGGCCTTCGCTTTCTCCTCTCGGGTGTGCGGCGCGTGGTCCGAGCCCAGCATGGTCACGGCGCCGCTGTTCACCGCCTGCCACAGCGCTTTGCGGTGCCGCCCGTCACGAATGGGGGGGTTCATCTGCGCCAGCGTGCCGAGCCGCGCGTAGCACTCGGGAGCCGCCAGCGTGAGGTGCTGCGGGGTCACTTCAAAGGTGGCGAATTCGCGCGCGGCCTCGAGGAGCGGCACTTCCTCCGCCGTCGTCACGTGGAGCACGTGCACCCGGCGATTGAGCCGCTGCGCCATCTCCAGCAATCGTCGCGTGGAGCGCACCGCCGTCTCCACGTCGCGCCAGTCGGGGTGAAAGGCGACCGATTGTCCTGCGCAGAGCGCTTTGCGTTCCTTGAGGCGCGCGTCGTCTTCGCTGTGGAACGCCGCGCGCCGTGAGGTGAGCGTGAGCAGGCGCTCGACGTCGCGAGCGTCCGAGAGCAGCAGGTCTCCGGTCGAGCTCCCCAGAAAGCACTTCACCCCGGCACAGCCGGGCGCCCGCTCCAGCGCAGCCAGGGCTTCGAGGTTGCTGGCGGTGGCGCCCACGTAGAACGCGAAATCGACCCACGACGTTTCGTTCGCCCGCGCCACCTTCCACGCCAGCGCCTCGGCCGTGGTGGTGGGAGGCGTGGTGTTGGGCATCTCGAAGAACGACGTCACCCCGCCCAGCGCCGCGGCCGCGCTCCCGCTGCTGATGTCTTCTTTGTGGGTGTGTCCCGGCTCGCGAAAGTGCACTTGCGAGTCAATCACCCCCGGCAGCACGTGCAGGCCGTGCGCGTCGATGACCTCGGCAGCGTGGTAGCGCCCCGTCCCCACCGCGGCGATTCGACCGCCGGAGATGGCCACGTCGGCTTTGACCTGCCCCCCAGCGGACACCAGGGTGCCGCCTCGCACCAGGAGATCGAAGTTCGCTTTCACTTCTTCTCGTCGATGATGCGGAGAATCTGACTGAAGTTGGAGAGGGTATGGGTCGGCACCACCGACTGAGCGCCCTCCATCACCCCCGACGCGTGGCGGCGCGTAATCGACGCCGCCGAGATGATGTCCAGCCGCTCCCGGTACTCGAGCGAAATGTACGTTCCGTACTCTGCCCAGCAGTCGGTCGCGCCCAGCTCGCGCGCCACGGCGATGTCCTTCTTCACGCTGTCGCCCACCACCAGGACGTCTTTGGGCTCGACGCCGTAGGTGCGGCAAATCTGCTTCAACCCCGCGGCGTTGGGCTTTTCGTAGTCGCGCGGCAGCTCCACCACGGCGCAGGCCGGTCGATAGGCCCCCCGCGCTTCCTTCTGCAGAATGTCCGGCGCCACCAGCGCTTCTCCATCGGGCGAGGCGGGAAACTGGAACCCCGGCAGGGTGTAGATGGCCAGCAGCAGCTCATCGAGGCCGAGCCGCTTCACCCGCTGCTCGGCCGGGTTGCGAGGGGCGTCGGTGAGCGCCACCACCGGAACGCGGCGCTCCTTGAGCACCTTGAGCGTGTCCGCCACGCCCTTGTACGGCCGCAGGTATTTGCGCCTCGCCTCGGCGAAGGCCATGCGCGCAGGCTCAATCACCAGCTTGTCGAAGGAGCCGAAGTCGGGAAACTCGGCGAAGAGGGACGATTCCTGCAGCGCGAAGGGGTACTCGTTCGACTCGTACTTTGTGTAGACCGCCTTGAGCGACTGCACGACCTTGATGCGCGGGTAGCGGGTGGCGGTGCACACGGCATCGACCATCGATTCAACCGCGGGGACGATGTAGTCCACCCATGAGTACAGGGTGTTGTCCATATCAGTGACGACCAGGCGAATCGGCATGAACGCGGTTTTAGGCGTCGCGCGAAGGCCCGTCGATGACATACTCGAACGCCGTCATGTGGCAGCTCGTCATCAACGGCCCCGGCTACTTCGATACGTCCTACGACCTTCCGCAGGGAACGACCGTGCTCGGCCGCGCGGAAGAGAACGACGTGGTGCTGTCCGGCGACATGGTGTCCCGCCGGCACGCGCGACTGACGCTCACCAAGGAAGAGCTCAGCTTTGAAGACCTCGGCAGCCGCAACGGCTGCAAGGTGAATGGCCGGGCGTTGTCGGGGCGGGCCATCGTGCAGGTGGGCGACGTGCTCACCGTGGGCGAGAACACGCTGACCCTGAGGCAGACCTCGGTCGCCCAGCGCGCGGCCACCGAGTTGATTGACCCCGGCGGCGGCGGCGTGGTGCGGCGTTTCGGGCAGGGGCAGCGCATCGGCGGCGCGATTGTCAGCTCCAAGAACGTTCGCGAGAGCGTGGTGATGCGCCTGTTGGGCAACGTCTCGCCGTCGGCGACCGAAGCGTCTCCCTTCTCTGACCTTTCCGGTTCCGGCTCGCACCCGGCCGCCCCGTTCGCGCTCGCCAACGACGGACCCAATCAGTCGGGCACCTCCAAGCACGCGGTGCTGTCGCTGGTGATGCTGTATCGAATCGCTGAGCGACTGTCGGCGGCGGGGTCGCTCAACCAATTCCTTGAAGAGGCTTCGGCGCGCATTCTGGAGCGCACCCGCGGGTCCACCTGCGTCGTGCTGGTGCGCCACTCCAGCGGGGTGCTGGTGCCGGCGCTGGTTCGCCACGCGGGCGCGCTGGGCCACGGCGAAGCCCCGGTCTCCGACGCCATCGTGGAAGAAGCGCTGGAGCAGGGCGCGGCGTTGGCGGTGAACGACGTGCACGATGACAAGCGCTTCAACACCCGAGACAGCGTCCTTCAGTACGGGGCGGATCAGGTGCTGTGCGTGCCCATCGGGGTGTCCAAGCCGTTCGATGGAGTGCTCTACATCAACCGCAAGAGCACGGACCCGGAGCCCGTGGACAACCTGATCGACGTGCTGACGGCCGCCGCCCAGTTGATTCACGGCGCGCTGCAGCGCTTCTCCTTCGGCGGCAGCCCGGGCGAAGCGATGCTGCGTCAGGCGTTGCTGCGCTTTCACGCCAGCCCGGTGGTGGAGAAACGGTTGGTCGAGCTGCGCAAGACCGCCGCGCCGCTCTCGGACCTCTCCGAGTACCAGCTGACCGTGCTGTACGCCGACCTGCAGGGCTTTCAGTCGCTCACCGAGAAGCTCGCACCGGAGCGAACGGCCGACCTGTTGAAGACGTTCTACGAGAAGTTCGCCCACACCGTCTTCAGCTTCGAAGGCACGGTGGCATCGGTGGTGGGTGACGCGGCGATGGCGATTTTCGGAGCGCCCTACTCTCGCTCTGACGACGCGGTCCGCGCTGTTCGCGCCGCCCTGGCGCTCAAAGAGGCATGGCGCGAGGCGGTGGAGTCCCGGCCGCCGCGCGAACGCCTGGGCATGAAGCTGGCGCTCAACACCGGCAAGTCGCTCGCCGGCACGGTGTGGGTCGAACCGCGCCTCGAGTACGTGGTCACCGGAGACGCGGTGGCCACCGCCGCCTGGCTGTGCGGCATGTCCGAAGGCGGTCAGATTCTGATTTCAGGTCGCACGCTGGCCTCCATCGGCGCGCGGTTCGACGTGAACCCCCTGGGGGAGCGCCAGCTCAAGGGCACCGTTCGCACCTCGGTCTTCGAGGTCCTCGAAGAAGACTCGGGCGCCGGCACGGTGTCTGGCGTGAAAAAGCTCGACTGACGTTGGCTCGCCTCGGCTCGAGCGCGGGCTAGAGGTCGATGTCGAACTCGCGGCAGGCCGCTCTGACCTTGAGCTTGAGCGCCCGCGCCTTTTCGTCGATCTCGTTGAACGCGGTGTTGGCGAGGCTCACATCCTTCAGGCGACACGCCATCGCGGTGCGGACGCAGGCGAGTTCGATCTGGAGGGCGGGGCTTTCGATTTCGCGGCGGAGAATGTCGACCTGGCGCAGCAGCTCCTTCGGGTCGTTGCGGAATTGTTTCTCGGCTTTGCGCACTCGGAACAGTTCTCCCAGTGACCGGCCGCCCTTGAGCTTGTCCGCATCCACCGAGCACAGGGTGATGGGGTGGTCGGCGAGGCGCTCTCCAGGTTCGAGGTCCGAGGCACCGGCGGGCTCTTCGCCCCTGGCGGTCTCCGCCGGTGGCGCCGGCTTCTTCGTCGTCGGTTCGAGCGCCGCTGGAAGAACGGGCTTGGGCTTCTGGACCACGGGGTCCTTCTTCTCCACGGGCAGCGGCGTGGGCTTCGCGACGCCGCCAGAGGGTGGAGGCGCAGCGGCCGGCTTCAGCTCGGCCGGGGCGGGCGCGGCGACGTTCGCCGGCGCCTCGGGCGTGCGAAGCTCCTCGGCGGTCTTGAGCAACGGCATCAACAGAAACGCCACCGTGCCCAACGCCACCGCGCTGCCGCTCACCACCAGCACCGCGCGCTTGACGTTGCGGGGCGGCACCGCAAGTTCGGCCGCGGGCGCCGCCGAGACTGCACGCCCGGCATCGGTCGCCAGCGGCGAGGGGGCCGCCGGACGCGCACCTGAACCGGGGGCGGCGGTCGCGCCATAGGCAATGGAGAGGGAGGGAACCTCGCCCCCCCGGTCCGTGGCTTTGGAGGGCTCCGGCGGAGGCGGCGACGAAGGCGCGCGCGTCGCCGCGTAGAGCACCGAGTCTGGCGTGGACGCGCCTGGCGTGGCCACTCCGTGCTGCGAGTCGACAATCGGCCGGGGCGCGACGGTGGACAACGGCAGGGGCGAGCCGGTGAACCGCTCGACGAAGGTTTCAATGGTGGGGCAGCGCTTGGCCGGGTCCTTCTCCAGCGCGGTCTCCACCGCCATCGCGGCCTGGGGCGACAGGTCGGGCTTCAGTCCCAACAGCGGCGGGTGCGGCTCATAGGCCACCCGAAACACCACCCGCGCGATGCTGTCGGCCGCGAACGCCGGCGTCCCCGCCAACATCTCGTACGCGATGGCACCGGTGGCGAAGATGTCGGTGCGGGCATCGAGCTCGCTGTTCTTGCCCAGCGCCTGCTC
>CAZFXD010000180.1:0-4492 GCA_964522795.1 uncultured Myxococcaceae bacterium
GCCGACTCCGACGGCACCCCCACCCGCGCCGCCCGCGCTTCCCCCGCCCGTGCCGCCACTCCCGCCGGAGCCGGCGTCGACGTCTCCGCCCCCTGCGCCGCCGATGCCGCCAGTTCCTCCGCTCCCGCCGCCACCGTCACCGCCGCCGGGGGGCCCACCGCAGGCACTGAAGAGGAGCGACGCGAGCGCGAAGGCGCCGATGACGATTCGATTCATGTGAACCTCGGGTGGAAGGCGACCAAAGCGCGCCGCACGCTGCCAGAGCCAGGCCGGCGTTCGCACCACTTTTCTCGCTCAACCCACGCGCCTTCGGCGCCGGCGAACGGCCCCTCAGCCGCTGGCCGTCACTGCCGCTTCAGCATGTAGAGCGGGCTGCCGGAGCCCTCGCTCAGAGAGTAGAGGTCTCGGCCGTCGGGCGAAAAGGCGATGGCCTCTGAGCCCCCGGGGCTGGGCAGTTGGCAGCGAGTCCCCAGCAGCGCGTCCTTCACGCTCTGGCCCGACGCGCGATTCCAGAAGTACGTCTGGTTGTAGGTCTTGATCACGATCTGCCGCCCGTCGGCCGACATGTCGCCCGCGGTGGGGAGCTTGTCGTTCGGCACGGTGGAGGTGGGGTTGAACTTGATGTCGAGCACCTTCTCCAGCGTGTGCGCCCCGACCTTGAGCGGCGCCCGGTACACGTAGAGCGATGGGTCGTAGCTTTTGGTGAGGATGTAGACGTCGCCCGCCTGCGAATCGACGAACATGGTCTCGGAGTCAGGCATGGCGTTGTTCGGGTAGTTGAAGCTGAAGCGCTCGACGCCGGTCAGCTGCACGGAGAGCCCGCGCGCGTTGGCGTCGACCTGCGGTTCCGCGATGCGCACAATCTCGCGCGTGGACGAGGCGCTGCCCGTGCGGCCGACGTACACGGCGGTGGTTCCGGCGGTGGCGCCCGGGCCGATGGCCATGTCTTCCCAATCGCCGTTCTGCGCGGTGCTCACCACGAACGTTCCGATGAGCTGCGCGTTGCGCATGTCGATGGCGAAGATGCGCTCGGTGTCGCCCGAGTCGTTGTGGGTCCAGATTACGTTGGCGTTTCGCCGGCTCGCCGCCAGACCCGACGCCTCGTTCACCGGGCCTCCGGGCACGCCTTTGCTCACCCGGTCAGCGAACGACGGACACGTCGTGGCGGGAGGCGGAGGCGGAGGTGGAGGAGGCGCCACGACGTTCGACACCTGGAAGCTCACCGACGCCGACAGGGAGGACTGCCCGGCGGAGTCGACGGCGCGGGCGCTCACGCGGTGCGCTCCGTCGGCCAGTTGTCTGGTGTCGAAGGACAGCGTGGCCGTGCCGCCCGACAGGGCCCCGAGCCCCTTCGACGCGTCGTCCACCAGGAACTCCACCGAGGCCACGCTGACATCGTCCGCGGCGGCCGCCGTCAGCGCGACCGTGCCCGACACGCTCGCGGCGCTCGCCGGCGAGGTCACCTGCACCGTGGGCACCGCGTCGGTGGTGATGAGCAGTCGAGGCGCGTTCGCGGTCTCACGAGAGGCGAAGCCGAAGCCATCGGTGGAACGACCGGTGAGGTGGAAGGTGACGCTACGCGAGGCAGCGACGGCGGACGTCACGTTGACCGACACCCACGTCCCCGCGGTCACGGCCCCGATGGACGCGACGGCGGTGCCCCCCAGAGGCCGGTTGCGGTACGTCACCGTGCTCTCGTTCCACGCCGCGGCGCCCAGCGTGGCGACGTCGGCCGCGTTACCCGACGCGTTCGAGACGTACAGCTGCAGCGCGGCGCTGCGAATGAGGCCGACCGCGCCGACGGGGAAGCGCACCAGGCCTTCCTGCAGCATCTTCGCTTCATCGAGGTCGACCTCCACCGAGGTCCGAGTTCCGTAGTTCGTGTCCTGCGCCGTCCCCGACTGAATGGTGGCGTCGGCGTCGGGGCCAATGGCCACCTGACCACTCGTCGGTGCGCTCAGGGCAGACGCCGCGTCGGCTTGATCGGGCTGCGGCGGGCTCTCGTCGCCGACGTCGAGCACATCCACCGGCAGCGCGCCGGCCTCGAGGGTCGCCGTCCCACACGCGGTCATCACCAAGAACGGACACAGCCATCGGAGCGCGGTCAGGTTCATGAACCGCTCACGTTGCGACACCCGTACCACCCGACAGGTGCAACAACCTCGCACGGTTGGGCGCGGCGCCGGGAAGCGCTGGAGTGGGACTCGCGTCACCAGGGGCGGACACGGCTGCTCCGGGCCGGGTGCGTCACACCTCAAGCGGTTGATCGCTGTCATCCCGCGCAGAGTCCGGAGAATATCGCCTCATGAATCGCGGACTCGTCTGGCTCTGTGCAGCGCTGGGGTTCACGGGCGTCGCCTTCGGCGCGCTGGGCGCGCACGCGCTCAAACGTGCCGCCGAAGGTTGGCCGGACGCCGCTGAGCGGCTGGGGTGGTGGGAGCTGGGCGCGCGCTATCACCTAGTCCACGCCCTCGCGGTGGGTCTGGTGGCGGCGCTGGCAGCGCAGGGCGGAACGCGTCGCCACACCGCGGCCGCGGCCCTCTTCACCGCCGGCGTGCTCCTGTTCTCCGGGAGCCTGTACGCCATGGCCCTCACGGGCGTGCGAGGCCTGGGCGCGGTCACGCCGTTCGGCGGGTTGGCGTTCCTCGGGGGCTGGGTGGCGCTCGGGCTCTATGCACGTGCGGAGTCGCGCCCTCATTAGCGGGCGAATCGGTACACGCGCACTCCGTTCGCCGGGCATCGCCACCTGCAGTGCGCACCAACCCTGCGTTGAACCCACGGTATCTCGGGTAGTTCGGCAAGCGAGGTGAGCGGCCGCTCAGTTGCATTGGGTGAGGTTGTGAACCCACCCCCGGGGTCACGATCACGACAGGAGCACGCCCATGATCGCTGCCGATCGCGCTCGCCGTCCCACCCCTTCAAGGTGGACCATCGCCGTCGGGGCGCTCCTCGCCCTTGGGCTCGGGGCCTGCGGTCCCGCCGATGCCCAGCTCGACTACACCTACGTTCAGGGAGACGGCGACGACTACGTGCTCCCGCTCGCACCGGGCGAGACCGCGGCTGAAGTCCTGCAGCGATTGGGATCGCCCGCGCCGCAGATTCTGTATCTGAACTTCGAAGGCGGCGTGATTTTCAAAGGCGGCTGGGCACAGAACAACGCGCAGACCAACACCAGCTTCATTCCATCGGCCAACGCCGCCATTCCGGCCTTCAACGCCGGGTACTGGAGCGCCGATCGTGGCGCGGCCGAGTTCTATGTCGCGGTCAAAGTGGCCCAGGCGTTCGGCGGCTACCAGGTGGCCGTCACCACCAATCGGCCCAACGTGGGCAGCTACACGATGATCATGATCGGCGGAACCGCCGGGAGCATCGGCCGGGCCGGCGCCTACGGGGGGCTCTCGCCGCTCGACCCCGGCAACACCAACAAGAGCGACGTGGGGTTTGTCTTCTCCGACACGGTCGGCGCCTACGGGTACAACCTGGACCAACTGGCGTGGACGATCGCGCATGAGTTCGCGCACACCATCGGGCTTCGCCACATCGCCCCCACCTCGGACATCATGAACGCGGTGTCCTGCCATTGTAGTCAGGGCTGGGGTTCGGGGCCCATCACGGACGGTTCAGGCGGCTCCCAGGATGACTGGGCGTCGATCGGCGCGGTCATCTCCGCCGGCCCGCCGCCGGCGATTCCTGACTTCCGGACCGACCCGCGCGTCTTCAACGCAGGTTTCTACCTGGGCCAGTACGCCGACTTGCGCAACGCGCTGGGCCCGACCAACTACGCCGCCGCCACCCAGCACTGGCTGACGAATGGAATCTACGAAGGTCGTCGCGGCGGTCCCGCGTTCTTCTCGCGCTTCTACCTGTCGCGCTACGCGGACCTCCGGAACGCGTTCGGCGGGAACAACTACCTCGCGGCCCTCCGACACTTCGTGGTGAACGGCATCTCCGAAGGGCGCGCCGGCTCTGAAGCGCTCGACGTTCGCTACTACATGTCCAGGTATGCCGACCTGCGCAACGCGTTCGGCGCCAACGCCTGGGCGGCGGGAATCTCGCACTGGCTCAACGGCGGCATCGCCGAAGGGCGCCAGGGCTCACCCGTCTTCAGCGCTCCCGATTACCTCGCGCGCTACGGTGATTTGCGGGCGGCCTTCGGGGCGAAGGGGTACGCCAGCAGCCTGTTCCATTGGTACTCAAGCGGCATCGCGGAGGGGCGGCAGGCTTCCCCCACGTTTGATCCGAAGTACTACCTCTCGCACAACGCCGACGTGGCCAGGGCGTTGGGCGCGACCAACTACCTCGGCGCGGAGTGGCACTACCTCACCTCCGGAATCGCGGAAGGTCGCCGCGGGGCGCCGTAGCAACGCGGCGCTGGAGTTCGTTGACCGTCTACGACTCGCGCGGCATCGTCCGCGGCCATGTGCGCTGACAAGAAACGACCCACGGGGAAGAAGACGGCCGCGTCACCGAAGGCGAAGAAGAAGAGCGCCGC
>CAZFXD010000180.1:4592-10379 GCA_964522795.1 uncultured Myxococcaceae bacterium
GACCCACGGGGAAGAAGACGGCCGCGTCACCGAAGGCGAAGAAGAAGAGCGCCGCTCGCGCGCCTGCGAAGGGCCGTCGCCCCGCGCCGAAGCGGGCAGCGGGACCAAAGCCCAGCCAGGGGTCGGCCACGCTCCGGGCGGGAGCCATTCCGGTGCACGTCTCGAACTCCGGGCTCGAGGTCTGGCTCTACGACGACTCGCAGGTCGAGGCGCTTCGAGCGTCGCACGCGCAGGAGCGGCTCATTGGCGGCGGCTCCCTCGACGGAGCGCTCGTCGGCTACAGCCTCTGGCAAGACGACGGCATCGACGCCGCGGTCATCGTGGGCAAGCCGCTCACGGCCGCCGAACTCCGCATCGCCCGCTGGCTGGAGCCGCAGACGGCGTTTCTCCGCCTCCCATCGGGGAAGCTGGCCGTGGAGTCGAATGACGCCTGCCGCATCGGCGAAGGGGCACCCGGCGAAAAGGGCGCCGTGGTGTCAGTCCCCAAAGGCGACTACCGCGTCACGCTCTACCGCATCGACCATGAAGCGCTGGACCGGGAGGAGCGCGAGTGGGCCGGGCCAGAGCAGGTCGTCGTGCTCACCCCCGGCGGAACCCCGGCCGACGACGTGGCGGGACTCCTCCCCTTCCTCCAGCGCCGGGATTTCTCCTGGGTGCGCCAGTACACCATCAACGGTCGAACCTTCGACGGTCTCGTCTGGTTCGACGACTCGTGGGACACGTACTTCGCCAACCTCGACGACGCCGCGGTCGACGCCCTGCAGCTCAAGCCCGGCCAGTTCCTCCGCACGACCGTGCCGCAGGCCGGCCTCACCCTTGTCACCACCTTCGCCACCAGTTGGAAGGAGGGCCAGGCCCTGCCCCCGCCCGCCGGCCCGCCCCCGGAAGAGTTCGGGTACGGCGCGGTCATCGCCCCCGAGCGCTTCGAAGGGAATCGCGCGCTGTTCTGCCGACGGGTGAAGGCCAGGAAGGGCGTTCCCGCCGCGGCGCAGACCCTCTGGCTCCCAGCCACCATCGAAGTGCTCGACCTGAAGCCCGCTGATCCGCTCGCCCGGGTGCGCGGACCGCTCTTGTTCGACAGCGGCAAGCGCGCCTTCTGGAAGGCTTCGCTGGCCGCGTGCGACTACTTCGACGACACCGCGCTGGCGATGAAGCTGTCGGACCACCTGGACGACGTCGAGTTCGATGAACCTCTCCTGCTCCCCGAAGCGGTGGCGCGCATCGACGCGGCGCTGGAGACGTCGGGGCTTCGCCCCCTGGGCGACTTCGCCTTCGACATGGCCACGCCGCGCGGTCCCCGAGAGTACACGCTGCGCGCGTACGGCAACGGCGGCGACTGTTTCGTCACGGTGTGGGCCAGCGCCGACCTCTTCGAGGTGATGGCGTTCTCCTTCACGGGAGATTCCCGCTGGGTCATCACCGGCACCATCGACGATGACGACGGAAGGCAGATCTCCAAGCTGCGGCCCGTCCTCAGCGTGGCCGGGGTTGAGGGGGACCTTCGCGACCTCGTCCCGGTGCATCGCCAGCGCGTCAAGGAATCGGGAGGCGCGCCTCCAACCTCGACACCGACCACGCTCGAAGGGCTCGTCCGCCTCTACGACCAGTACCTCGTGACCGGAGTGGACTGAATCCTTCGTGCCGCGCGCTACGATGGGCGCGCCCTGCTTGTGTGCACGCCGCCCGACCTTCCTCCCCCCCCGGGGCGACGAGCGTGGTCGGTGCGGTGACGCCGGCGCCTACCGGGTGGTGACGCTGACCTTGGCGCTGCCGGATTCGTTGCCCTGGGCGTCGAGGGCGATGACCGCGAATTGATAGCTCGTGCCCGAGGCGAGCGAACCCACGTAGGCCGTGGTGCCGGAGGCGGCGGACTGAGTCGCCACCAGCACGTCGTTGCGGAAGATTCGATACGCGGTCACCCCGAAGTTGTCGGTCGACGCGCCACGGGACAGCGAAACCGAGCCAGCCGCGCGGTTGAACTGAGCGATGAGGTTGGTCGGCGCCGACGGGGGCGTGATGTCGTTCTTGGTGTAGCCGGTCACGATGTACGAGACCCCGGAAACGTTGCCGGCCGCGTCGACCGCCGACACGTAGTAGCTGTGCGTGGAGTGCGGCCACAGGCCCGAGTCGGTGAAGCTCGTGGCCGGCGCCGCGACAGAGGCCACGAGGTGTCCATCGCGGAAGACGCGGTACTCGACCACGGTCTGGTTGTCGGTCGAGGCCCCCCAATTGAAGGTGATGGTCGTCTCGGTGGTGTCCCTGATGCCCCCGATGGCGGGCACCGTCGGCGCCTCGGTGTCCGTTGAGGCGCTGACCACCTTGGACAATGGCGACACGCCTCCGGCCGCGTCGCGCGTCCGGATTCGATAGAAGAAGGTTTCGCCGTGGATCCAGGACAGGTCGCTGGTCGGGTCATCGAAGCCGCTCAGGTCGGCCGCGACGCGACCGACACGCGTGAACGGACCGGCGGCGCTCCCGCTGCGTTCAATGGAGGTCAAGACGGCGCTCTGGCTGTTGGTCTGCCAGCGAATGCGCAGCACGTGCGACGCGGCCACCACTTCGACGCCGCTGATGACCGGTTTGGGCAGGGTGACCAGCGCGGAGTCGAGATTGTCGACCGAGCGCTCGGTGTCGGCGATCAACTCCGCCGGGCCACAGGCCGCGACGGCGAGCGACGTGACGGTGGCCAGGACCAGTCGGAGCAGCAGTGATTCGGTTCTCATGTGGACCTCTTGGGAGCGGGGAGCGGCGCGACGTTTGGCGATGCTGCAGGAGCCGATTGCAAGCAGGCCGCCACCACACTTCCCCAAGAGAAATGGGCGCGTTGCGATTCACCAGCGCCGCCACGGCGCGAGCGGGTGCACCATTGGTGGAGGTGCGCCCCTCCAGCGCCAACAGGACCTGCGCCCCGATGTGGGACGACGCCCCACCCTCCCCAGGCGGGGCGTCGATGCCTACGCCGGGTCCGGCTTCGGCGTCTTCTTGGTGCTCGCGGGCAGCGTCGGCTCGGCTGCCACTTCCGCCGGCACTTCTCCGGTCAGCGTCTTCAAGAACGCCACGATGTCTCCCACCTGCGCATCGGTCAGCGTCTTGCCCAGTTGGTGTTCGGCCATCATCGAGACGGCCTGCTCCAGCGCGGTGGCCGAGGCGTCGTGGAAGTACGGCGCGGTCTTCTCCACGTTTCGCAGCGACGGCACCTTGAACATCAGCTTGTCGGCGTCAGCCTTGGTGACTTCGAAGCGGCCCTGGTCCTTCGAGTTCGCCCACGGCTTGATCAGCCCGAGCTTCTGGTACATCGCGCCGCCCACCAGCGGCCCCATGTGGCAGGCCACGCAGCCGGCGTCGACGAACGCCAGCGCGCCCTTGACCTCGGCGTCGGTGAGCGCCGTTGCATCGCCCGCCAGGTATTTGTCCCACCGCGCGGGCGTGAGCAGGGTGCGCTCGAACACCGCGATGGCCCGGCCGACGTTCACCAGCGAGATGGGCTTCTTCTCCGCCGGGAAGGCCTTCTTGAACGCGTCGACGTACTCGGGAATCGAAGACAGCACGGCCACCACGCGCTTCTCGTCGCTCGCCATCTCCACCGGGTTCTGAATGGGGCCGGTCGCCTGCTCTTCCACGTCGGCGGCGCGGCCATCCCAGAATTGGCGGAAGTGCAGCGCGGCGTTCAGGGTCGTTGGAGAGTTGCGGCCGCCCAGCTGCTTCTTGTGCCCGGTCGACGTCGGCGCGTTGTCCACCCCGAACGACGCCAGCCCGTGGCAGCTATTGCAGGAGAGGTCGTGGTTCTTCGAGAGGCGCTTCTCGAAATAGAGCATCTTCCCCAGCGCAACCTTTTCGGGCGAGCTGGGGTTGTTGGGGTTCTCCGCGGCCGCGGGCAAGACGCCGAAGATCTGCTTCTGGCCGTCGGTCAGGGTCGGCTTCGCGGGGGGAGGCGGGGCGGCCGGAGGCGCGGCGGCGGCGACGGGCGCCGGCGCGGGCTTGGGTGGCGCCTCTTTGGTGCACGAAGCGGTGACCACGACGGCCAGACTTGCGACGAGAAGGATGTGGCGAACCATGATGCCTCCCGGTGGTGAGTTTTCGCGACCGGAAGTAACGGCGGTCCAACACCCTGTCAACGACAGCGATCACCACCTGCCCGGGTTCACCCCGCACCTCGTCATGACGGGCCCAACGGAGGTTTGCGTTACCCGCAGGTCGGCGTGCCGGAGCAGGTGAACGTGGCCTGGAGCGCCTTCAGCCACTGCGCGGCCACTTTGTCGTGCGCAGCGCGCGTGGGGTGCACGCCGTCGTAGAGGTCGCTCACCGTCAGCACCGAGTTGATGTCGGCGAAGCGCACGTGCTTGCCCGCCGTGATGCGAGCGTTCACCTGCGCGAGGATGGCGGCGTTCAAGTCCTTCGCCAGTTGCGCGCGGTCGACGTTGTTGGGCGCGATGATCTGCGAGGTGAGCGGCGCGATGGAGCCGACGATGACCCACGCCGCAGGCTGCTTGGCGAGAATCTTGTCGATCAGCTTGCCGTGCTCGGTAGCGACTTCCTGAGCGGTCTTGGCGCACCACCACGCGACGTCGTTGGTGCCGACCATCAAGAGCACGATGTTGGGGTTGGCGCTCGTCACCCAACTGTCCACGCTGGCGGAGATGTCGCCGATGGTGAAGCCGGGGTGGCCCTCGTGATCTTTGTCGGCGACCTCGGTGTATTGGTCTTTCTGTGAACCCACCAGGTCCACCCCGCAGCCCGCGTCGCGCAGGCCGGTGTACACGCCGTTGCGATAGCCGCCGTTCACCCCCAGGGTGATGGAGTCACCCAGCGGAAGAATCTTCATGCAGGTGGTGGGCGACGGCGGCGGGAGGACGGGCGGCGTGCCCGAATCGACCACCGGCTGACCGGCGTCGCTCTTCGGCGTGCCCGCGTCGAGGGTGGCCAGCCCCCCATCCGGCAGCGAACCCGCGTCGCCGGCGTGACCCGTCAGCGCACCGGAGCCCGGACTCCCGCCGGGCGTGGGGAGAAGCGACCCATTGAAGTCCGGCGGCTCGATGGTGCCCGCGCACGCCGCGCACAGCAGCGCGAGCGCGAACGGCGCAAATCGAGGCTTCACGGTGGGGTGCACGGCGGGGATCAGGGCAGCTCCCGCGCCGCGCGCCATTGATCGAGATCAATGCGCTGTGCATCCGGCCCCGACAGGGCCCCCTCACGGGCGCGGCGGCACCCCGAAGAGGTACCCCGCGGCGTCGAGAATCTCCCGAACGATGACGGCGCAGTGTCCAGCTGCCCTCCTTCGGCGGAGCACCGCTCACGTTCGGGAATCAGTATCCTGGGTACTCCCGTCCGTTGAACGGTCTACTTGATGAGGCTGCGCTGTACTCGGTGGAATTAGACGCGCCTACCATTCAGGCACACGCGACCGCCGCAGGGCTCTGAGCGGCCGTTGGGTGTGCGGACGGCCCTCATCCTCGATGGGCCGGCATTGCTGAAGAAGTTGGCGGCGCTGGTGCCTCCGCCGCGCGCGCACTTGACGCACTATTTCGGCGTCTTCTCGTCGCACCACCATGCGCGAAGTCTCATCTGCACCGGGAGACAGAGGCCTGAGTCTGTTGGCGTGAAGAAACCTTCCCCTCGCGCCAAAGCGAAGAAGTCGAGAGCGGACTGGGCGACGCTGCTCAAGCGCACCTTCGCCATTGACGTCTTTCTCTGCCCGAACTGCGGAGGAAAGCGCGGCGTGGTGCAGGTGCTGAAGACTCCGGAGGCTGCGCGGAAATATTTGAAGCGGAAGAAGGTGGGGTACTTGTT
>CAZFXD010000181.1:0-10279 GCA_964522795.1 uncultured Myxococcaceae bacterium
AGAGCGGCGGCGGCGCCGGAGGCGGGAGCGCCGGGGGGAGTGGGGGCTCGGGAGGCGGGGGCATGGACCCGCTGGCCGAGCGCGTGGCCTGGCCCGGAGTGTTGCCTTCGGGGGTCGAGCAGGCCTGCCTCGGCCCGGTTCACGTCGAACACCGCGTGGACGGCGGGGTGGCGCCGGTGATTGCCCACCTCCCGCTCCGGTTTGCCGTCAGCACCCCGGGGATCACGCTCAGCGACACGTCCACCTGCGCCAGCGGCTTCTCGTTCGACGGCGGCCGTGCCATCGCCGCGGGGGACTCGGCCGTGGACTTCTGGTTCTTTGGCGATGCCGGAACCTACACCCTGTCGGTCGGGGCGAGCGGCATGCTGGGCGACTTCGACACCTTCACCCTCACGCCGCTGTCGCTCCCGTTTCTCTCGCTGGGGAGCGTGCCGATTGTGCGGGCCGGCGAATGCTCGGGCGCGGTGTCGGTCGACCTGCGCAACGCCTCCGGGATGTTGACCGCGGCCGCCGCGCCGCTCACCGTGACGCTCTCCAGCTTCCCCCTGGGACTCCAGTTCTTCAGCGACGCCGCGTGCACGGTGGCGACGTCCCAGGTCACGATTCCACAGGGCAACACCGGCACGCTGGTGGCGTTCAAGACGGTGACGGGCCTGACCTATCAGGTCAGCGGCACCTCGCCGCAAGCGCAGGCGCTGAGCGCCCAGGTCCGCGTGCGCCCGGCCGTGCGCCGCCTCCGGTGCCCGCTGTTGAACAACGTGGCCACCTGTCAGCTCCCCATCGCCGCCCAGAAGGAGTTCGATCGCACCGCGGTCATTGCCCAGATGTCGAGCAACGCCACCACCGTGCTGAGCTCGACGGCCAACTGCGATCTGCGAGACATCCTCCAGGTGGAGTGCCATCGCTTCGACGGTGGGACCGGCACGGTGGAGACCCTGGTGCAGACGCTGGAGATGCCGACCCTGCACGTCTCGCGCGTGACGGCCACGTGCCCCACGGCTGCCACGTCGCTCAACGTGCCGCACGACGCCGGGCTCCCGTCGCAGGTGGTGACCCTGATGAGCGCGATGCAGAACGCCACCGACCTGGCCCCGAATCAGTGGTGGTCGGTCGAGCTGCTCAGCGCCTTCACCGCGTCGCTCCAGAGCAACTCACCGTGCGCGCAGGGCGAGTTCAAACTCCAGTTCCTCCGCTGGCCGGGGGTGACGACCTACCCGGTCAACACGAGCATCGCGGCGCTCGGCCTGACCAACACCTCGCAGCTCTTCGAGTCGTTCGATCCCTCGACGGTGATGCTGCTCAGCACCTCTCGCTGGACGGCGACGGGGGCCACCTCGCAGAAGCAATGCGCCCAGATGGTGCGCACGCGCCACGGGCCCGGCAATGACCAGGTGACGGCGAGCCGCGGCGTCAACGATGCGGCCTGCGCGATCGCGCCGCTCGATACCGTCAACCAGCGCATCTACGTGGGGAGCGAGGCCCTGGTGCAGAGCGTCGACGTGCAGCTGGCCAACGGCGTGAGCAACGGCCTCAGCACCATCGCCCCGGTCGACGCGACGCGCACGGTGGTGTTCGCCTCCACGCAGGGGCCGGCGGGGCAGAGCCTGGGGGAGACCGATTTGCCCGGCCCATCGTCGGGGAACTCGGTGCTCGGCTCGGCGTCAGGCATCTTCGACCTGGGCGTGATGCAGGGCTCCTCGTTCGTGCCCTTCATCGGGGCGACGTACGCGCCTGACGGCGGGGTGCTGGCCGACCGTATTCAGACCCACCGCAACTCCGTGCAGGGCGCGGCGCGCTGGACGGTGTTCGTGGTGCAGGTCAACCCGTAGCGGCCGTCAGCGCGGGGCGAGCCAGGTGGGGCGCGCGGCGATGGCCACGGCCTCGCGCACGCCCGCGGGGGCAGCCTGGCGCGACTTCTTCGTGCGCGACGCGGGCGAGACGATGCTCACCACGCGACCGACCACGTCGTAGTCGTGCGTCTCGGTGACTTCGACCAGGGCGATGTCGCCGGGGTAGGCGAGCCCATCGTTGATGTAGACCTGCCCGTCGATCTCTGGCGCCTGGCCCTGGTGGCGGCCGACCAACAGGTCGTCGCTCTCGGAGCTCACGCCCTCCACCAGCACCTCGATGCGTTGGCCCAGCAGCGACTTGTTGTGCTCTTTGTTGATGCGCTTCTGGATGGCCATCAGCTCCCGCCAGCGACGCTCGATGGTCTTCTGCGGCACCTTGTCGCCCATCTCGTAGGCGGCCGTGCCTTCTTCGTCGGAGTACTGGAAGACGCCCACCCGCTCGAAGCGCTGTTCTTTCACGAACGCTTTGAGCACCTCGAAGTCTTCGGCCGTCTCGCCGGGCAACCCCACGATGAAGGAGGTGCGCATGGTGATGCCGGGCACGCCCTTGCGAATGCGCGTCATCAAGTCGACCAGAAACTCCGAGGTGCGGCCGCGCTTCATCGACGTCAGCAGCTTGTCGGACGCGTGCTGCAGCGGCATGTCCAGGTACCGGGCGATCTTCGGTTCGCGCGCCATCACGTCCACCAGCTCCTGCGGGAACACGCGGGGGTAGGCGTAGTGGAGCCGAATCCAGTGCACGTCGACCTGGACCAGCGCGCGGAGCAGGTCGTGCAGCTTGGGCTTGCCGGGCAGGTCGTGCCCGTAGGCGGTGAGGTCCTGCGCCACCAGGTTGAGCTCGCGCACGCCGGAGTCGGCCAGTTGAGTGGCCTCGGCGACGATGTCTTCAATGGTGCGGGAGCGCTGCAGCCCCCGCAGCGTTGGAATGATGCAGAAGGCGCACTTGTTGTCGCAGCCCTCGGCGATCTTCAGGTACGCGGTGTAACCGGGCAGAGAGTTGATCCGCGGCGTGGCCGCCGAGTGAATGTAGTCGGGGTCGGGAATGACCTGGCGGGGCGAGGCTTCGGCGGCCAGCAGGTCGCCGATCTGCGCGTAGGCCGAAGTGCCGAGGAAGTGATCGACCTCCGGCATCTCCTTCTCGAGCTCAGGCGCGTACCGCTGCGACAGGCACCCGGTCACCACCAGCGTCTTGCACGAGCCGGTCTTCTTGTGCTCCGCCATCTCCAGCACGGTGTCGACGGACTCCTGCTTGGCGGGGCCGATGAAGGCGCAGGTGTTGACGACGATGACCTCGGCGGCGTCGGGCGAGTCCACCAGCTGGTAGCCGCCCCCGGTGAGGGTGCCCAGCATCACCTCGGAGTCCACCCGGTTTTTCGGGCAGCCGAGGGTCGTCATGTAGAGCGTCTTGTTCGCGCGAGCCAAAGTGCGCGGAGGTGAATCAGACCACGCGTGCCGGTGTCAACCGACGGCGCCCGCGCCTCATCACACGAGCGACACGACGCCCAGCACGGTGGGTCCGGGGCCGACCAACCGCTTGAAAGCGCTCCGGGTGGCGTTTTCGAGGTGCAACCGAACGCGCTCCGGGTCGCAGCGTTCGAGGCGGGAGAGTGAATCCATCGCTTCTTCGAGGCTGGACTGCACGCTGGGAAGCGCCGCCGCCTCATCGGTGGCCAGCCCGCGGGTGACCAGGCGCGGGGGCGAGGCCACCACGCCGGTCCCCGCTTCCACCACCACCGACACCACGGCCAGCCCGAGGCTGAGCGCGCGGCGCTCGGAGAGGCCTTCGGAGGTGAGCTGGCCCCACGACTCCCGTCGCTTCAAGATGCGCTGGGCCTGCACCTGGTCGGTGATGCGGGCGACCGAGCCCTCCAGGGTGACGACGTCGCCGTTCACGGCTCGCACCACGCCGCCCGGCGCCACGCCACATTCGCGGGCCAGGGCCGCGTGCGCCTCCAGGTGTCGAACCGTGCCGTGCAGCGGCACGAACGTTCTGGGGCGCAGGAGTTTCAAGAGGCGCGCCTGATCGTCGCGCGCGGCGTGCCCCGAGACGTGCGCCCGACGCTCATTCACCGAGTCGACCACCCGCGCGCCGCGCAAGAGCACGCGGTCAACCAACTCCACGATCGCCGGCTCATTCCCCGGAATGCTGCGGGCCGAAAGAATGACCGTGTCGGTGGGACCGATGGGCCGCACCGAGCCGTCGCCGGTGAGCAGCGTGGACATGGCCGACCTGGCTTCACCCTGCGCGCCAGTGGCGATGATCAGCGTCTTCTCAGGGGCGAGCGAGCGCGCGTCCTCCAGGCTCACGACCAGACCGCTGGGCGGGTCGAACACGCCGGCCTCCGAGGCCAGTGCCACGTTGCGCACGATGCTCCGCCCCAGGAACAGCACGCGCCGCCCACACTTCTGGGCGGCGTCGCACAGGTGGGCCATGCGCGAGAGGTGCGAGGAAAACAGCACCACGATGACCCGACCGGGCGCCGCGGCCACCACGGGCCCCAGGGCGGCGGCCACTTCGGCCTCGCTCGGGGTCGGCCCGTGCACGAGGGCGTTGGTGGAGTCGGACAACAGCCCGTCCACGCCTTCGTCGCCGAGCTCGCCCAGCCGCGCGGTGTCGGTCGGCGCGCCGAGCATGGGGGTCTCGTCGAACTTGAAGTCTCCCGAGTGCACCAGCCGGAACCCGCCACTCGAAATGGAGAACCCCACGGCGTCAGGCACGGAGTGCGCCACGCGGAGCGGCTCGACCGAGAAGGCCTCGCCCACGCGAAACCCGTGCCGGGGGGCGCACTCCCGCAGGTCGGCCTCGAGGCCCCGCTCTTCCAGGCGGCGGCGCAGCACCGCCAGCGAGAAGCGGGTGCCGTAGACCGGCACCTTGAAGCGCGAGAGGAGCTCGGGCAGGGCTCCGTGATGATCCTCGTGGGCGTGGGTCAGGAGCACGGCCTTCAGCCGATGCGGAGCCTGTTCCAGGTGATGGAAGTCGGGGTGAATGACGTCGACGCCGGGGAGAAACTCGTGCGGAAACATCACTCCGCAGTCGACCAACAGTCGCTCGCCCGCCGCTTCCACGACGAGCGAGTTCATGCCGATTTCGCCGAGACCGCCGAGCGGCGTGACCGTCACCACGGGGAGCGCCGCGCTATCTCCAACTCATCTCCGGGTAGCCCGCGTCGGTGAGGAAGGGCCCGTTGGGCGGAGCGCGGAAGGTGGCCCACGCCGAGCCCGTGCCCATGTACGGCGCCTGATCGAGGTAGGTGGAGGCGAAGACGGTGATGCCCGCCGCGCCCACTTTTCGGGCGTAGTCGATTCGTCCCTTGATCCGATCGGGGAGCACCACGTCTTTGGCGCTGGGGGCGTCGTCCAGCGCGTGCATGCCGGCGATCACGTGGCGACCGGAAGAGCCGGCCATGAACACATCGAGGTGCTTTGACCAGTCGGTGCAGCCCGAGCCGATGTCCCAGTAGATCATCGGGTTGATGGCGTCGATCACCCCGGCTTTCAGCCAGCCGATCGAGTCCTGGTAGTAGTTGGCGTAGCCGCCCGAGGTGGTGCAACCCGAGAGCGGTTTGTAGATGCCCCACACCGAGGCCGAGAGCGCCGCCTTGGGGCGGTACTGCTTGAGCGCGGCGTAGATCTGCCCCACCACCTTGGTGACCTGGGCGCGCTGCCAATCTTCCCGCGTCGGCTTCGGCGCCGGCACCGCCGCGTACGCGGTCTCGCTGCCGGGGTCGTGCGAGTAGCTGGCCCCCGGGTAGCGCACGCGGTCCAGGTGGAGGCCGTCCACGTTGTACTTCTGGAGCAACTCGGTCGCGACCGCCACCACGTGCGCCTGCACCAGCGGGTTCCCGGCCGACATCCAGTAGTACTCGGTGTCCACGGTCTTCCCCGCGGAGTTCACCGCCATCACGTCGGGGTGGCTGCGCAGGTAGTGGTCGGGCTGACCAGCCGGCGACGCGGGCGGCAACACGCAGGAGTCGGACAGCCCCTGGGTCGGCTCACAGGTGCAGGTTCCGGCGCCCGCGCAGCCGCTCGGCACCGGCCACCCGGCGAACACGTTCCAGTAGGCGTGGAGCTGGATCCCCTGGGTGTGCGCCTCGTCGATGGCGGTCTGCAAGGGGTCCCAGCCCGGGTCCTTCCCCAGCGTGCCCGACAGATTCTTCGCCCACGGCACGAGGCTCGATTTGTAGAAGGCGTCGCCGTTGCCGCGAATCTGGAAGTAGACGACGTTGAACCCGGCCGCCGCGGCCTTGCCGATGATGTTCTTCACGTCGTTGGCGGTGGAGTACGCGAAGCGCGTCACCCACACCGCGCGCGCCTCGGAGGGAGGGCCGACCACGCCCCCGTCCATCATCATCATCTGGTTCTGCGTCACGGTGACGGTGCAGGCGTTGGAGAAGATGGTGCCGCTCTTGGCGGTGATGGCGGCAGTGCCCGTGCCGACCGCGTCGACGCGCACCAGGTTGTCGGCGGCCGACATTACGGTCGCAGTGGCGACGGCGAGCGGGTTGGCCACCCAGGTGACGCTCCCCGAGACATCGGCGGTGGCGCCGTCGTCGAAGGTCGCGATGGCCGAGACGCCGCCCACCTGGCCCACCTTGAGGGCGAGGGTGGAGGGGGTCACGGCCAGCGAGACGATCTTCCGATTCGAGGGGCCCGCGTCGTTCGCCGTCATGCCGGAGTCGACTTCGCCCGAGTCCGGCGTCTGTCCCGAGTCTTTCGGCCCGGGCGTCATGTCGGGGCCGCAGGCCGCCAACGCGAGGAGAAGCGGAACGAGGGTCGGTCGAGCGAATTGCTGCCAGCGGTGCATGGCGCGGGACTTTCCTGTTTTCCGCCGCCGCTGACCAGCGCGTTCTGACGCGTGTTCGTCACGATGGGGCGACGGGCTCACTTCACCGAGACGAAAAAGCGAATACAGTGCGGCCCCTCGGGAGGCAGCTTGAAATTTGTCGGTTCGCTTCTGGTGGTGCTGCTGGCGAGCGCCGCGTGGGCCACGCCGTCGCTCATGCCGCAGGAGCGCAGTGACGCGCCGCTGGTGACCATGGTCCCCAACCCCGTGGGCACTCCGGACCCGTTCTCGCTGCGCCTGCTCCGGGTGGGGATCATGACCGCGGCCGGGTTGGCGCTGTGGTCGGCGGTGATCTTCGCGCCCCAGTACCTCTGCGGTCAGACGCCAACCTACGGTTGCCCGATGGCGGTGGCCGGGCAGGTGCTGCTGACGCCCGCCATTCCCTTCTTCATGTGGGCGCTGCAGGTGGCGTTGAAGGGAGACGCCAGCGCCCTGGCCGTCCTGGGGGCCGGAGGAATCGGCGCGTTTCTGGGATTGCCGTTGGGCCTCAGCCTGGCGGTGGCCCCGACGGGCGCCATGGTGGCGACCGGCGTCTCGGGGGCTGTCGCGGTGCTGGCGACGGCGATCATGCTGGAGGTGTTTTCTCGGAAGGTCGTGCCCGAAGGGCAGGCCCTGGTGCCGGCGGTGGTGGGTGCCTCAGGGCCTCGTGGCCTCGGGCTGACGTTCTGATGCGGCCCGCTTCGAACGCTCACCCCCGAGCTGTCCGTCGTCGACACGTGCGGGCGGGTGAGACGGCGCGCCGGGTGAGCGCGCTGTGGGGCCTCGCGCTCCTGTGGTTGGCCTCCACCCCCGCCGCGGCGCAGGTGGAGCCGGTGCGGGTGATTGACGTGGGCGCGTTCTTCAACGCCTGCTACGGCTCGAGCTCGACCATCGCCAGCCGACGGCAGGTGCACGATCGCCTCGCGGCGCTCGCGAGCTTGATGGGGCTGGTCAATCGCGACTCGCCGCGGCTGTATTCCATCTTCCAACGCGACATCGATGAGCTGTGGCTGGCGCGCCTCGCGGACCCCAAGAACGGCGGGGGGCTCATCGCCGGCCGCCCGGTGATGCGGCTCAACGCCGCGGTTCCCGACAACGCGTCGACGACGGTGATGGCGAACTCATTCGACCCCGCCTTCGACGCTGCCCTCGACGCGTACGGCAGCGTGGTCAAGGGCCTCGCGGTGTGGGACGAAAATGTGCCCTCGTC
Organism: uncultured Myxococcaceae bacterium; assembly: GCA_964522795.1. Lineage (GTDB taxonomy): Bacteria > Myxococcota > Myxococcia > Myxococcales > Myxococcaceae > CAZFXD01. The sequence goes on from CAZFXD010000181.1 coordinate 7,883, forward strand.
GTTCAACGGGGCCTTCGCGGCCGCCGGCGCGGACGATCTGATCGTCGTTCGGTGGGACGCGAGCCCCACCAGCCTGTACCAGAAGCTGCTCGCCCGGGGCCTGACCGAGAAGGTGTGGTTGGTGCAGCCCGACGGCGGTGCGCTGTTCGTCAACAACCCACCCGGGGGCAAGGTGCCGGGGCTCGGCGCCGGTGCGCCCAACTCCACCGGCCGCGCCAAGACCGACGTGTACCTGTGGGCGAACGAGAAGTACCAGAAGGCGAACAAGCTGGACCCCACCGAGTTCGGGCTGATGACGGACGGCTCGTGGATCAAAGATCCTCGCTACGCGCGGAACGGCGGGGCGAGCCCGCTGACGCTCTGGTACGTGCCCAACCACGACTATCAGGTGGCCCACCGGGGGCTGCCCTTCGACTTGTCCCCGTGGGACGACCTGCCGGCCGACGACGATCCTGGCGCGCCTGCCGGCGTGGACGCGGCGACCCAGCGCGTGCTCCTGCTCACGGCGCGCTCCAAGACGTCGAACCGCGTGCTCACCGTTCGCGGCTTCGTGCCCTGGCCGTACAAGTACTCGGTGCCGGGGGCGACCGACTTCCACCGCGACATCGAATGGTACAGCGTGAAGCTCATCTCCGGGTTTGGCGCGGGGCTCGACGCCGACGCGTACTCGCCCACGCCGCAGATGAGCAACGCCAGCTTCTACCAGCACGCGCCCATCGACCCGGTGCCAGCGCCCCAATTGCGCCCCACGCCCGAAGACTTGAACGGCATGGGGTTCCTCTCCGGGCTCGGCTCCAACGGAGGCTTCGAGGACAACGGGGCCGGCTGGACGCTCTCGCTCTCCAACGCGGTCGTCTACGCCGACCCCACGAATTCGCGCGACGGGCTGTCCTTCCTCGAGTGCAACACCGCGGACACGGCCAACAACGCCAAGAACAACCTGTACCAGGACGGCCCCGGGGTCGGGGTGGGGCAGACCATCACCATGCGCTCGTACGTGCGCGCGTCGGCCCCCATGCAGGTGGAGCAGGTGATCTGGGCGCTCGGCGGGACGCAGGAGAAAGCCGTGACGGTGGCCACCATCGGCACCACCTGGACCGAGGTGAGGACCCGGCTCACGGTGGCGCAGCCCGGCCACACCCAGACCCGCGCGCAGATCTATCTGCGCACCCCGAACGTGAACCTCGACGTCGACGACGTGGCGTTCTACGCGGGCGACCCCGCGGCGGGGAGCGTGGTGCCGGCCAACTACGTGCTCTGGCTCCTGGGCGATCACGACTCCTCGGCCTGGCTCTACAACGTGACGCCGAACACCTGGGACGCACCGGGCCGCGGCCTCATTCCGGTGGCGTGGGACTTCAGTGGGCACATGGCGCCGCGGTTTCCGCCGCACTACCGCCGGGTGCTGGCCACCCGCACCCGGCGCGACTTCTTCATCAGTGGCGACAGCGGCCCCGGCTACGGGCAGCCGAGCCAGATGAATGCGGCCATGCGCGCGGTGTGGGCCGCGGAAGGCGTGCGCGACGCGCGCGTGCTGGACACGTCGATTGGCTGGGTGCTGGACCCCGTCGACGCGTTGACGGTGAGTCACTTTGACGCGGTCACCCCGTACAACGGCGACGGCGTGCTGGTGGGGCCGTACTTGATCAACGGCGGCGACACGGGGCTCATCGACAACACGCCGGTCATTCGCCTGAAGACGATGGACGCACCGCCCACGCCCACCCCGGTTCCGTTCGGTGAGCTCGCGCCGGCCGACCTGGCGTGGGGCGTGCTCAACAAGACCAGCCCCACCTTCACGCCGCAGTTCTCTGCGTTTCGAATCGTGGCGCTGAAGAACCTGGCCAAGTTCGCCGCCGACGCGTCGCAGCTTCTGGCCTCGCAGCACGCCAACTACCGCTACCGCTTCGTGGACCCGTTCACGTTCTTCGCGCTCGCGCGCAAGACCATGGGGGGCTCCAACACCTATCGCGCCAGCTACACCGCGGTGAACCTGCCGACCACGGTGCCGACCGGACCGGCGACCACGCTCCGCTTCAAGGTCCGCAACGACGGCTGGGAGACCTGGAACGCGACCGGGACCAACCCCATTCGCGCCGGGGTGAGTCTGGTGAACGGCGCGGCGTCGACGCTGCCAGCGCCGGCGTTCAACGGACGCATCAACCTTCCTCAAGACGTTTCGCCGGGCGAAGAGGTGACGCTCTCGTACACGCTGCCCGCGTTCTCCACGCCCGGGCCGCGGACCTTTCAGGTCGACATGGTGCGCGAAGGCGTCGTCTGGTTCTCGGCGCAGAACGACATCTCGCTGCTCCTTCCGCTGGAGGTGGTGGTGCCCGCGGGCCCCGACGCGGGCCAGGGGGGCGGCGGCGGCAGTGACGGAGGCACCGGCGGCGGGGC
>CAZFXD010000182.1:0-10031 GCA_964522795.1 uncultured Myxococcaceae bacterium
GTGAAGCTCCCGGTCTTCAAGGAGAAATCCAAGAAGGCCGGGAGCTTCTTTTTTCCTACGCTGATGGCGAAGGCTCGCGACCGACCTGCCGGCGAGCCAGGCGCTCCCGGCGTCGCGCGGCTTGCGTGGCGTGCTCGGCGGAAGAAGCCGACGCCGCGTGCGCTGCTGCCCGTGCGAAATCTCCCAGCCGGTGTTCGTAGAGCTTCGCGAGCGACAAATGGACCTCCGCGATCAGCGGCGCCGGTGCTCCGCTGAGGTGGGTCGCGGCTTCCAGGTACTCCGTTCCCTGCTGAACTCGCTGCCGTCGAACCGCGGCCTGGGCGCGGAGTTGGAGCGCTTCCGTCATGGTCAGCGCCGCCGGGGAAAGCTCGCACGCCGCGCCGGCGAAGCGCTCGACGGCCTCCCAGTCGTGGTGGCGTGCGGCCAGCTCGGCGATAGAGACGAGATCTTCGGCGGCGTCGTTCGCCTCGGGCGCTTCGAGGCGGCGAGCCAGCGCGCTCGCGATGGCGGCCATCGAGACGACGTCCTGCGCGTTGTGGGCGAACACCTGATCCAACAGGCCCCGGGTGCCGCGCCGGAGCCAGTCGAAGTACACGGCGGGAATCAGCGCGCCGTCGATGTCGCCGTGCCGATGGAAACCGAGGATGTTCGCTTCGACTTCCTTCAGACGGCCCACGTGGGGGCGCCGCTTGAACACCCGTCGCGCGCCGTGCACGAGATCGAGGTGCGGCGGCAGGGCCGGGATGGCCATGCGATTGAGCACGAAACGCGTTCGCAACAGCGGCCAGTCGAAAGACTTTCCATTGAACGTGACGAGCATCGACGCGCCCGCGATGCGCGTCGCCAGCTCAGCGAGCAGCGGCGCCTCACCCCCGGGGTGTCCGAGGAACAGCTGCCGGACGCGCAGCGAGTCATTCTCAAACCACGCGAGGCCAATCAGGAACGGCAGGGTGCCGGCCCCGTGCTGGAGCCCGGTGGTCTCCGTGTCGAGAAAGAGCGCCGTTCCCGGGTCAACGCCGAGCAGCGCCTCGTCGCACGCCAGTCGGGCGAGGGTGGTCGGCCTCACCGCGCGTGCGGGCAAGACGGGCTCTCGCCCGACGCGCGAGTCCGGGCCGAAGAGGCTGTCGGGAATCTGGAGCGCATCGACGGCGCGAGGCGGTGGCGCTCGGGGAGCCCCGATAGTTCCCAACCGGCTGAGGCGCGCGCCCAGGTCCATCGCGAACCTTAGTGCTCCAGAGGCACTTCAAGCGCCGCGAGGAGCGAGCGCACCACGTCGCGCCGTCGGTGCGCGCCCCGTTGAACCCCTTCGCCGATGTCGAGCCCGATGCAGGCCGGGCAGCCGTCCTCACACGCGCACCCATCGATGAGGCGCCGCGCGCGCAGGAGCAACTCGTCGCGTTCGTCGAACAGCCTGGACGCGAGCCCCACGCCTCCGGGGACCTGATCGTAGAGGAACACCGTGGGGTTGATCAGGGTGCCTCCGCTCGACGCCAGCGGGCCGGGCGTGCCTTCGGGCGACCGGCTCCCCAGGGTGCGGCCGAGATCGCGGGGGTCGGTCATGAGTCCTACGCACGCCACGGCGTGCAGCGCCGCGCCCAGCCCGCGAATCGCGTCCACCACCTCCACGCGAGGTAACCGCAGGCTCAGCACCACCTCGTCTGGGACCGTGAGCCAGAACGCCGCGGTGTGCATCTGCAGCTCGGGCAGGGTGACTTCTCCGTAGCCGACGTTCTCGTGCGTGTGGAACTTGATCTTCTTGAACCCGACGACGTGCTCAACGACAGAGACTTCGCCGATCCCGAACGAGAGGCCCTTTCGCGCGTCGTGTTGATCCTCGGCCAGCACCTCGACGCGGGAGTGTTTGTGCGCGTCGGTGTAGTAGTCGGGCTCGACCTTGCGCACGTACGCCTTGCGATTCTCCAGATCGAGGCGCTCCACCTGATACTGCGCGCCGTCGTGTTGGTAGATGGCCTGGGTGTGCAGCATGGTGTGGGCGCTGCGCCAGTCCATCTCCGCCAGGGTCGTCTGCGCCGGAGCCTCGATGATCACCACGTTGTCCCAGCCAATGCTCCGAAGCGACGTGTCGTTCGCCGGGTAGGCGTCGGCGGCCCAGTGCCAGGCGCGTTCGCCCAGCGGCCCCTGCGTCGCGTGCAAGACCGAATGCGAGGCGAGGAAGTCGAGCGCCTCGGCCGTCTGTTCGGCTGGCACGGAGCCGAACGACTCCGTGCCGGCGAAGGGGAGTTCGAACGCGGCGCACTTCAAGTGCTGCACCAGGATCTCAATGTTGTCGGGGTCGATGCGCGCCTGCTCGGTGGGGGGCCGCATCAGGTGTTGGGGGTCACGCGTCACGTACTGATCCAACGGAGCGCTGGAGGCCACGAGCAGCGCCAGGCTCTCTTCCTGCCGACGGCCGGCGCGGCCGAAGCGCTGCCACAGCGCAGCGAGGTTCCCCGGGTAGCCCGCGCACACCACCGCGTCGAGCGAGCCGATGTCGATGCCCAGCTCGAGCGCGTTGGTGGCCACCACGCAGCGGATCTCCCCGGCCCGCAGGCGCGCTTCGATGGCGCGGCGCGTCTGCGGCAGGTACCCGCCGCGGTAGGCGAGGATTTGATCGTGCCCGACGCGCGTCTTCTCCAGCCCATCGCGGAGGTACTTGAGCAGCACCTCCACCGTGTTGCGCGACTGGCCGAACACCAGGGTCTGCACGCCGGACTTGACCAGGTCTCCCGCCAGGCGCGCGGTGGCCTTCACGTAGCTTTGGCGCACGCCCAGCTCCGGGTTCACCACCGGCGGGTTGTAGGCCAGCACCCGACGTGCGCCGCGGGGCGCCCCCGATTCATCCACCAGCGCCACCGGCCGGCCCACCAGTCGCCCGGCGTGCTCGGCCGGGTTGCCGATGGTGGCCGACGCGAAGATGAATTGAGGCTGTGAGCCATGAAAGCGGGCCACCCGCTCGAGGCGGCGCAGCACGTTGGCCAGGTGCGAACCGAACACGCCGCGATAGGTGTGCAGCTCGTCCAGCACCACGAACCGCAGGTTGGCGAACAGGCGCGCCCAGCTGGCGTGGTGGGGGAGCATGCCGCTGTGGAGCATGTCCGGGTTGGTGAGCACGACGCCGCTTCGCTCGCGCGCGGCCCGACGCGCGTCGGCCGGGGTGTCTCCGTCGAAGGTGATCGCGCCGTGGCCGAGCCTGGCCTCGGTCATCAACCCGCGCAGCGACTCTTCCTGATCCCTCGCCAGCGCCTTGGTGGGGAAGATGTAGAGCGCGCACGCCGACGGCTCTCTGGCGAGCCGGTCCAGCACGGGGAGGTTGAAGCACAGGCTCTTTCCCGAGGCGGTAGGCGTCGCCACCACCACGTCTCGACCGCCGGCGGCCAGCTCGAAGGCGCGCGCCTGGTGGGAGTACAGCTCTCGCACGCCCCGGGCGCGCAGCGCGTCGGCGACCGTCGGAGCGAGGGCGGTGGGGATGGGCGCGAACGATGCGCACTCTTCCGGCAGCGTGGCGTCGAGCACCATGTTCCGCCAGATGGCCGGGTCCGTTCGCCATGCAGCGAGCTGCGCCGCGAGGCTTCCCTCGGGAGCCCAGGGGAGGCGACGCGGCGCGGAGAAACCTTCGAGCTTGTTCGGAGTGAGCATGCCCCAACTGTACGGATGACCAGTGGACTGCTCAAGTTTTCAGTAGGCGTTCGGACCTACTGCATGGCGCTGGAAGCGCGGCCCTGGAAGACCGAGCCGAAGTCGAGCGCTTTGCCGTAGTTCGCGCCGGCGTTGAGCGAAGGCGCTGCCGGAGCAGGGGTGCGCATCTCCTTTCTCACGGCCACGCCGTCCAGGGCGGCGCTGCGTTCTGGGGCTGAACGCGACGGTTCTTCGAGTCCACCGGCCGGGCCGGCGAGGGCGAGCAGGGTGTCGGAGGACCACGCGGGGTCCTGCTCGTCGCGCAACGTGGCCACGCCGCCGTCATACGCGTCGAGGTTGAAGAGCGTGATGGCGAAGGCCAGGCGGGCGCGGCGGCGTTCATCGCGGTCTTCAATCGACGAGGCCCATTGCCCGCCCTTGACGATCAGCGCCGCGGCGTCGGCGTTGCCTCGCAGCTGCTTTACTTCCTCCGCCACCCCCATCACGAAGAGGCAGCGCACCGCGCGGTCTTCCATCGTCTCCAGTTCGTGCTCTGCCGACGCGGTGGCTTCCTTCGCCGTGCTGACGTCGGCGGCTCGTCTCGCCAACTGAGAGGCGCTCACCCAGCCGCTGACCCGGGTGTGATCGCGAAGCTCTCCGCCGACGGTGCGAAGGGTGTTGGTGACCTCGCGAATCACCGCCGAACCGTCTTCGTGACTGAAGCGGTTCAGCGCCCCGTCGGCGATGTTGAGCTGCCGGGTGAGCCGGGCGTCCGCGTCGCGGATGTTGCCGGCCTCTTTGGCGGCGAGGAGCGTCAGCTGACGGCTGCGCTCGCGCATCGAGGTGGTTTCGGTCTTCCCGAGCAGTCCAAAACGACAGCCCGGGCCCAGCAGTGAGACGGCGGCGACGGCGGCGATCAGCGTTCGGCGGTTCATGGTGGCTCCCTGGAGAAAGGTGCCTGCATGAACGGGCGAGCCCGTCGAACGATCTACGCGCCCCACGCAGGCGCCGATTGTCACCGCCCGGGCGCTCGGCGTGGGCCGGGGGCCCAGGAGAATTGAGCCCCTGAAGGAGGGCGAGCGACGCCTACACGCGCGCTCGCCGCCGGATGATGACCGCCCGCGGGAGGGGGCGACGGGGGCTTTTGATCAGTACGGAAGGCCGTACTTCGCCGCCAGCGCGGTTTCGACCTGCGCCTGTTCCTGCGAGGTGAGCGGTTTGTCGAAGACGAGCACCTCGGCGATGTCGCCGTCGAGATAGCCCGACGCGGTGCCGCCCTGACGGCCCAGGACGTAGTGGGTGGTCAAATCCTTGGTGTTCAGCGCCGCGCCGCGAGTTCCCGAGACCGCGCCGTTGATGAAGGTCTGCGCGTTGAAGAGGAAGCTGGTGGCCGTGAAGATGGCGTAGTTGTTGCTCGTATAGTTGCCGCCCAACTGGAGGTCGGCGGTGAACGTCAAGTAACCGCCACCGCTCCCGAAGTACACCGACGTCGTGGTGTTCGTCGTCGCGTAGTTGCTGAGCAGCATGCCCTGGGTCGCGGCGTTCTTCATCTTCCCGACCACGATCACCGTGAACGTCTGCTTGCCGATGATCTGCCCCTGCAAGTCGAGGAAGTCGTCCACGCCGTCGAAGCGAACCACCGGCAGGCCGTTGATCTGTCCGTTGACGAACGCCGGCGCCCACCCGGCGTCGGGCCCGAACGCGTGGTGGTTATTGCCCGAGGAGTCGACCCACGACGTCACGTAGCCGTTGAGGGTATTGACCGCGTTCTGGTCGGCGTGGAGCCAGAGCACCAGGCTGCCCACCGAAGCGAATGAGAACCCTGCGTCCGAAACCGAACCCGCGTCAGAACCGCCGTCTTGCGTGGAGCCGGCGTCGAAGCCGCCGTCGAACCCCGAGCCCGCATCGGTTCGACCGCCGTCCGAGCCACCGTCCTGCCCGGCGTCCATTCCACCATCCTGCTGCGGCACCGAAACCACGAAGCTCCCCGTGCTGCTGGTGGACGTGCCCACCTGATTCCACGCCGTCACGCGCCAGTAGAACGTTCCACCCCGCGCCACCACGCTCGCCGGCACCGTCGCGGTGCGCTGCGGAGTGACCTGGCCCCAGAGAATGGGCGAGAACTGCGGGCTCGACGAGACGTAGACCACGTACTGCACGAAGTCGTTCCAGCGGTCCTGGGAGAGCCACGAGAGCGTCCAGATGCCCTGCTGACCCACGGCGGTGTTGAGCTCGATGGTCCCGGGCGCGTTCGGCGTCGACGTGGTGTTCACGCTGGTCGACGGCGAGCTGCCGCCGTCCATGCCCATCGCGCCGGCCAGCGGCGTGGGATCAGCGGCGTGCTTCGAGCAGTGAAACGACGGACCCGGGTCATGCAGCTGCACACCCCACTGGCCCTGACCAGCGGGAATGCGAATCTCGTAGATGGTGTGGGGGTCGCTCACGTTCGGTGAGGCGCCGAAGCCCGCGCCACCGGCGATGCCCGCGTCGGCCGCGTTGAGCTGCGCGCCGTTCTTCCGCACCTCGACGTGTTGATCGCCGTAGGCCCGAATGTCCCACTGCTCGGCGCCGCCCTTCGTCCACGCGTTGAACTGGTTGTAACAGTCGGGGTCCACCTTGTCCCCGCTGTGGAACCAGTCGTTGAGGATCCACAGGTTGGTGCCGTCGAAGTCCGCGTAGAAGTACGTGTACATGCCCTTGGCGGGCTTCACGTCGAACCACTCCCACTGGGCGGGCGTGCTCTTCTCGGTCCAGTCGGTGAACTTCCCGTCGGCGGTGTGCGCGTACTTGCTGCCCGCGTTGACCACGGGGGCGGGAGGCGCCGCGGCCGTGCGGAAGTTCAGCACCGCCGACGACCCCGCGGCGGCCAACGACAACCCAAGCGTGTCTTTCACGCCGGAGAAGTCGAGGGTGCAGGCGGTCGACGCGGTGAGCGCCTTGCTGGGGGTGAACCAGAGCGTGACGCCGTTGGGAAGCAGGCGGGTCGTGCCCTGAATCGTCACGCCGCCGCATGTCAGCGTCACCGCACCCATGGTCGAGGCGTCGATCGCCTTGGAGAACGTCACGGGGATCTGCCCGTTGAGCGGGAAGCTGTTCTGCATCGACACCGGAATGGTGGCCGTGGGGTAGGGCGCCACGCCTGACACGGTGCCCGACATGGCGGAGCCGGTGAGGAAGTTGCCGCCCACCGGCGCGACCCAGTTGCCGCTCATGCCGGTGTTGTTCGTCACCACGCGCGGCGCGGCGAAGTTCGAGAGATCAATCGTCGTCACCCAGCCGCGATCGTTGTTGGTGACGAGCATGCGTCCCACCAACTGCGCGCTGCTCACGTCGTGGAGCACCGAGTCCGAATAGAGAAAGGACGGCGCGCTCGGCACGGCGAAGTCGATGATGCGCATGCCCTTGCCGCGGGGGAAGGCGATGACCCGCGTGCCTTTGACCTGGAGGGTGAAGGTCTCACCTCCGAGGCTCACGTTCCCCAGTGCGCTCCACACGCCGCTCGCGTTCTGGCCCCAGACCTCGAGGTTGCCGTTGGAATACGTGACGTACAGGTAGCCGCCGCCCGAGGTGATGCGGGTCGCTGCCTGGGTGAGCGTGAGCGAGGGGCCCGCGGCGAAGCTGGATCCGTTGAACACCGCGGTGGCGATCGTCGCTCCATTCAGCGCGAAGAGCGAGGTGCCCACGCGTGCGAAGCCGCCGGCCGTCGGCGTCATGCCGGTGAAGGTGTAGGTCGAGAGCACCGTCGGGTTCAGGGCCGAGGCCATGTTGACGGCGGTGACGGTGCCATCAACCGACAGCGCGAACCCCAGGCCGCGGTTCGCGTCGTGATCGATCGCCACCACCCTGGCCGGCGTGGCGATGGTCGCCGACACCACCGGACTCGCGGCGTTGGACAGGTCGTAGAGGTGAAAGTCCTTGTCCGCGTAGAGCGCGAACGCCCAGTCACCGGCCGGCGCCACGGTCCCCACCGGGCGCGAGAACGAGACTTGAGACACCTGCATCGCGGGCGACGCGGCCATCGGGTCCAATGGCGGCAGGAGCGACGGCACCACGCCGGTCGCGGCCGTGAAGTCCACGATGAGGCCGGTGAGGTCCGCGATGAAGGTGCCGGTGGCGCTGGAGAGGCTGCCCACCGCGGTGGACGGGCCCATGGCGGCGCCCACGATGTGGAAGGTCACCGCCGTGCCGTCGACCTTGTCGATCTTCAGCACCCCGCTCTGCGAGGTCCAGTAGCCCAGCGACGGCTTGCCGTTGACGACCCCGGTCCACGAGTAGACGAGGCTGGCGGTGCGCGACGCGTCGGTGTCCCGCGTCAGTTGGTACGTCTTGTTCGCGTCCAGGGGCCCCAGCACCCAGAGCCAGAACGAGGTGGTCGCGTCGGCCGACACGCCGCGAATGCTGACCCAACCGCCCGGGTAGGTCTCGCCGGTGACGATGGTCGCGTCGAACGAGGTGGCGACGTCGAAGGGCACTCCATCACCCATGGAGAAGTCGGCGTGGAGCGAGCTCTTGCCGGTCTGGCCGCCGTCCTTGTTGTTGTTGGGCCCACCGCAACTGACAGCGACTGCGACGAGCGAGAGAAGTGCAATGCGACGCATGAGACCCCCGGGGTGCAAGTGTGGGCGTGCTGATACAGGCAAGGCGCGTGGTTCGACAAGCGCCTCGCAGGGAATTCTTTGGCCGTCGCGGGGGGCGCTGTCAGACCGAGCGGTGGACCTTGCCGTTGCTCTTCTTCGTCGGCGCCGCCGCGATGGTCGGCAGCCGGACACCCGCGTCACGGGGCGCGGCTTTGGGTGCGCAATTCAGCAGCCCGCCGTACTTGCGGTACTCCTCGAGGCGGCAGGACCAGACCAGCTCCCCGTTGTGCACCGTGACGTCGGGGCACCCATCACACATGTTGGCGCGTCCGTCGGCGAGCACGTCGATGGGGTTGATGATCATGATGGTCTGAAAGTGCAGCTTCTTCCTCGCGTCGAGGGGGTGCCGCGCGACGTGCTTCAGGTAGTTCGCCGCCACCTGACGCGTGCCCGGGTCGAGCGCGCCCAGCGCCAGTGAGCTCCGACCTGCCTCCAGGGTGTCCTTGGGGGCGTAGGCCAGGTACTTGCCCGTCCACAGGTGATGGACCGTCTGCACGGTCTCCATGAACTTCGGGCCGACGTAGCCGAGCGTCTTCCCGGGGAAGCCGAAGCGGCCGGTGTAGAGCCACTTGAGCGAGTCGGGCTTCTCGGTGCCGCCCAGGTACGCGGACGGCGCGAAGTCGGGGAATCGCTCGCGGATTTTGGCCACGACTTCCCGCGACTGAATGTCCATGCGCTGGACCTTCTCGTCGATGGTGTAGACCAGCGGCGAGACGTCGACCTTCTTTCCGTCGCGGAAGTAGTCGTACTCCGCGTCGGTGAGCGCGGCGCGGTAGTTGATGAAGACCATCACGTCGATGATGTCGATGTGATCTTCGGCGAACTTCACCAGGTCGGGCACGTACTGGAGCGTGTCCTCATAGACGGTGGAGTTGAACGCGCAGGAGAGCCCGCCCACGCTCGCCACCATCTCGGCCAACTGGAGGCGCAGGGCGTTCAGCTCGAGCTCGTTCTTGCCCTTCCAGCCCGGGCGCCCCTGCTTGGAGTCGATGTGGAAGGTGAGGCCAACGAGCCCCGCGTCTTTCAGTTTCAAGAGCAGCTCGCGGGTCATGGCGAGCCCGTTGGTGTTGATGATCGGCTTGTGGCCGTCGTCTTTCACCATGCGAACGATGTCCACCACGTTGGGGTGAAGCAGCGGGTCCCCGCCTGCGATGGAGACGCCGTCGAACGTGCGCCAGCGGTTGAAGACGTCCAGGTCGCTCCGGATTTCCTTGAGCGATTTGTGCTCGTTCACGTTCTCCCGGTAGCAACCCTCGCACGCCAGGTTGCACTTCGCGGTCGGCTCGAGCCAGGCGATCACGTTGTCGGAGGCCGACCACGGCAAACGGTACAGCGATCGATGATCGACACCGGCGGGCTGCTTTTGCATGTGGGGACCCCTTGGGACGGCGAGAGCGAACGGGTCGCGTACTCGAAGGCGGGGGGATGCGACGTTGATCGGCATCAACGCGCTGGCGCGCAGATCACACCGCGCGATTGAAATACTCGCAACGAGAAATTCCCCAGACGAGTGCCAGACACCTTCGCGTTAGAGAAGCGCCTTCTTAACCCCGACGAGTGCCAGACCCCAGACGAGTGCCAGACACCTTCGCCAGACGAGTGCTCCAGACGCCAGACGAGTGCTCCAGACGAGTGCCAGACACCTTCGCGTTAGAGAAGCGCCTTCTTAACCCCCGACGAGTGCCAGACACCTTCGCGTGACACCTTCGCGTTAGAAAAGCGCGTTCTTAACTCGTGAGAGGCACGCGCATTGCTCAGTCCACCCCTTGAGAAGCGAGG
>CAZFXD010000183.1:0-9752 GCA_964522795.1 uncultured Myxococcaceae bacterium
TCAAGCCCACGTGCTCGATAATCTTCTTCGACTGCGCCGCGCGTTCGCTCTTGGGGTCGCCTTGAAGCTCAAGCCCGTACTCCACGTTTCGCTGCACCGAGCGCCACGCGAACGAGGTGTAGCTCTGAAACACCATGCCGCGATCGCGACCGGTGCCCGACACCTTCTGCCCGTCGAGCAGAATGTCGCCCGAGTCCGGGGTGAGCAGCCCGGCGATGGCTTTCAGAATGGTGCTCTTGCCGCAGCCCGAGGGCCCCAGAAACACCGCCAGCTCGCCCACGCCGGGCTTGTTGGCGATGGTGAGGCTCACGTCTTCCACCGCCTGCACCGTCTTGCCCTGCTTGTCGGTGTAGCTGATGAAGAGGTTCTTCAGCTCGAGCTTGGGAGGCGTTCCCGCCGACACGGCCGCGGCGGACGGCGCGGCCGATGGCGCGGGTGCAGCGGGTGGGGCCGCCACCGGAGGGACCTCAGGCATCGGCTTCTCTCCACGAGAAGAGCAGGCGGTTGATGAGTCGAATCAGCAGATCGGTGGTGATGCCGATCACGCCCACCACCAGAATTCCGGCGAAGCTCCACTCGGGCTTGGTGTGCTGGTCGGCCAGCCGGAGGATGTACCCGATGCCCGTCTTGGGGTTCACCATCTCGGCGAGGATGATGTACGTCCAGGCGATCGCGTTCATCACCCGGAACGAGTCGAAGATCTGCGGCATGGCAGCGGGAATCAGCACGGTGCGAATCACCTGCGCCTTGGTCGCGCCAAGCGTGAACGAGGTCTGAATCAACTCTTCGGGCACGGCCCGAATCGCGTCCACCACGGTGGGCAGCAGGTAGACGAAGGTGCCGAGGAAGAGGAACGCGATCTTCTGCCCCTCGTCGATGCCGAACCACAAAATCAGCAGCGGAATGAACGCGGTGATGGGCAGGTAGCGATTCACCGCTTCGAAGGTGCCCATGGCGATGCCCAGCGGCAACGCGACCAGAATCGAGAGCCCGAACGCCTTCATGATGCGAAGCGCGCTCACCCCGATCGCCCCGATCAAATCGTACTGCGGCTCCAGGGTCAGCTTGAGCAGGCCCCGCACGACTTCATGCGGCGGCGGGAGGAAGAACGGCGGCACCAGCGCCTGCATCTTTCCGTCGCGATCCACTTCCACGTACGACAGCACGCACCAGGAAATGATGAAGAGCGCGACCGAGCTCAACGACAAGGCCAGGCCTACGTTGGACGGAATCGACGAGCGAATTCCAAACAACGGCGGCCGGTGTTGATGTCGGGCGGCGCTACTGGGCATTCAAGACGACCTTGATGTCAGTGCGGCGATTGAGCGCACGGCCATCTTCGGTGTCGTTGGAGGCAACCGGGTTCGCCTGGCCTTTGCCCACCGCCACGAACCGAGCTTCCGGAATGGCGAAGTTCTTCACCAGGTAGTTTTTGACCGCCTCCGCACGCTTCTGCGAGAGCGTCTTGTTGGCCGCGGCGTTCCCCCGGCTGTCGGTGTTGCCTTCGACCTGGAGGTAGGTGTTGCCGAAGGACAGCATCATGTCTCCGAGCGAGTCGAGCGTGAAGTAGCTGCCCGGCATGATCTCGTCGGAGCCGGTGGTGAAGTGAATCGACAGGCTCTTGTTCACGATCGCGCGGTCCGACAGCTTGGGCTTTGACTTGAAGGCGAACGACTCCTCGACTTTCTGGCTCTTGTACTGACCGGCCAGCGCCTCGACGAAGCTGGAGTCGCGGAAGTCTTTCGCGTCCACCGCTTTGTTGACCACGCCCTTCTTGCGCCAGATGACGAACGCGCCGTTGAAGAGCGAGTCGAAGTAGGCGTGTGGGCCCGAGAGTCCGAAGAAGAGCGCGTTGTCGGCGAACGCCGTCAACTTGAGGCCCGAGAGCATTCCGGAGACATCGTCGGGCGTGAGCTTCAACGCGTCGGCCACAATCTGATTGGTGCCCTGCGGGTCTTCTTTCATCACGCTGATGGCGTCGAACCACCCGTTCACGAAGTCGCGAATGGTGGCCGGGGCTTTTTCAATCAGGTCCTGACGCGCCACCAGCGTGTCGGCGATGACGTTGGTCGCGGCGGTGGTGGAGACGAGCACGTGCGCTTCGTCGGCCCGCGCGGTGACGGCCTGCGAGAGGTCCGGCTCCCACGTCACGGCAGCGTCCACCTGCTTGGCCTTGAACATGGCCGCCGCCTTGGGGGCCTCGTCGGCGTACACCAGGTTCTTTTCAATCTCGTTGCGGTCCTGCGGCGACAACCCCGACTGGGCGAGGAGGAACAACAGCAACCAGTGTGACGGCGTGAACTTGGTGGTGGCGATCTTCTTGCCCTTCAGGTCCTCCACCGACTTGATCGTCTTCAGGCTGACGATGCCGTCGCCGCCGCGGCTCCAGTCCTGTTGAATAATCGCTTTGGCGGTCATGCCTTTCTCGGCCAGCACCGACGCCTCGCGCGCATAGCTGTCGACCGTGTCCCACATGATGTCGATGTCGCCCTTCATGAACGCGGCGAGCTTGGCGGTGGGGTCTTCCAGCAGCACGAACTTCACATCGAGCCCGTACTTCTTCTTGTAGAGCGATGCGGCCGAGCCCTTGTCCAGGCCGCCGTTGGCCACGATGCCCGGCGCGTGTCCGGCCCAGGTGTTGATGCCCACCACCAGGGTCCGGTTCAACTTGCCGTCTTTCAGCGCCGCGCCGGTGCCGTTGACCGTCACTTCGCCCTTGGAGGGCGCGTCGGACAGGCCGTTGGTGATGCCCTGGAAGTCGTTCTTGGTCACTTCGTTCGGGTTGGGGGCGGCGGTGCCCGCTCCCGTCCCGGCTGCCGTCGCGGGCTTGGGCGCGGCGCCGCTCCAGTTGCGCAGGTCGTCGCCAAAGCGCTTGTACCCGACGATGCCGATCACGCCGAGGACCACGAGGGTGAAGAAGACTTTGCCAAAGGGGGTGATTTTCATCGTGCGTCCTCCAGGAAGTTTGAAGTGCTGACGTGCGGGAACGGCGTCAAGGCGCCTTGGGTTGTCCGAAGAAATCCATCACGCGCTGAACCTGTGACTTGCGCGCCGAGGCGCTCTGCACCACCGCCGCCAGCTGCGAATTCCGCTTTTCGATGTCGCGGCGAATGCCGGCGATCTTCTCGGTCAGCCCGACGATCTCTTTCTCGGCGTCGGCCACCGCCTTCTGGGTGAGCGACTCGTTGACCTTCACGTAGGTGTCGAGCGCGCGCAGTTGGTTGGTGGCGGCGGCCACGATCTTCTCCACCGCGATGCCGAAGGCGCGCAGCGACGTGTCCACGATCTGGCGCTGCACGTCGGCGCCCACGCCCGGCGGCAGTCCGCCGATGAGCTGCTCCGCCTTCTTCACGTGGTCGAGCTCGCCCGCGTCCATGCCGGCGTCGCGGAACACGGCGTCGAAGTCGGTGGGGCCGCCGCTGGAGACCAGCTTCTCGTTCTTCAGCGCCGGGCCTGGAGGAGGCGGCGGGGGCGCGTTGCCTTTGGCGCCTTTGACCAGCGCTTCCACTTCGGCGGCGGCGTCTGCTGGTGCCGACTCGGAGTCTTTTTCAAAAAAGACCCCCATGATCTTTGACCCCAACCCTTTTTCGTCCGGCATACGCGCTTCGTAGCAGACGCTCGTTTCCTCTTCCTTTGAAATCTGGTTACTTCGCGCCCATGGCCAAGTTCGAAGTCCATATTCCCGCGGGCAACACCGGTGGTTTCAACACGACGTTGAAAGTCGACGCCGACAACTGGATGGCGGCGCTCAAAGCCGGTCTCTCCAAGCTGGGGGAACAGGGCGCGCTGGTTCAGAACGTGATGGTCGACATTCAGGAAGACAACTCGGTGCACGTGACCGAGTCGCGCAGCGGTCGCGTCTTCCGGATTCGGGAGCTGTCTGAAGCCGAGGCCGCGGCCGCGCCGGTCAAGAAGGGGAGCGGCGTGAAAGCCTCGGCGGCCACGGCCGCCAACGCCGCCGCCACCATTCGAATGGACGTGCCCGAGTTCTTGAAGTCGCAGGCCAAGCCCTCGGCCGCCGAGGCGCCCACCCAGCCGCCCACCCCGAGCCCGGCGGAGGCCGCCACGGCGCCCATGCCGCCGGCGGCCGCCAAGCATCACGCTCACCCGAAGAAGAAGCACAAGTCTGACGCCGACGAAGTGGTGGAGCTCGAGCACCCCACCATGCCCATCAAGGGCGCCATCGGCCGCGACAAGTCGAAGGGCAAGGCGAAGGGTGAACCGGAGATTGAAGACGTCCTGGCCGACATCTTCATGACCATTCAGGACATCAACTCCAAGACCTCGCCCGAAGAGGCGATGGAGTTCGTGCTCTCGCTCGCGCTGGAGAAAGTGCCGTCGGATGCCGGCTCGGTGCTTCACGCCGACTCGGGCACGGGCGATCTCACCTTCTTCGCCGCGCACGGCCCGGCGGCCAAAGAGCTCCTGCGGTCGAAAATCGTGATTCCGCAGGGCTCGGGCATCGCCGGCTTCTGCACCACCGAAGGCGTTTCGGTGGCCGTGTCCGACGTGCAGAAGGACCCTCGCTTCTATTCCGAAGTGGCGGACAAGGTTGACTACGAGACCAAGTCGCTCTGCTGCGCGCCTATGATGGCGCGCGGCCGCACCTTCGGCTGCATTCAGCTGATCAACAAGAAGAGCGGCGCCACCTTCGCGGAGTGGGAGCTGGGGGTGCTGTCGTACCTGGCCAACCAGGCGGCGGTGTACCTGAACGACCGCGCCTGACCGCTACTCCTCGGTGGTCTCGTCGTCAGGCAGGGCGTCGGCGTTCGCGCCCGGCTTGACCAATTCTCGCACCAGCTCACTGGCGTAGCTTCCGGCCGGGAGCGCGAAGCGGAGGCGAACGTGCGGGGCCGCGTGTTCCAGCACCGCCTCCGTCACGGGGACCCGGAGGAACCGACGCGTGCCCAGCGTGTCCCGCCCACCGAGCTTGAACGCCTCCGGGGTGAGGCCGGCCTGCGCCAGCACCGCCTGCTCGAGCTCTCGCGGCGCGCCTTCTGGCGCTCGCATCTCGGGGCCGAACATGGGGCCGGTGGGGCTGACTTCGAACGATGTCACCCGCGGCTGATCAATCGCCACGCTGGTGCAGACGAATTCTCCGTTGGAGCCATGCTTCTTGAGCACGTCGCCGCTCTGCGCGGTGGCCAGCGTGCCGGCGGCGATTCGACGCGCCAGCACCTCGTTGAAGAGCGACGACTGGAAGGCCGACAGCATCAGGCGGCGCTTGAAGTGGGGGAGCGAGAGCTTCTCGCCCAGCAGAATTCGCTTCCCCACCTCGGCGTTGTCGCCGCGCGCTCCGAATCGCTGCATGCCGAACCAGTTGGGAAGACCCACCTCGGTGATTCGTTTGAGCGCCGCTTCGGCCGCCGAGACATCCTTCACGTCGCGCAGCACCACCACGAAGCGGTTGCCGCGCAGGTGCCCCGTCTTCAGCTTGTTCCCGTGTCGGCGCGCGCTCAAGATCTTCACCTGCGGGTGCGAGAACGTCGCCAGCGCCGGCTCGAACTTGCGGTGCACGCAGACAAATTGTCGGGTGATGCCGAAGCGGTCCTTCATGCCCGCGGTCGATACGTCCCGGTCGGTGGCCCCCAGGTGTTGGTACAAGATTCGAATCATGTCGCGGTGGGCCACGCCGCGCTTCTCCACCCAGAGAAAGACGTGTTCGCCCTGGCCGGTGGGGTCGTAGGCCGGAACCTCTTCCACCTCGAAATCTTCCAGCGCGACTTTGAAGCTGCCGCCGGCGGGGCTGATGTCGCCCGTGAGATAGGGCCTCACGGTGTCTCGAGCGTGCCGAGCAGCTCTTTCACGCGGCGCGCCAGATCTTCGTCGGCCTTCTGCTCCAGCAGTTCGCCCGCCTGGAAGAGGAGGAAGAACATCACGTCGCTCAAGGCCTGCTTGAGCGAGGCCAGCGGCTCACTGCCCAACTGGCTCTTCACCTTCTCGAAGCGCGCCAGCACGTCGTTCTCTACCAACGAGCCATCGGCCTCGAAGCGCAGCCCCTGCATCACCGGCGAGGAGGAGAGGCTGTTGTCCACCATCGCCGCGTTGGCCGACATGAGGAACTCGCCTTGTTTGCCCTCTTTCGAAAGCTCCTCCTGAATCTCCCGGAAGATGAAGTTGAACACGCGGATGATGTTCGTCGCCTCGTTGGTGCGCTTCTCCCACGGCGGCAGGTCGTCGGCGGGAGGAGCGGGGGGAGGTACGGGAACGGTGGCCTTGGCGGCCGGCGACGTGGCCACGGCTGCGACCGGCGGGGCCACGCTGGGGACGGGCGCGGGAGCCGCCAGTTGACCCGCTGGGGTCGGCGAGACCGCCGCGTAGCCGCCTTCCAGGAGGCGGTACACCACGCGCGTGGCGTCGAACTCCGACAGCTTGGCGGCCTTGCCCAGCTCGAGCACGTTCATCTGGCCGGTGCACAACGACAGCACCTGATCTTCTTCCGGCTCCAGCTTGCCGTCTGAGGCGCGCTTGCGAATGACGTAGAGCCGCCCGTGCGGAATGCGTTTTCGAAAGTGCGCCATCTCGTCGATCTTGCGAATCGAATCCATCAACAGGTTCTGCGTGGACAGATTGAGCGTGTGCACGGCCTTCTCGTCGAAGTCCTGATCAATGAGGACGAACGCGCCCTCCTTGCACAGGAGCATGCCGTGGAAGATTTCGCTCACCTGCTCGGTGAGGCACTTGAACAGATCGTGCGCCTGGAGCGCGCCCCGCTCCACCAGCGCGCGACCGACGCGCGAGGGCGGGGTGTCTTTGAGCACGTCTTCCACCTGGCGCTTGGTGACGTAGCCGAGCCGAATCATCATCTCGCCGATTCGATCGGCGGCGATGTCGCTCTGCGCCCACCGCACCTCGCCGCCCTTGAAGGCCAGGCTGCGCTCGCCCGTGGGGCTGACCTGCCGAATCACCCCCGACCAACGGGACTGACCGAGGAAGGCAATCAGGTCGGAGAGCGGGAAGATTCCGCAGTCGCCGGCCAGCACCACCGCGGGCCGCTTCTGGGTGATGTCGCCCACCGCCGGGGACCGAATCAGCACCAGCCAGTCGGGCGAGGTGTGGCCCACGACGTAGCTGCCGGCGCGCGCGGAAAATTCTTCCTGAGCCAGGTCGTCCAGAACGAACGCGCCCGAGGCGTCGATGGCGAGTTTGGCGTCCATTATTCTCTCGGCCAGGTGCCCTTACCGCGCTGCCAGTCGAGTTCGTCGTTCACGGTGAGGTTGAGGATCTCGGGGGTGATGTTGAGCGGCATCTTGCGCCCATTCACGAACAGCGTGGGAGTTGATTCGACGCCCACTTGTCTCCCCAGCTCGCGAAAGGCGGCGATCTCATCTTTGTAGGCGTCGGTGCCGAAGAGCTTGGCCACCTTCTCACCTTCGAGGCCGGCCTTCTGCGCCAGGTTCTTGATCGCCGCTTCGGACAGCGCAGTCTGGTTCTCGAACAGGCTGTCGTGCACCGCCCAGAACTTGCCCTTGTCGCGGGCGAACAGCGCAGCTTGCGCGGCGGGAATCGAGTTCGGGTGGGCCGACAGAGGGAACAGCTGCGAGCAGAAACGGACGTCGCTGCGTGACTTCTGGAACGCTTCGAGAATCGGTCTCGCGGCGCCACAGTAGGGGCACTCGAAATCGGAGAACTCCACCAGGGTGACTTTGGCGTCGGCCGGCCCGAGGCACATGCGGGGGTCGGGCTTGAACTCCTGTCGTTTGGTCGAGAACGACTGATGCTCACGCGACAGCAGGTTGAGGATCTCGGTCGCTGAGGCCCCGTCTTTGGCCAGGGTCGCCGCCAGCGTCAGGAGCCGCCTGGTGTGTGGGCACGCGTCGCCCTTCTTCAGCACTGCGGCCAACGTCAGCGGACGGCCGCAGTAGTCGAACTCGTCGGTGAGCACCGCGGCCAGCTCGACGCGGGCAGGGCCGGGCAGCGACGAGACGTCGACCAGCTTGAAATCGGCCAGCACGCGCGCCGTGTCAGAGGTGTTGGGGAGCGTGCGCGCGTTCGGGGGCAGCTCCGCCGCCGACGGCTCTTTGGCCACGGCCGGCGTCGCGCACCCGGCCAGCCCCAACAGGGCCACCCACATCGCGCGCTTTCCACGGGGCGTCACGCGCGGCGCTTTAGTCACGGTGAATTCGCTTGTAAAGGAAGCCCCATGACTCGGCGCGTGCTGCTGGTCCACACCGGAGGGACGTTGGGAATGCGCGGTCGGCGCCCCGACGCCCTGCACCCGGGGCCGTTCTTCAACACCCTGGTGGAGCGCGTGCCCGAGCTGGGCTCGCTGGCACAGGTTGAGCTCGACCTGTTCTCCAACCTCGACTCCGCCGAGCTGCAGCCGGAGTCCTGGGTCAAGCTGGCGCAGCACCTCCACACGCGGATGCGGGCGTTCGACGGGGTGGTGATCACCCACGGAACCGACACGCTGGCGTACACGGCCGCCGCGCTCTCTTTCATGTTGGGCCGGGTGCGTGTGCCGGTGGTGATCACCGGCGCCCAACGGCCGCTGGGTGAAGTTCGCTCGGATGCCCGGCTCAACCTCATCGACGCGGTGACCACCGCGCTGCATGGACCGCGAGAGGTCGTGGTGTGCTTCGACTCCAAGGTGTTCCGGGGAAATCGCGTGGTGAAGCGCTCGGTGGGGGAATACGACGCCTTCGAGAGCCCCAACGCTCCGCCTCTCGGTACTCTGGGCGTCGACGCCCGGTTCAGCCACCACCCGCCGCCCAACCTCCCGCGAAGGGTGCGGGCCGAGCTCGACCCCCGGGTCTTCTTGTTCAAGCTGTTTCCGGGGTTCGACCCGCGTGCCGCCGCGGCGGTGCTCCCGCGCGTTCGGGGCGTGGTCCTCGAGGCGTACGGGTCGGGCACCATGACGGTGGAGCCGGCCTCGGGGCGCTCGATGGTGCCCTTCTTCGAAGCGGCGCAGCGCCGGCAGCTCCCCATCGTCATCGTCAGCCAGGCCCGGCACAGCGGCGTCGACCTTGGCCTCTATGAATCCGGACGGGTGGCGCTGCGCTATGGCGTCATCTCGGGAGGCGACATGACCGCCCCGGCCGCGGTGACCAAGCTGATGCACGGGCTCAAGGTCGCGCCCTCGCCCCGGGCGCTTCGCACCTACATTGAGCGCAACGTGGCGGGAGAACGTTCACGAGAAACAAAGCGATCCTTGCCGGGGGTTGGTCGGCATCCCTAAGATGCCTCGCGAATGTCCGAGGAGAGGACTTCGGTCCACACCATCTCTGAGCTGCTTGGCAAGGCCGCCAAGAAGGAGCGCACGGCGTTCTTGATCGTGCTCAACTCCAAGAACGCTGCGTTGATCGGCAAGATGACGCGCGTCGATGAGGCGGAAGTCACGCTGGGGCGAAGCGCAGAGTGCACGCTCCAGACCGACGACGACGGCGTCTCCCGCAAGCATTGCAAGGTGATGGTCGGGCAGAACAACCAGTACCAGGTGATGGACCTGGGCTCGACCAACGGCACCTACCTGAACGGCGCCAAGGTCACCGTGGGGCAGCTGCAGGACGGCGACAAGATTCAGATCGGCTCCAACACGGTGGTGAAGTTCTCGCTCCAGGATCAGCTGGAAGAGCAGTACCAGAAGAACATCTACGAGCAGGCCACGCGCGACGGCCTGACCAAGATCTTCAACAAGAAGTATTTCCTCGACACCATTCGCAAAGAGTTCGCGTTCTGCCTGCGACACCGGGTGCCGCTGGCGCTGGTCATGTTCGACGTCGACCACTTCAAGCGCGTCAACGACGAGCACG
>CAZFXD010000183.1:9762-9971 GCA_964522795.1 uncultured Myxococcaceae bacterium
AACGACACGTTCGGTCACCAGGCCGGCGACTACGTGCTGGTGCGCCTGGCGCAGCGGGTGGGAGAGACCGTGCGCGCGGAAGATCTGTTCGCCCGGTACGGCGGCGAGGAGTTCGCGCTGTTGCTCCGTGAGACCGACGCGGAGCGCGCGGTGCGTTGCGCCGAACGGTGCCGCCGCGCCGCCGAAGTGACCGAGTTCGTCTTCAACGG
>CAZFXD010000184.1:0-9965 GCA_964522795.1 uncultured Myxococcaceae bacterium
GGTTTAAAAATACTCAGCGATAATTTAAAATCTTCTACGCTGCAAAAAAAACATCTCGGGTGCTCTCGCGGGTACTGGAAGGAGAGGTCCACCGGCCAGACGGTGCGCACGAGGTTCTCGACGTAGACCACCGGGACCTGGCGCAACCGGTCCCCAAGCGGCGTGTGATCGAGCGAGTGGAGGGCCCCGAGCTCGCGCTGGGCGGAGATGATCACCAGCCCCGCCAGGACCGACAGGCCCAGCAGGGGCAGTTTCTCCAGCACCAACCGGGACCACTTCACGGTGCGGTGCCGCCCCAGCGGCCACACGTCGCAGAGCAACAGCGCGAAGGGGAGCGTCATGGCCATCGACTTGGAGAGGATCGCCGCCGCGAAGCTCGCCGCCACCCACGACCAGCGCGCCACCGATGGACGCGCGGCGTACGAGGCGTAGGCCCGGAGCGTGACGACGGAGAAGAAGGTGCAGAGCACTTCTTTCCGCTCGGCCAGCCAGCCCACCGGCTCTGCCCTCAGGGGGTGCACGGCGAACAGGGCGGCGGCGAGAAACGCTTCCAGGTTCGAGAACCGAAACGCGCGCAGTGTGGAGAACAACACCAGCGCCGAGCCCACGTGGAACGCCACGCTCACCGCGTGGTGCTTGGGCGCGTCGAGGCCGAAGAGCGTGACGTCCAGCGCGTGCGACCAGTAGGTCAGCGGGATCCACACGCCGTGGTACTGGCGCACCAGGACCGCCCACAGGCCCGAGCGCGTGAGCCCCGAGTGCACGAAGGGGTTGTTGATGATGTACGCCGCGTCATCAGCGTCGACGAACTCCGCGCCGAAGAGCGGGGCGAAGGCCACCAGCGTCAACCCGACGAGTCCCAGCGAAAGCAGCCCGACCTGCTTGTTCACGCCGTGGCCTCGACTTCGGCCGCCAACGCCGCCAGCGCGTTGACCGAGTTCCAGTTGCGCAGCGTGATCGTCGTGCCGAAGGTGCGATCCAGGTAGTCCATGGTGAGCTTCGACTTGCCCACGCCGCTGCCGAACCGCAGGAAGAGCGCGCGGCCCTTGAGCTTTCCTTCGTCGCCGGGCGACCGGGTGGGATCAAGCTGTGCGCCCGGCGTCGGCGCGCCCTTCAGAAAGCCGACGTGGAGGGACTTCGGGTCGGCCGACGGCGAGAGAAACGGGTTCTGCTTGAGGAGTTTTGCCAGCTCGCCGCCTTCGCGGATGACCACCGGCACCCGCAGCCCGAAGCGGGAGGCGATCTTCTTCTCGATCTCCGCCCCCACGGCGTCGGCCGAGCGCTCTTTCGCCTGAAACACCGCGTTGCCGCTCTGGATGTACGTTCGCACGTGTCGATACCCGAGCGACTCGAGCATCGTTGCGAAGTCTTTCATCGGAAGCTTGTTGTTGCCCCCCACATTGACCGCGCGCAGGAGCGCCACCCAGGTGATCGGCTTCGACGCCGCCACGCTAACTCGCTCCGGGCGCCCGGCGGGTGATGCGCGGAGGCCCATGGGGAATCCACGGAATCAACGCCGACACCCGGCGCTGGTAGTTCGCGTACTCCGGGTACTTCGAGGCCGAGATCGATTCGGTGAAACGCGTCGAGCCGAGGAACAACAGGGTGAGCAGGAACGGGCCGCCCAGCCACAGCCCCACGGTGTCGCCGCCGGCGAGGGGCACAAAGCCCGCCAACAACCACCACTGCGCCTGCTCGAAGAAGAAGTTCGGGTGGCGGGAGTAGGCGAACAGCCCCGTGGTGAGAAAGCGCGAGCCGTTGGTGTCGCCCGCGGCGAGGCGGCGCTTCTTTTCCTGGTGAAAATTCCACTGCTGCTGGTCGGCGACCGTCTCCAGCGCGAGGCAGGCCAGAAACGCGGCCGCGAGCGCGTAGTCTCCGGCCGCGAGCGGTGTCGCCGGCACTTCGGACACCGCCCAGGCCGGGAGCGCCAACAGCGCGATGAGGAAGTTCTGATAGCCCGCGATGAAGAAGAAATTGAACGCCTGCCACTTCACGCCCTTGATCCGCTCGCGCAGGACCGCCCAGCGGTAGTCTTCGCCGCCCTTCGCGTAGCCGCCTTTGCGGGCGAAGTTGAAGGTCAGTCGGGCCCCCCACGCCGCGGTGAGCGCGAACATCAGGTTGAGCCGCGCGTCGTCGAAGTGGCGGTGCTGCGCGAAGATGCCGACGTACACCGGAGGCAGAATCGACCAGATGCGGTCGACACAGCTGTACTCGCGCGTGACCACGGAGAGCGCCCAGCACAAAAACGCCACGGAGGCGCAGACGGTCGCAGCGATGTGAAGCGGCACGTCCACGCGAAAGCGGCGGAAGGGATTCGAACCCTCGACCCTGAGCTTGGGAAGCTCATGCTCTACCAACTGAGCTACCACCGCGGCAGCGATACAGTTGTATGCAGCGGCCGCGCCCGGGTCAACGGGAGTTGATGCGGAAGAACGACCTCAGTTCAGCCCCAGCCCGTGGCAGTTGAGGCCGCCGTCGACGTCCTGGTCGCACACCAGCGCTCCACAGCACGGGTCTCCCGAGGTCTGGCTGCAGGCGCTCCCCGCCTGGATGCACATGCCGCCGTCGCCGCCGCCCTCGTTGATGCCGGCGTCGCCCGGCGTGCCCCCGTCGTCGGGGACGCGAACGTCGAGCGTCCAGAAGGCCCGGTGGTTGTTCTCATTCAACCCCTGGAAGGCGAACCGGAACGCCGGCCAGCTCGGGTCCACGATGCCCTGCGCGAGCAGCGCCGGGTCCACCGCGGCGACCCAGATTTGCTGCGTGCCGCCCGTGGGGAAGACCACCCCGTACGGTCGGAGGGAGTTGAAGGCCACCCACTGCAGGTCTCCCGGCGGCGCCCAGGTGGGCTGGTTGTTCTCGAACAGTCCGGCCGTCACCGTGTTGTTCACCCAGCGGTTGGCCTTGACCAGCTCGACCCCCGTGTTGCCCGCCGTGCCGTCGGCCTTGATCACGTACAGCTGCGTGGTGAGGTCGGTGTGGCCGCCCTTCACCCCGCGGGAGAAGGCGATGTAGTCGCCCTCCGGCGAATAGCTGGGAAAGAGGTTGGTGCCGCCGTCCGCTGGCGCCAGGGTGCGAATCGAGCCCCAGGTGCCGCTGTTGTTGGCGATGATCGCCAGGCTGGCGCCGGCCGGCGCGTCGCCCGCGGCGGTCGCGTACACGAGCGCATCGCCCTTCGGTGACCAGTCGGGGTGCGTCGCTTTTCCTCCCATGAGCGGCAGGTCGATCACCTTGGATCCCATGGGGCCGTTGCCGCTGACGTCGTACTCGGTCAGCACGCCCTTCTTGGTGGCGACCGCGCGCGTGTCGTCCGGAGAAATGGTGCCGAACTCGTGCCCCGGTCCGCCGATGCCGGTGGTGAAGCGATCGACCGGCGGGGAGGTGAGGGTGACGTCGTAGACGAAGACGCCGCCCGCAGACGCCGCCTCGGTGGCCGCGATCATCTTCTTGCCGCTGCGCGAAACGCTGTGACAGGCGATGCATTTGACCGCGCCGCTGTTGGGCAGAATGGTCGGCTTGGGCTTCGCCACCGCGTAGCCCTCCGGCTCGGCGTCGGAGACCGAGGCGCGCCGAACCCCTGCCGCCGTGGTCGACCAGTAGAAGATCGCGCCCCGCACGTCTTTCTTCGAGAAGCCGATCTTGATCGACGCCGAGCGGTAGACGTTGGTGCTCCCGGGCGCCACGCCGTCGATGATCACGTCCACCGTGCCGCCGGCGTTGGACCCGGCGATGGCCGCCCAGCTGGCTCGGGTGGCTTCGTAGCAGCCCGCAGGGGGCGTGGCGGTGAGGCATTGAGGGTGCGCGCCGTCCGAGTACACCACCGTCTTCGACGTCGGCCCCTGGAAGGTGATGCGGAAGTAGTCGTTGCCCTGTTTCCGCCACTGAAAGAGCACCTTGTAGATGTTCCGCGGAAACCGCGTCTCGGTGTTGGGGTAGACGATGAGCGGCGCCTTCGCGCTGTCGTTGGTCACCACCGTGCCGTTGAACCGGGCGGTGATGGTCGGCCCCGGGTCGTTGAAGACCGCGTCGAGCTTCAAGTTCACCGTGGTGGTCGCGGTGAGACACCCATCGCTGATCTTCACCGTCACCGTGCCTCCCGCCGCGGTCGGTGTGTAGACGCCGTTGACGATGGTGCCCGGCGGCGTGTCGTCGGCTCGAGAGACGCTCCAATTCACCTGGCTGGTGACGTCGGCCGTTCCGCCGCCGGGGAGGGTCGCGGTGGCGGTGAAGGTGATGGCGCCGGGCGTCGCCGAAATGGTCACGTCCGAATTGGCGGGGGAGATGGCGAGCATGGTCGCGCCGCCGACACACGCCGCCACGCCGCCATCGTCCAGTCGCCCGCCGTCGCCCACCATGCCGCCGTCGTCGGGCATGCCGCCGTCTCCGCCGACTTTGCCGCCGCAGTTACAGCCGGTGATCACCAGACACAGGAGCGCGCTCAGGGGGATGCGCATCTCGGACCTCGGGGCGTTAGGGGAGCCGGGATTGTAACGCGAACCCCCGCCGCTCCGAATGGCGTGCGTGGTTCGTCTTGCCACATTGCATGATCCTGAAACTGCTCGACGAAAACGATTCGGGGGTGTTCTGTGTTCATGGATCATCGGTCGGAGGTTCACATGCCTGCTTTCAAGACGTGGTGTGTTGCGATTGTCCTGGGGATGGCCGCGAGCGGCTGTCGCCATGTGGTGATTGAAGAACAGGTCCCTGATGGTGCCGAGGTGATCGAACGTGAGCCGCCCGCGGAGCGGGTGGAGGTCATCACGGTCGCGCCCAGCGTCGAGCACGTGTGGGTCAAGGGGCACTGGGTGTGGCGGCACGGCGACTGGGAGTGGGTGCCTGGCTACTGGGAGGGTCCACGCCACGGACATCGCTGGATTCACGGTCACTGGATTCGCCGCGGGCGCGGCTTCATCTTCATTCCGGGCTACTGGCACCGGCTCTGAAGGAGCCCGGCGGCGCACCGGTCTGACGAGCGTGGACGCCGCCTCCCGACTAGCTTGGAGTTCAATGTTCGGTATTGCACGGCGCTCGGGGGCCCCTGCCCATGTCTGAGAGCAAAGCATCGGTGTCGGCGATGACCTGGGTGGCGACCCTGGGCGCAGTCGCGGGGACCATGGTGGTGCTCGACCTGACGTTTCTGGGGGTCATCGCCAAAGGGTTCTACGACAGCGCGTTGGGTCCCCTGCGCGCCCCGTCGATTCAGACCGGCCCCGCCTTGCTGTTCTACGCCATGTACGTGGGCTTCGTGGTGGCGTGGGCCGTTCGCGGCGCGCTGAATGTTCGCGACGCCGCCTGGCGCGGGGCGGGGTTGGGGTGTGTGGCGTACGCCACGTACGAATTGACCAACTGGGCCGTGCTGCGGGACTGGCCCGCGGTGCTGGTGCCCGTCGACATCGCGTGGGGGGTGGCGTTGACGACGTTGGTGAGCGCGGTCGGTCGGTGGGTCTTCGAACGACGACGGGCGTCCACGGGACCGTGAACATGTCGGCACCCGCCGAATCCCGGGTGAGCATCTGGCGACGGCGGGTCGTCTCGATGCCCCTCTACGTCGCGCTCGCGGCGCTCTTGTGGGGCGGCGCCCCGCTGTGGCTCTTGCTCGCAGCGGCGTCGGACCTCCCCGCAGTGCGAAGAAACCGGTTTGCGCACACCCGGGCCGTCGCGTTCTTCGCCGCCTACCTGGGGTGCGAGCTGTGGGGACTGATCGGGGCGGCCGCGGTGTGGATCGTCACGCTCGGCGGTCGCGGGGCCAGACGCGAGCGCTTCGTGTCGGCCAACTTCGTGCTCCAGCGCCTGTGGGCCCGGGCCATCTACCGCTCGGCCGTGTTCTGCTTCTCGATGACGGTCGAGACCGAAGGGTTGGGCGCGGCCGCGGTGGGGCCATTCTTCCTCTTCGTTCGACACTCGAGCACCGCCGACACCGTGCTCGCGGCGGCGCTCATCGCGCACCCCGAGCGCATGCGTCTGCGGTACGTGTTGAAGCGGGACCTGCTGTGGGACCCGTGCCTTGACGTCGTAGGTCGTCGCCTGCCCAACGCCTTCGTCGCGCGCAGCTCGTCGCAGCACGAGAGCGACCTTCTGCGCGTGGAGCGACTCGCACGGGATCTCGACGACCGCTCCGGAGTCTTGATGTACCCCGAAGGAACCCGCTTCCGCCCGGCCAAGCTGACCGCGAGCGTGGAGGCGCTGCGCCGGCGCGGCGAGGTGGCCCTGGCCGAGATCGCGGCCACGTTCACCCACGTGCTCCCTCCTCGCACCGGCGGCCCGATTCGCCTGATGGAGACCGCGCCCGGGGTGGACGTGCTGTTTCTTGATCACACGGGCTTCGAGGGCGCGGCGAGCTTCCGTGAGTTCTGGTCCGGCGCGCTCGTCGGTCGCCGGGTGCGCGTGCGGGTTCGGCGGGTGCCCGCCTCCGAGATTCCCGTGCAGGCCAGAGCCACGTGGCTGTTCGAACGGTGGAAGGAGCTGGACACCTGGGTGCGCCTCAACGCCGAAGCGGGTGGGGCGCCATGACGTCAGACCTGGTGCTCGGCAACGCCGCCGTGCTGGCCGCGCTGATGCTGACCTTGTGGGTCGTCAGCGTCGTCCGTCGCGACGTCAGCATCGTCGACCCGTGGTGGTCGATGGGGTTTCTCTTCGTCGCCCTTCACACCGTGTGGCGAACGGGCCTCACGCCCGCCAAGACGCTGCTCCTGCTCGCGGTGGGGGCATGGGCGGTGCGCCTGTGGTGGCACCTGGTGTCGCGCAGCCGCGGAAAGCCCGAAGATCCCCGCTACGCCGCGTTTCGGGCCCGCTTCGGCGCTCACCGCTACTGGTGGGTGAGTCTGTTTCAGGTGTTCCTGTTGCAGGGCGCGCTCATCTTGATCATCTCGGCGCCCATTCAGCTCGCCGCGGCCGCGACGGGCTCGGGGGAGATCTCGGTGTGGGAGGTCATTGGCCTGCACGTGTTCGCGTTCGGCTTTGTCTTCGAGGCGATGGCTGACGCGCAGCTACAGCGGTTTCGAGATGATCCCGGCTCAAAGGGCCGGGTGCTCGACACCGGTCTGTGGCGCTACTCGCGTCACCCCAACTACTTCGGCGAAGCAGTGCTGACCTGGGGCTTCTTCTGCTTCGCGCTCGCGCACCCGTGGGGGTGGGCGACCGCCGTGGCCCCCGCGCTGATGACGTTCCTGTTGCTGCGGGTGTCCGGCGTGACGTTGCTCGACGCGCACCTCGAGAAGTCCCGGCCGGGGTACGCCGAGTACATTCGACGGACCTCGGGGTTCGTGCCCCGGCCGCCTCGCCCTTGAACCGTCAGCGCGACGCCGGGGTCAGCGCGCCCGCGGCCGCCTCCGCTGACCTCCGCTGAGACCACAAGCGTCGCGTGAGCGCCGTCTGGACGATCAGCGCGAACACCACCGGCCCCGCGGGCAGCCACACGTAGGGAGCGTGCGCCACCCAGGTGTTGAGCAACTCCGGGGAGCGGCCGAACAAGCCGATCCACGGCGCGGAGGCGATCGAAATGAAGGCGATGGCGCCAAGGGTGGTCCACGCCAGGGCCAGCCACGCAGCGGCCACCACCCGCGACCCGGTGCGGGCCACCCACCACGCCGCAGGCAGCGCGAGGCCACCCACCACGATGTCGAAGTTCCACCCGCCGTACGACATCTGCGCGGGCATGACCCCGTCGGTGAAGGCGCGGTGCATCACCAGCTCGAGCGGAAATCGAATGGCCTGGGTGGCGATCAACACCGGCACCGGCAGCGCGGCCAGTCCAGCTCCCAGGCGAGACACGCCCACGCCGACGCCCAGCGCCATGGTGCCCGCCATGACCCACACCAACGGGGGCGGGCGCGCTTCGAAGTCGGCCAATCGGCCCGTCCAGGCGGCGGCCATGGTGAGGGCCAGCCACCCTCCGCCGCCCACCGCCGCCAGGAGCACCCGGCGAGGACGCGTCCGAACCTCCGGCGCCGACTTCCAGATCAGCGACAGAAACAGGGCCAGGGCGACGATCGCCACAGTGGGGATTCCGATTTCGGCAACAGGAGAAGGGCTTGGCATGGAGGCTCCGTCGTGGTTTATTAAATAAACCATATGGCATCAAAAAAGAAACCTCAAGATGCGCCCCGCAGCTATCGCCAGTTCTGCGGCGCGGCCAAGGCGCTCGATGTGATCGGAGGCCGGTGGTCCCTCTTGGTGGTGCGCAACCTGCTCCTGGGGCCGCAGCGTTTCGCCGATCTGCTGGCGCAGCTTCCTGGCGTCCCCAAAAACCTCCTCTCGGCGCGCCTGAAAGAGCTGAGGCAGGCGGGGGTGGTGCAGCAGGTGAACGACCGCTACGCGCTCACGGCGGCGGGACTGGAGCTGGAGCCGGTGGTGATCGAACTGGGCCGCTGGGGCGCGAGGTTCCTGAACGCTCCGGCGCGGGACGACGTGGTGAACCCCGCCTGGGGCGTCATCTCGTTGAAGCGGCGGTACGCGGGGGGCGAACGACTCCAGGTCGAGCTGGAGATCTCAGAGCCCCATGCCCGCACGTTCGAACTTCAACTCACGCCGCAGAAGCTTGTCTGCCTCGAGCGCGCGGCGAGCGCTCCGGAGCTTCGGGTGGCGCTCAGGCCGGGGGCCTTTCGCCAGCTCTTCTTCGCTGGAACGCCCGCGCGCGCACTGGAGAAGGGCGGGGCGCTGCGCGTCACCGGCCACCCCGACGCGTGGAGACGCTTCCAGCGCGCCATGCAACTCGACCCTCGCTAGACCACGATGCCTTCGTTCCGCCCCACCCAACGCTCGGGCCGAAACGGCGGAATGGCCTTCGGGGTCAGCGCCGGAGCGCCGTCTTTCCAGAAGCTCTTGAACGGACGCTTTTCACCCGTTCGATAGAAGTGGACCAGATAGGCGTAGTCGCAGGCCGCGTAGTCGGACAGCCAGGCGTCGAAGTCGTGCACCCCGATGTCGTGAAACAACTGCATCGAGTAGCGGCAGGCTTCGAGCTCGTATTCGGCCAGACGCCGCAAGAGGTCGTCCGACGGGTTGGGGTAGAGCTTGTAGCCAATCTCTCGCGCCGCCTCGCTGGTGTTCCATTGCACGGTGTGCCCGAACAGGTGCGCGATGATGAAGAGGGCGCTCTCGATCTCCTCGTCGTAGTCCACGTGAATTTCGGCGCCGTCGAGGTCGCCTGTGAACGGGTCCGGCACGTCCTTGATGCGGACCGGAATGCCGTACCGATCCTCAATGTGCCGCTCGAGCTGGTTGAAGACCTCGCGCATGCGCGCAGGCGTGGGTGTGCTCATCGCAGGTTACCCACACGCCTTGGCCAGCGCGATGATGCCGCCCACCAGCACCGCGAGGAAGATGAGGATGCCGCGGTTGGTGCTCCGGCTGAACGCAGCCTCGCGCGCTCGCTGGTCGGCCAACTCCTTCTTCAGCACGGCGACCTTGGGAATGAGGCCCGCATCGTCTGACGAGAGCAACTCCAGTCGCATCAGGCACGCCTCAAACCGCAGGCGCGCCGGTTCGCAGGCCGACGGGTCATCGGTGAAGAACTGCCGAAGAAAGGTGAGCTCGTCGAGCAGGAGCAGCGCCGAGGACGGCACGAACGCGCTCCGCACGTAGCGATTGCGCTTCTCGCGGCTGGCGGTCGTCTCGCCTTGTTGCATCTCGGCCAGCAACGACTGCAGTTGCCCGCGAATCTCCAGCGATGTGCGCCGCTCTTCTTCAGGGTTGGTGGGGAGCGACCTGGGCGTCCCGCAGTACTCGCAGGTCAGCCGCTCGTCGGCGACCGGGGCCTGGCATTGGACGCAGCTCGTCGTCATCGACGGCGAACTCTAGATGAGCGACGTCGGCCGTGGGGAGTTCGTTGCTCGTTTCGCCCGGGCGCAACGTCGCGCGCCGAGCACCAGCGCGAGCCACGCCGCGTTGCCGCCGGTGGCGCTGCAGCCTCCGGAGACGGGATCGAGCGTGCGCCCCTGCGGCCCGCCGTCCGGCTCGAGCGGCCGCCC
>CAZFXD010000185.1:0-9948 GCA_964522795.1 uncultured Myxococcaceae bacterium
GGCCTTCTCGAAGTCCATCGCTGAGGTTTCGCCCGCGCTGCGGCGGCCCAGCAGGTTCTCGAGCTTCATGGCGTTGAGTTCGACCGTCTCGATCATGCGCTTGGCGTACGCGGTCAGAAACAAGTGGGCCACGATGCAGCTCACGGCGATCGCGAGACCGAAGGCCGTGTTGTTCATGGCTTCAGAGATACCCTTCGAGAGCATCGCCTGTTTCTGGTCAGCGGGCACGTTACCGAGTGATTTGAACGTACCGATCAGACCGACGATGGTACCGATCAGCCCGACGAGGGTCGCGATGTTGGCGAGCGACCACAGCCAGGGGATGCGGGCGGAGATGATCGGCGTGTTCTCCAGCACCGACTCTTCGACCGCCTTGGCGACTTCGATTTCGCCTCGGTTGGCGCGGGTCAGGCCGGCGCGGATGACCTTGGCCAGCGGCGCGTTCGGGGCGGCGCCACAGAGCTTCACGGCGCGGTCGACGTTCCCCGTCATCACCAGCTTGGTGATCTGCTCCATGAACGGGGGCGCCTGCAGGTTGAACTTGAACATCAGCGAAATGATTCGCTCGACGATGACCGCAATAGAGCAGGCCAGCCAGAAGATGTTCACGAACATGAACGGACCACCCTCTTTGAAGAACTCAACGAGGGCGCTTCCTGCGGGCGCAGGCGCAGCGGCAGGTGGTGCCGCAGACAGAACTGACTGAACAAAGTGTTGGGCCATCAAGCTGGCGGTCATTGCGTCGCTTCCCCTTCTCTCGCGGAACTACTGGAAAAAGACGCGGAATGTTTAGACGGCGCGAAACAGCGCGTCAACAAATGCCTTTCGCACGTACGTATCTTTTTCCGGGTTGTTGGATCACGGCACCGATGAGCTCTAACTCGCAGAGCGCGCCAAGCAATATGCCCGATTCGAAGGCAGAGCGGGCAAGTATCTCGTCGAAAGCGCGCGGGGTTGAATCGACGACCTGAAACGCGCGCATCGCTTCCGCTGACAGGTCCGCCGGCAGGCGAACCTGACCGCCTCGCGCAATGAGGGAGGTCTGGGCCTTCTCCGGCAAGACGTCCTCCGGGGCGAGGCAGATTGAGGCCAGCTTCTGCCGCAGCAGATCATTCGAGCCCCAGCCGTCGTCAAACATTGGGTCCGACGGCACGCAGAACAACGGTCGCCCGAGGCGCAGCGCGTCGTTCGCTGTGTGGAGCGAGCCCGACTTCGCGGCCGCGCGGATCACCAGCACCCGGGTCGCCGCGCCGGCCACCAGCCGATTCCGTCGGGGAAACGAAGCGTCGCGCGCTCGGACCCAGGGCGGGAACTCAGAGAACAGCGCGCCCCCGCCGTTGAGAATGTCCGCGCCGACTTTCCGCTGCGCCGGATCAATCTCCCCCAGCCCCGAGGCGAGGAAGGCGACCGTCGGCCGCCGCGCCAACACCGCGCCCCGGTGCGCGGCGCTGTCACACCCATCGGCCGCCCCGGAGATCACCACCGCTCCCATCTCGGCCAGCTGCGCGCAGAAATCGACCGTCCATTCCAGAAGCTGGGCGCTCGCCTTCCGGGTGCCCACCACCGCGATCGGAATTCCGTCAGCCACCGCCTCCGCCGCCCCGCGACGAAACAGCAGTGGCGGGCACAGCTCGACCCCCGCCAGCTGCCTCGGGTAGCCCGCCTCATCCGAGAAGACGATGGTGGCGTCGGCCTGGGCGCTTCTCCGTTCGACCATCTCGGCCACGGCCCCGAGGGTGGGCCACTGGCGCAGGTTCATCGCGGCCTCCCGCGGCAAGTTCAGCAGCGGCAGCCACGCGTCCCACTCAGCGGTGAGCAGGTCTCCCAGGCCCGGCGACAGCACGTTGGCGGCGTGAATGACCCGCCAGCCCACGCCCGGAGTCGACCACAGCGCCAGCAGCGCACGACGATTCATGCCGGGCAGAATACCCGGCGACGCCGACATGACCCCGGCGCGCCAGCCTCGGCGTGACGCTGCTAGTCGCGCGAGGCGCGAGGTTCAGCCGCACCGGCCGACGCGGTGCGCATGCGGACCTTCTCGCCCACCACCATCTCGCGGAGCGATCGGGTCACGAGGCAGATCGTCGCGCTCGACTTGACGTCGATCGCCATACACTGCCCGACTTCTTCTTCCGGCATCGCCTCGTCGGTGAGCAAGGGGTCCACCAGGACGCCCTGCATGGTTCCGTCCTGGCGGCGGAGCATGGAGAAGACGTTGCCCGGTCGCACGCCGTGCTCGCTGCCGCGGTCCACGATCAAGACGTGATGCTCGCCGAAGACAGACAGGCCGGTCGGCACGGAGCCGACAATGACGCCGTCCACTTCGCGCTCGTTCGGGCGGGTCGCCACCCGCCGCGTGAGCTCTTCGTTCATGGGCCCAAGGAGGTCCCCGCGGTGAATCTCGTCAAACGACCGAACGATGTCCGCGCGAGCCACCTTCTCCTTCTCGTGGATCTTGACGATCTTGACGATGCCCAGAATGGCCGTGAAGTACCCCACGCGTTCGCGCGTGAAGGGGTGCTGAATCTCTTCCCCGGCGCGGAACACCACGTATTGCTGGCCCACGCGCACGTCGCCCAGGTTCTTGAACTTCAGGTAGGGCTGCTGAGGGAACGTCAGCATGTTGGTCTCGCCCCAGGAGCCGAAGATCGACCCGCTGGCTTCGACTTCGGCCGTGGTCACGAACCCCAGCGTGCGCCACACCATGCCTGCCTTCTGCTGGTAGCCGATCTTGCCCGCGACCTTGACGCCGTCGCCTTCCGTGCTGACCGGCCCGGTGTCCTCGTCTTTATCAGACGAACCGCCGGTCGAACCGCCGCCCACCGCCACCTCGGCCGGCGACTCATCACCGCCCGGGAAGAAGTTCACCGTGTTCCCCGGGTAGATCCAGTGCGGGTTGGCGATGCTGGGGTTGTAGGACCAGACCTTGGGCCAGTACCAGGGGCTGCCGAGCACCTTCTGAGACAGATCCCACAGGGTGTCGCCCTTCTCGACCGTGTGCGTCTGCCCCGGCGCCACTGCGCGCGAGTTGTCGAGCACCGGCACGGGGCTGACCTCTGACCCCTCGGTACCACCGCCTTCGTCGCCCTCGGCTGAACCGCCGCCGTTGATGAGGGCGTCGGGAGACACCGTCTTCAACCCGGGCGCCTTGGTGTCGCTCTTGCCGTCAGGTGACTTGCCACCGCCCGCGGGCGCCGGTGATCCACCTCCGGACGTGCCGCCGCCGCCGTGCTGTGCGAGCGCCGCGGGACCGATCAGAAGAACTGCCGAGACCGCGCCGATAAGAAGTGATCGCATGGAAAGCCCGCTCCTTGTTTACATCTCGTTGCGAAACATCGTGGCCGACGACAACCGGGTGGAGGCGACGTTGGCCGCCGCCGAACCGGGGAACTGTTTCAAAATCTTTTCGTACACCGCGCGCGCTTCCGCGGGTTTGTTGGTTCGAATGCGGCACTCGGCCAGCCGCAACAACGCGTCTTGAACCGCGTCACCCGCCGGGTAGCGCTTGGCGACCGCCTCGAAACGCCTCGCCGCGTCGTCGAACGCCGACATGCCCAACAGGCCCAGGCCTGAGTAGTAGATCGCGTTATCTGCCTTGGGGTGCTTGGGATACTCGTTGGCGAACCGCTCCAGCGCTTCCACACCCCGGCTCAAGTCTCCAGTCTTGAGCGCCGACAACCCCCGCTCAAACTGCATCTCTTCTCCGGCTGGCGCTTCGATGGCATCACCGGCCGCGGCGAGATCGTTCAGAATGTCGACGGGCGGCTCCACCACCGCGACCTGCGTCTGAATCGGCGGCGGCGCTTCCTTCTTCGGCTTCAGCTTCACCACCTTGAGCGCGGGAATGCTGTCTTCCATCACGCTCGGGCTGGGCGCGGCCACGGCTGGCGTCGAGGCGGCGACGGTCGGGCGCGCCGGCTGCGAGCTCAAGCCCCGCTCCATGCGTTCGATTCGGTTCTCCAGCACGGCGTTCGCCTCGCGCATGGCGTGCAAGCTCTTCTGGAGCTCATCGAACTCTGCGCGAGAAGGCGAGGTGGTGGCGCAGGCGCACAGCGCAACCAGGCACGGTGTGAATAGGATTCGAATGGTCCGGTGAGTGTAGGAATGCGCTCTCGACACGGTCAAGAAATCGCCACGTTGAATACAACACCGCTGTAGCGACCTGTGCCGGCGAACGATCGGTCGATGCCGCTACCAGGCCGGGTTGGGCGGAGCCGCTGGCACCAGATCGGCCTCGAGCAACTCTTCGGGCTTGCTCACCCAGGCACTGAAGACCGGCACCGCGTCCCAGGCGGAACCCGCCCCGTTGAACTCGAACGATCGGGTGAAGGCGACAACGGCATACGGCCGGTTGAACCGCACCTCAGCGACGCGGGTGACGATCGTCCCCGGCTTACGTTTGGGTACGCCCGCGCCCGCCAGGACTCCGAACGCCGTCACCGCCGCCGCTTCGAAGCCGAAGCGGCTGAACCGCGCGGTCGCCGCCTGCGCGGCTTCAAACACGACGGGTTGCGGCGCGTCGGGCCGGATGAACGGCCGCATCGCCTCGAACGCGGCGCCGACCCCGGGCGCACTCGCGAGGTTCAAGAGCGCGTCCAGACGCCACGACGGCATGGTGGCGTGGAACTCTTGCACCCGTTTGTCGCCGAATTCACTCGCCCTGCGGCGCTCCGAGAGGGTCCACGCGTGCCCCTCGCCCAATGGAACGTCGAACAGGCTCACCGGCCGCGCCCGGGGCTGGCCTTCGTGCTGGGCCGCCACGACTTCGTACGCCGCGCGCAGCACATGGGCCTGTGGCCGTTCGGGCTCGGCGATCACCGACACCACGAACAGGCCCCGTTCGGAGTGGACTTCGTGCACCGCTACCCGCCCCGCGGCCTGGGTGTCTTGCAGGGTCTGCGGGTGCGAACGACCAGATCGAAGGGCGTGACGTACCTGGCCCCCGAACGTCCCTCCCAGTGTCTGCCCGGAGGCCACGTCGAACGGATCAGACCACTGAATTTTCGTCGCCAGGGCGCTGGCCAGGATGATCGCCGTGAGCGGAGTTCGCTCCAGCGGGAACTTCGTGATCAGCCCGTGCGTGGCTTCCTGCGCCCAGGCGTCGAGGGTCGCCTGGGACGGCACCTCGCCCGTCGAAGCCCCCGTTCCGACGTCCTTCAGCCAGGCGAAGAACGCGTCCGTGCAGAGCTCGCGAGTCCCCCAGAGTCCAATCGCCAGGCCAACCTCTCGGTGTGCTTGCCGAACCAGCTCCTGCGCACGCTTCGCGGCTTCCTCAGCGGAAACACCGAGGAGCGCCTCCAGGGTGCGACGGGTCTCGCCCTGACTCGCCGGCGCGAGCAACGCGAGGAGCAACCAGGCCCCGAGCGGGCTCCGGACGTCGGCGTCAGCGGGAACCGCCGCGTCGAACGCCGCAGCGTACTCCGTCACCAGCGCCGCGGTGCTTCGCCGCTCGGCCGCTCCACTGTTGAATCCCCACATGGCGCGGGAGCGAACCCCCGGCCTCATCAGGTGTCAACGGTTCAGAGGCCGATCGGCGCGATCGCGGAGAGCTGCCGGCCTGTCTTCCCCTGATCGCGCCGGTGCGAAAAGAACCGTGCGTCGCAGCTCGTGCACACGCCGAGGTCGTCGATCTGCGCGGGTTGGAGACCCACGCCCCAGAGCGCCACGGCGACCGCGCGTGGGAGCGACAGGTACGTCGCCGTCTCGCGCCGCTCGGCCACGTCGACCCCGAAACGTTTCTGGAAATCGGCGGCGAGCGCCGGCGACACCTCGTAGCAGCACCCGCGAATGCACGGCCCCACGGCCGCGCGGAGACGCGACGACACCGCGCCCTGCCCCACCAGCGCGGCGACGGCATGTTGAATGACGTTTCCGATCGCCCCGCGCCAGCCCGCGTGCACCGCCGCCACCAGGCCGGCCTCGAAGTCTTCAATCAAGATGGGGACACAGTCCGCCGTCTTCACACCCACCGCGTGCACGGGGATGCCGCTGACCAGTGCATCGGCTTCGCGCCGCGCCACCGACTCCGGCTTGTCGGACGGTTGCAGCTCGATCACCGCGTCGCCGTGCACCTGGGTGGCTGCGAACAAGCGCGCGGGCAGCACCTGCAGCACCTCGGCCACCCGCGCCAGATTCTGCTGCACATGTCCCAGCTCATCGCCCACGTGATCGCCGGTGTTGAGCGAGGCAAAGGGGCCCGCGGAGACTCCGCCCCGTCGGGTGAAGAACCCGTGCGGCGACCGGAGACGAGACGAGCGCAAAACGTCTGGCACGCGGCGAGCGTACCCAATGAGATCGACTCGTGCGCGGTGTTTGACAACGTGCGTCAATTCCAGCATTCCGGAGTCCCGAAGCGGCCGGCGGGGACTTTGACGTGAAGACGATTGGGAAAAAGCTGTTCGTCAGCATCGCGCTCCCGTCGCTGATCGCCGCGCTCGGAGGCGTCGGCTTCGCCTGGGTCCGCATCGACCGTGCCCTTCGCGAGGCCACGGAGCGCGAGGCGCTCGAGCTCTCAGAGCTGATCGCGACTTCGTTCACCTTCGACGCGCAGAAAGACGCGGCGGGCGCGCCGCGAGAAGCCCACCGCGCGGTCACCTACGCCATTCGCTCCAACGCCACCGCCGTGCGGTTCGTCTCCAGCCTTCGGGTCATCGGCGCGGACGGCAGCGTTCGCTGGTCGAAGAAGGTGGAAGAAGAAGATCGCCCTGCCCCCAAGGGGGCGGAGGTGCTTCGGGAGGCGGTCGGGGCGGCGCACTTCATCGAGCCCGAGCGCGCGATCGTCGCCGGCCGAGGCGGCGAGGTGGTCTACCCGCTGGGCGGCGTCGCGTGCGCCGGGTGCCACAAAGGCGAAGCCACCATGCGCACCGGGGTGCTGCACCTCACCCTGGATGAGTCGTCGCTCCGCAACGAAGTGACCCAGGTCTTTCTGGGCACCCTCTCGGGTGTGATTGTGTTCGCGCTCTGCCTGCTGGTGGCGGTGATCGTGGCCCTTCGCGCGTTCTTGACCCGGCCGCTGGAGCGGTTGACCGAGGCCATGCGCCGCGCCGAGGCGGGCGACTTTCTCGCCCGGGCGACCGCGACCTCGAACGACGAGCTCGGCATGCTGGCCCGCGCGTTCAACCGGATGCTGGCCAACATCACCTCGCTCAAGGCGAGCGAGATTGACCGCGAGCGCGACCTCGAAGCCGCGCAGCGCGAGCTTCAGCTGAAGGGTGAACTCGAAGCCGCGCACGAATCGCTCAAGAACCGCCTCGCCGAGCTGTCTGGTCTCTACGACGTGACGCGGGCGCTCACCTCGACGCTGAGCCTGAACGAAGTGCTGGGGCGCGTGACGGAGTTGCTCCCCACCCGGCTGGACGTGCCCAAGTTTTCCATCATGCTGGTCAACGCCGACAACCTGCTGGAGGTCAAAGCCGCGCACCCCGCCGGCCAGGGGACCGAAGGCCAGACGTTCTCCATCGGAGAAGGCGTCTGTGGGCGCGCCGCCGCGACCAAGAAGAGCGTCTACGTTCCCGACATTGAAACCGCGGCCGAGTTCAAGTCGCGCGTTCCCAACGCCGCGGTGGGCCGAGGCTGCCTGTTGTCCGTGCCCATGGTGCACGGCGGCGAGCTGCTCGGCGTGCTCAACCTCGAGCGCCCCGAGAAAGCCGGGATGTCCGGCGAAGAGATCGAGTTCTTCACCGCCGTGGCGGACCAGGCCTCTCTGGCCGTACAGAACGCCCGCCTTCACGAACAGACGGTGGCCCTGGCGATCACCGACCCGTTGACCGGCGTGCCCAACCGCCGGCACCTCTTCGCCCAGCTGGAGATCGAAATCGCGCGCGCCAATCGCTTCGCCACCCAACTGTCGATCTTGATGATCGACATCGATCACTTCAAGAAGCTGAACGACAACGCCGGGCACCGTGCGGGCGACGAAGTGCTTCGCCACGTCAGTCACCTGATGCGCAAGCTCGTTCGGCGCGTCGACACCGTGGCTCGCTACGGGGGCGAGGAGTTCGTGGTCTTGCTGCCCCAGGTGACCAAGGCCGAGGCGGCCGAGGTGGCCGACAAGCTCCGCCTGGCGGTGGAGGCCTGTGACCTGGAGTGCACGCGGGTGCAGCCCGACGGCCGTCTCACGGTGTCGATCGGGGTGGCTAACCTGCCCATCGACGCGGTGAACGAAGAACAGCTGGTCGACTGCGCCGACTCCGCGCTCTACGCCTCGAAGCGCGGCGGCCGGAATCGCGTCACGCCCTACGCGGTCGGCATGGAGATGCACCCCGGCCGAGAACGTGGCCCGCACGCGCAGCGGCGCCGCATTACGGGAGAAGTGCCGGTCGTTACTTCAGTGAAGGGCTGAGCTCTTCCAGCCGGCGCTGCGACAGCTCGAGGTACTGCGGGTCTCGCTCAATGCCCACGTACCGGCGGTGAAGACCCAGCGCGGAGACGCCGGTGGTCCCGCTCCCTGAGAATGGGTCGAGCACCAGCGCGTCGTCGTGCGTCGAGGCTTCAATCACCCTTGAGAGCAATGAGGTCGGCTTCTGCGTGGGGTGACGCCCCAACGACTTCTCCGACTTGCGCGGAGTGAGGTTCGTCCACACCCGGCCGCCCTGGTCGTCCCGCAGCTCTTCCTCACCCGCTTTGGGCAGCGCCCACACGTCTCGCATCTGCTTCCCGCCGTTCTCTTCTTTCATGGCGGCATAGTTGAACGTGTGCTGCAGCTTCTTGCTGTGGTGCGGAGAAGCCCAGAGGAGAAGCTCGGTGGAGTGCGTGAAGTACCGGCAGGAGAGGTTCGGGCTGGCGTTGGGTTTGTACCAGGTCACGGTGTTGAGCAGCTTGAAGCCAAGCTGCTGCATGGCGAACCCGACAGAGAAGATCACGTGCTGCGTGCCGGAGACCCAGATGGTTCCCGTGGGCTTGAGTACGCGCTGACACGCGCGAAGCCACGCCGTGGTGAACTCGTGGTCGGCCTCCACGCCCTGCGACGCGTCCCAGCTGCCCTTGTTCACCGCCACCCGCTTCCCCGACTGGCAGGTGAACCCGCCGTTGGAGAGAAAGTACGGCGGGTCGGCAAAAATCAGATCGAACGTCTGCGGCTCGAACCGGTTCAGCAATTCCAGTGAGTCGCCCCCGTAGAGGACCCAGTCTTTTCCGCGCGCGTGGAGCGCTGACGCGAGCGAGTCTGGCGCGCGAAGTTTGTGAGCAGCTGAGGACATGAGGTGCGCTCCGGGCGAATGAGTGACGCGCCGGCAACGGTAAGGTGAGAACGATCGGTGGGCAAAAAAACCGATCGACGGGAGCGTCAGGCCGCTTGTCGCGCGGCCGAAAACCCGTCGTAGACGAACACGCCGTCGACCCGACCGGCCTGCCCTTCTTCTCGCTGGAGCGCGCGCTCAAGCGACAAGAGCGCGATCTCCTGCTGCGCGTCGGTGGGCTCCAGGGTGGTGATCGACTGCAGCCAGATGCCCGGTCGCGCCAGGCCCTTCACCACGGCCGGGCACTCCGGCTTCGCCGACCAGCGCTGAATCTCGTAGGCGATTCCCGCGATGGGGAACGCGAGCGGGATCTTCACGAACACCATCAGGATCTGGTTGATGATCCCGTTCTCGTGGAGCCGGGGCACCAGCGGCAACAAGGCGATGTGCACCAGCACCGCGACGCCCACCACCACGAAGAGAAAGCTGGTTCCACAGCGGGGGTGCCGCGTGGTGAACGGACGGGCCTCGGACACCAGCAGCGGCTTGAAGGACTCGTAGGTCCAAATCGCCTTGTGCTCGGCGCCATGGTACCGAAACAGCACCTGCGCGTCGGGGGTTCTGGCCAGAATCCACAGGTACCCCACCAGCACGCCGATTCGCAGCACGCCGTCGACCAGGTGGAAGGAGACGCTCTGGGTACTCATGGGCGACCCGACCGCCTTGCCCACGAGGAAGGTCAGGAAATGAGGCAGCGCCACGAAGATGCTCA
>CAZFXD010000186.1:0-9899 GCA_964522795.1 uncultured Myxococcaceae bacterium
CGGCGAGCTCGACCTGTACTTCGAGTACTTCCACCGACTCTCCAAGTCGATCGCTCACCCCGACAAGGTGATCTGCTTCGACGTGCCCAAGGTCGACGTGCTCCTCAAGCGCATCAAGAAGCGCGGGCGCGAAGAAGAGTCGGGCATTCAGGCCGGGTTCCTGCGCGGGCTGAACGGGTACTACAGCTCACTCCCGTCGGTGCTGGAGGGGAAGTACGGCATCGAGGTGCTGAACTTCGACGTCACGTCGATGGACATTCGCGACGGCAAGGGCAAGTCGGAGTTCCTCGATCGCGTGTCGACGTTCCTCCGCGCATGACCGCGCTCGCCCCCAAGCGGCCGAGCGAGTCTGTCGTCGAGATGACGCAGATGATCCTCCCGTCCGATGCCAACCCGCTCAACGCGGCGTTCGGCGGCCGGGTGATGGAGTGGATCGACATCTGCGGCGCCGTCGCAGCCCAACGGCACTGCCGCCAGAGCGTGGTCACGGCCTCGATGGACGACCTGCACTTTCACGCCCCGGTGAAGGTCGGGTGGATCGTGCAGTTGAAAGCGCGCGTGCTGGCGACCTTTCACAGCTCGATGGAGATCGGCGTCACCGTGCACTCCGAGAACCCGTACACGGGAGAGAAGCACCTCACCACCAGCGCCCTGCTCACCTTCGTGGCGCTCGACGCCGCGGGTGGAAAGCTGCCGGTGCCGCAGCTCATCGTCGAGTCTCCTGAAGAAAAGCAGGCCCAGGCCGAGGCGATTGCCCGACGACAGGCGCGGCTGGCGAAGAAGGGCGAGCCCGTCGCGTGGTTGAAGCTCTTCTGAGGTTTGGCGCGGCGCCGTGCTAAATCGCGCGGGCTATGACAGCTCTTTCTCTGCTCGCGGCGGCCTCTCTGCTTGGACTTTCCGCGCCGGAAGAACCGGCGCTCGCTGACGCTGGAACGGCCCCCGCCGCCGCGGTGGCGCCCGCCGCCGAAAACACTGCGCCCGAGAAGAGCGTGCTGCCAGGGCACGACAGCTCGATTCTGAAGGAAGACCTGAGCCCCACCATTCACATTCTCGACACCGAGAACTTCGAGATGCGGGTGGGCGGCCTGGTGCACGTGCAGGCGGCCCTCTACGCCGGGCCAGACGCGCTGATCG
This sequence comes from uncultured Myxococcaceae bacterium, assembly GCA_964522795.1. GTDB lineage: Bacteria > Myxococcota > Myxococcia > Myxococcales > Myxococcaceae > CAZFXD01. Next base: position 1,135 of record CAZFXD010000186.1, read on the forward strand.
CCAATGGCGACATGGCCTCAAACGCGGGGTTCCGCCTTCGCCGCGCCCGGCTCGGCCTCGAAGGGCGGCTGGGCAAGTCGCTGGGCGTGCTGCTGGCCGTCAACCTGGTGCCAGACGACGCCAGCGTCGGCGCGATCTCGGACGCGAAGCTGACCTACGCCTTCGCACCGTGGCTCAACGTCGCGGTGGGCACGAGCAAGGTTCCATTTTCGCGGTCGCAGCTCCAGTCCTCGCGGCTGCTGCTGGGGCTCGAGCGCCCCGTCTCGGTCGGGATGATCACGCCCACGCACCGGCTGGGGGCCTCATTTGAGGGCCACCTCTTCGACAACGCCCTCACCTACGTCGCCGCGGTGATGAACGGGACAGAAGGCTTCCCGCTGGGCAACCAATTCGGCGGCGTGCTGGCCGGCGGCCGCCTCGAGTGGACGCCCTGGGGCCACCCCGAGCCGGCCACCGTGGACGCCAAAGGGCTGTCGGTGGGAGCCAGCTACCTGCACGACGAAGGTCCGGGGGTTCGCAAGGACGCCGTCAACGTCGACGCGCTCTTCGCCATTGCCGGGTTCTCGCTCCAGGTCGAAGCCAACTACGACCGCTCCAGTCCCACAGCGGCGCCCACGGTGCTGACCGGCTTCAACGCGCCCACGCAGCGTCTGGGGGCGTACGTCGAAGGGGGCTACGCATTCGAGTTGTTCACCCTGCCCTGGCAGGTCACCGCGCGCGGCGAGTGGGTGGACGACAACCTGGCGCTCTCCGACTCAGGCGATCAGGTGGTGGTGAGCGGCGGCCTCAACTGTGAAGTCGTCAAGGGGTACGCACGGGCTCAGCTCCAGTACGTCTTCAAGAAGGAGCGCTTCGGCGTGGAGCGCCTCAACGACGTGCTCGCTCTCTCGGTGCAAGGGTCGTTCTGATGCTGGGGCGAAGCGCGACGCTGACCGCCTGCGCGGTGCTGCTGGGGGCCTGTGGCTCGGGGACGCCCCCTGCGCGCGCGGTGAGAATCAGCTCCTTCTCCGAAGCCATCGGTGGCCCGGTCGCCAACGCCAAGGTGGGCGACTTTCTTTTGGAGAACGGGCTGATTCGCGCGGTGGTCGAGCAGGGGCAGAAATCGAAGCTGCCGCTCGACGTGGGCGGCACGCTGATCGACCTCGACCTGGTGCGCCCCGAGAAAGAGTTTCGTGGGGGCAACGGGCTCGACCAACTGGGGGAGATCGCCCCGGTGGCGAACCTGTACATCGGCCGCGCCACGGGCGCGACCACCGCTCGCCTGACCTCGGTGGGCGACGTGGCCGAGGTCACCGTCGCGGCCGAAGCGCAGGGCATTCAGAAGATTCTCGACGCGCTGGGGCTCCTGCTGAGGCGCGACTTCGCCGGGTCCATCGACTACTCGAAGTTCCGCCTCTATTCGGAGTACCGCCTACAGCCGGGTGAGAAGATGGTGCGCATTCGCACCACGGTCGGGTTCGACGTGCCGTTCTGCCGGGCACAGCCGGAAGATCACTGCAACGCCGAGTGCGACGACATTCTCTACGACGAAGACTGCAGGTGCCCTTCGATGCCCGCCCGCTGTCAGGCGGGCGTCCAGCGAGTCGAGGCCGAGCCGCTGCCCAGCCGCACCACGCCGATGGGAATTTCCGACATCCTCCTCGGCGATCTGCCCCGCCCCGTCGGCTCGGGCCGGTGCTTGAAAGACGCCGATTGCAACGCGGCGGCCAACGAGACTTGCGTGGACATCACCACCGGCCTCGGCGGCACGGCGAAGGTGTGCCGCAGTCCGTCCAGTCGCGATCAGGGCGTGTTCGTGGGCGACATGTTGCTCTTCGGCGGCCACCTCTCCCCGTTCATCGAAGGGAGCGGGTTCGACACCGAATCGGACATTCGCCGCCTCTTCGACTCCGGCGAAGACACGCTCTCCAACCCGCTCTCGCTCAACTCGGTCTTCGCCATCGGCGATCGCGTCAGCTACGGCTACTCCGCGCCGAAGGGCAAGGTGCTGGTCCCGGTGTTCGGCGGCCCCTTCTCCATGGGCGTGACGGGCGAAGGGAGCTGCCGCCACGACAGCATCGGATGCCTGCAGGGGCGCATCGTCCGGAGCGAGCGGTGGGTCTCGGTCGGCACGGGCGACGCCAACTCGGCGGCCGAGCCGCTGCTCAAAGCGCGCGGCGAGACGGTGGGCACGGTCAGGGGCGTGGTTCGCTGGGGCAAGAGCCCCCGGGCCGCCAGTGGCGCCGAGGTGTACGCGCTCTCGGACCCTCGGGCGCTGACGTGCGACGCGGCCTGCCTGGCCCGCTGCACGGACCTCACCTCCATGACCGACGCGGCGCTGACCGCCCTGCCGCTCGAGGATTTGTTGAACCACACCCGCTGTCGAACCCACGACGCCACGCACCTGGACGGGGTGGCGGGCATCGTGAGTCAGGCCATGACCGACCCCGGAACCGACCCGCTGAAAGACGGAGACTTCCGCCTCGTGCTGGCGCCGGGGCGCTACGTGCTGGTGGCGCAGTCGGGCACGGCGTCGCGCTCGCCGGTGGTTCCGGTCGACGTGACCGCCAACGGCACCACGGTGGCGAACCTGGCCCTGGTGGAGCCCGGCAAGTTGCTCTGGACGGCCAACGACGAGCGCGGCCAACCAGTGGGCTGTCGCATCACGGTCGGGCAGTGCCTCCCCGGCGCGGCGTGCGGCAGCGACACCGACTGCACCGCGGGCGACACCTGCATCGGCGGGCAGTGCAGCTGCGCCCGAACTGAGCCCTGGCCGCTGGAGATGCGCGGAGAGCGCTTCGCCGATGGCGTGCACGGCTTCGACGAGTCCGCCTTTGGGCACGGCGAGCTGGACCTCGCCCCGGGGACCTACGACGTCATCTTCACGCACGGCCCGCACTACACGGCCGACCGCAAGCGCGTCACCATCGTCAGCAACCAGAGCGTGGGCATTCACGGCACGGTCAACACGTCAGTCGACCGCGCGGGATGGACCTCGTCTGACTTTCACGTTCACGCCGAGCACAGCATCGACAGCGGCCTCGGAATGGCCAAGCGCATCGGCAGCTTCGTCTCCGAAGACGTGGAGTTCCTCTCGTCGTCGGACCACGACGTGCTCTCGCGCTACTGGCCGATGATTGAGTCCATGGGCCTGTCCAAGCGACTCGGTTCGCAGGTCGGCTGCGAGGTCACCACCCAGGAGCTGGGCCACTTCATCGGCTACCCGCTCAACTACCAGGAATACACCGGGGCCAACGCCGATCGCGTGCCCGCCAACGGAGCGCCGGAGTGGCGCGACCTCCCGCCCCAGAAGATCTTCGACAACATCCGCGCGGCGGCCGAACCGGGTGTGCCGATGATCGTGGAGATCCCCCACCCCTACACGTACTTCGACTACTACTCGATCGACCCCAAGACGATTGAGCCGGGCGACTCGATCATCTCGCTGGCCGGGATCAACCCGCTGGTCGACCCGAAGAACTTCAGCGGCGACTTCGAGGCGATGGAGTTGATGAACTCCAAGAGCTTCGACCTGATTCGGCGCCCCACGCTGGCCGAGGTGCACTTCTTCTCCAAGGGCATGGACGACCTGTTGGCGCTCCGCCGCTCCGGGGCCATCGACGGCGCGACCTACGCCTCGAGGGCGTTCGAGCTCTCCACCGAGGCGACGCGGCGGTTCCTCCACCGAACGCCCGAGGAGCAGCGCGCGGCGTTGGCGGGCGACGGCAACGAGTATTCGTGCCGGTGCGGAGGCGACGGCGACTGCGGCACCGGGCAGGTGTGTGATCTCGCCACCTCCAACTGCGTGTCCACCGTCACCGACGGCGGCACCGCCGCGGTGGGCCCGGGTCTCTGCCGCAGCCTGCGCGGGGTCATCGACGACTGGTTCAGCATGTTGAACCGCGGCGTGCGCCGAACGGGCGTCGGAGGCTCCGACACGCACGGGCTGTTCGGCTTCGACTCGGCGGGGACTCCACGCACCATGGTGGAGACGGGTGGAACGCGCACCCCGGCCGTCACCACGGCTGAGATCGTCGAAGGCATCAAGGCCGGTCGCGTGGTGGTGACCAACGGCCCCATGATTCACTTCGGCATCGAGAGCACGCACATCGGCGGGACGATGGCCCTGCCTAGCTCCAGGCCAATTGCGCTGCGGGTGAAGGTCGAGACCGGCGGCTGGTACGACATTGACCGCCTCGAGGTGTATCGCAACGGCGAGCTGATTCACTGGCTCTCCAGCTGCAGCTCCCGCCGGCCGGGCGACGCGCCTGATGGCCACGACCACCCCTGCCTGGACATCACCCGGCAGACCACGGTGCCGGTGGTGGAGCAGACGTTCGAAGACACTCCCACCGGGGACAGCTGGTACGTGGTGATGGCGATGGGCCTCGACGGGCGGACGCTCTCCCCCGTCTACAGCTCGGCCACCCTGGCGAGATTCGGCACCTACGAGATCGCCCAGCGCATCTACGATCTGGTGCCGGCGCTGAGCGGGCTGCGCACGCCGCGGTTCCCTTCGCTGTACCCGACCTTCCCCATCGGCGTGACGAACCCCATCTGGGTGGACGTGGGCGCGGATGGCTGGCACCCGCGCCTGCCGCCCCCGTCGTGGTGCACCAAGGGGAAGGACTACGACTGCAAATGATCTCCACCGTCGAGAAGGTGCTGTTCCTCAAGTCGATCGATCTCTTCTCGCAGATTCCCGGCGAGGACCTGACTGACGTGGCGCTGATCGCCACCGAAGAAAACCGGGACTCCGGCGAGGAGATCTTCGCCGAAGGCGAGACGGGCGACGCGCTGTACCTTGTGATCGACGGCAAGGTGCGCGTGCACAAGCAAGACCGGGTGATCGCCGAGTTGGGTCAACGCGAGTGCTTCGGCGAGATGGCGATTCTCGACTCGGCGCCGCGATCGGCCACGGTCACCACGCTGCGCGAGTGCACCCTGCTCAAGATCACCCGCGAAGACTTTCAGGACATCATGACGGAGAAGCCGGACATCGCGATGGGCATCATTCGCGTGTTAACCGCGCGGCTCCGCAACGCGATCCGCTGAAGACGCCCGCCGAGTCGGGTGCTAGGAGGACCCGCTTCTGAACTCCCCAGGGGGTCTTGCGTGTCCATCGTCAACGAGTCGTTCAAACCGTACGTTCCCGCGACGGCATCGCCAACTGAGCTCACCATTCGGGCGCTGCTGCTCGGCTCGGCGCTCGGCGTGGTGTTCGCGGCCTCCTCTGTCTACCTGGCGGTGAAGGTCGGCATGACCGTGTCGGCGTCGATTCCCACGGCGGTGCTCTCCATCGCCATCTTCCGGGCGCTGGGCCGCTCCAGCATCCTCGAGAACACCATCGTCCAGACCGCGGGCTCGGCCGGCGAGTCGCTCGCCTTCGGGGTGGCCGCGGCCATCCCCGCCCTGCTCCTCATGGGCTACGACATCAGCCTCACCCACGCGCTGCTGGTGGCCTCGCTGGGCGGCATTCTGGGCGTGCTGATGATGATTCCGCTGCGTCACGGGCTGATCGTCCAGGAGCACGGGAAGCTGACCTACCCGGAAGGCACGGCCTGCGCCGACGTGCTGATCGTCGGTGAGCAAGGCGGCACGAACGCCAGGACCGTCGTGCTCGGGTTCGCGGTGGGCGCCCTCTACAAGTTCGCCTACGCCGGCCTCAAGCTGTGGAAAGAGGTGGTGGAGGTGATGCTGGACAAGGTCACGCTCAACCCGGTGACGAAGAAGATCGCCAGCTACAAGGGCTACCTGGGCGGGTCGGTCTCGGTCGAAGTGAGCCCTGAGCTCCTCGGCGTGGGCTACATCATCGGGCCCAAGGTGGCGGGCGTGACGTTCGCCGGCGGTGTGCTGTCGTATTTGATTCTCATTCCGGCCATCAAATTCTTCGCCGGGAACCTCGACGCCGAAGCGCTCGCCCAGCTGGGGGTGACCAGCAACAAGCTGGTCTCCGAGATGGGGCCGCACCAGGTGCGCAACGCGTTCGTGCTGTACATCGGCGCCGGCGCCGTCGCCACGGGCGGACTGATCAGCCTGTTGCGCTCGTTGCCCACCATCGTGAGCGCCTTCAAGCGTGGGCTGGCCACCTTCATGGCGTCCCGCCAGAAGGACGGGGGCCCCACCCTGCTGCGCACCGAGAAGGACCTGCCGATCACCGTGGTGCTCTTCGGTTCCCTGGCGCTGATCGTGGCCATCACCCTCGCGCCGCAGCTGCACATCAACCTGGTCTCGGCGATCTTGATCGTGGTCTGCGGCTTCTTCTTCGTCACGGTCAGCTCGCGCATCACGGGCGAGATCGGTTCGTCCTCCAACCCCATCTCGGGCATGGTGGTCGCCACGCTCCTCATCACCTGCCTCCTCTTCCTGCTGATGGGGTGGACGACTCCCGAGCACCGCTTCATGGCGCTGACCACGGCGGCCATCGTCGGCATCGCGGCGTCAAACGGCGGGACCACCGCGCAGGATCTGAAGACCGCGTACCTGGTCGGCGGCACACCCTACCGCCAGCAGATCGCGCTCTTCGCGGGCGTGCTCACCAGCGCCGCGTTCATCGGCCTCACCCTGGTGACGCTGAACACCGGCGCCACGGCCACCATTCCCGAGACGCACCCGGGCATCGCGCTGCCCGCGACCGACGACGCGCCCGAGACGGTGATGGCGCATGAGTTCGACTTCACCCTGAACCCTGAGCAGGCCGGTACCACCGAGGCCGTGGCCAAGGCGCTCTGGGCGCAGGGGTACGAGCTGCGCGGGAACGCCATTCGAAGCCAGACAGCGCGCACGCTGGACGAGGTGAAGGGCGTGTCGATCGAAGTGGAAGGCGCGGGCAAGACCGCGCTCACCGCGCTGGGCGCGTTCAGCGGCGGGCAGCGCGAAATACCGCTCAAGGTCGCCTACGCCCGCGGCCTCGGGAACATTCCCGACGGCAAGTACCTGGTCGCGGACAACAACGAGATTCAATACGTGGTCGACCCCGGCATCGGCGGTCGCGTCTCCGAGTACCTGGGCAAGAAGCTGACCCGGTACGACGCGCCCAAGGCGCGCCTCTTCTCGCTCATCATCGACGGCATTCTGACGCAGAAGCTGCCCTGGACCCTGGTGCTGCTGGGCGTGTTCATCGCCTTCATGCTCGAGCTGTGCGGCGTGTCCAGCCTCCCCTTCGCGGTGGGCGTGTACCTGCCGATCTCCACCAGCGCTCCCATCTTCGTGGGTGGTCTGGTGCGCCACTTCGCGGACAAGCTGAAGGGCGGCAAGGAGACGGCGGCTGAGTCGGAGTTCTCGGCCGGCACGCTCATCTCCTCTGGCCTCATCGCGGGCGGCGCCATCGCCGGCGTGGTGCTGGCGATGCTGGCGATTCCGCGCGGCGGAGAGTTGCTGGCCGCGATCGACCTCACTTCGATGAGCAGCATCATCAAGCACATCGGCGAGAGCGAAGAAGCGAGCCCCGTGTGGTCGGCGGTCTGGGGGCTGGGCGTCTTCAGCGCGCTCACCCTGTTCCTGTTCTTCACCGCTGGCGGGCCCGAAGGCCGCGCCTCGCTGAAGAAGAAGTTCGGGTTCTGAGCGAACGGAGAGCGTCGAAACAGGCGCCAGCGCCAGGCACGGCGCTGCGGCCGCCTCGCGGCGCGCTCACCGTCCCGCGGGTGCCCGAAGCGCCACCAGAGCGTGCGCGAAGTCAGCGGGCGGCCTGGCTTGAAACGAGACTCGCTTGTGCGTTCGAGGGTGCTCGAACTCCAGCACCGCGGCGTGGAGCGCCGTGCGTTCGATGAGCCCCTCGAGGTGCTTGCGCACGCCGCCATAGAGCGCGTCGCCGACAATCGGAAACCCCGCGTCTGCGAAGTGCGCCCGAATCTGGTGCGTGCGCCCCGTTTCCAACTCCACTTCCACCAGCGCCGCGCGGGCGAACTGCTCGACCACCCGGTAGTGCGTCACCGCGCTCTTGCCGCGCAGCACCCGGGTCGAGAACCGCTTTCGGTTCACCGGGTGGCGCCCGTGCAGGGTGCGGAAGGTGCCTTCGGGCGGCGGCGCGCCGTGCACCACCGCCAGGTAGGTCTTCCTCACCTCACGCGCCTTGAAGGCCGTCTGGAGCGCGCGCAGGGCTGCGTCGGTCTTCGCCACCAACAACAGCCCGGACGTCTCGCGGTCCAACCGGTGGACCAGGCCCGGCCGGCCGTCGGCCGCGTTCGGGAGCGCCTTCTTCACGTGGGCCAACAGCCCATTGGCGAGCGTGCCCTGCCGGTGCCCAGCCCCGGGGTGAACCACCAGGCCCGCCGGCTTGTTGACGATGAGCAGCGTGGCGTCCTCGAACACCACGTCGAGCTTCATCTTCTCGGGGATGAGCTCCGACGGCTCGGGAGCGCGCTCTTCGCACTCCACCACCTGCCCGGATTTCACGCGCGTGGAGGGAGTGGCGACCTCACCATCGAGGCGCACGTCTCCTGACTCGAAGAGCGCGCGCAGGGACGAGCGCGTCGACCCCGGAACCACGGAGGGCAGGAATTGATCGAGCCGGCGCCCGGCGTCAGCGGCGTCAACGACGGCCCGACGTTTCACCAGATGCGGGTCTTCACGTGCGCCTTGGGCTTGATCACCAGGTCAATCAGCGCGCGCTCGAAGTAGTTCGTCTTGGAGTACAGCTCGGGGCTCACTTTGCCTTTGTAGTATTCGCGAGCTTCCTCGATCGCGTCTTTCAAGACGTCGAAGAGGTTGTCGTTCTCCAGCCCCTTGATGATCTTCTCTTCGTTGTAGAGCGAGATGTCCGACGCCGCCGTGCGCGCCGTTCGCAT
>CAZFXD010000187.1:0-9891 GCA_964522795.1 uncultured Myxococcaceae bacterium
GGGGCCGTGGGGCGGCTGGGCCGCGGTTCGGGGGCAGGTGCGGCGACCGCCAGCGGCGGAGCGCCCGGCGAGGCCCTGCGCCAGGCGATCGCTCCGTCGACGTCATAGCGCTCAAACCGAGTGTCGAGGTTCATCAGTGATTCGCTGTACCCAAGCAGCAGCACCCCACCCGGCCGGAGCGATTCGAAGAAGCGCTCCAGCAGCACGCGAATCGTCTCCCGGTCGAAATAGATGATCACGTTGCGACACAAGATGAGATCGAACGGCGTCCGCACCCCGCCCGGGGGCTCCGCCGAGGCCAGGTTGTGCTGCGAGAACACCACCGCCGACTTGACCTCGGCGATCACCTCGTACCCTGCGGGGGTGAGGGTGAAGAACCGCTCGATGCGCGCCTGGCTCAGGCCGCCCATCTTGCGCAGCGCGAAGACGCCGCGAGCGGCCGTCTCGACGGCGCGGGGGTTGACGTCGGTCGCGTGCAGCTCCAACTCAGTCGGGCGGGCGCCCAGCTCCAGCGCCAGCATGGCGAGGCTGTAGGGCTCTTCGCCGGTCGCGCACCCCGCGGACCAGATCCGCAGCGGACGGAATTCGGCCCGGGCCCGGGCGAGCAGCTGCGGCAGGATCGTCTGTTCGAGTGCGCGGAACTGCCCCGGGTCGCGAAAGAAGTCAGTCTTCCCCACCGTGACCAGCGGGAGGAGCGCCCGAAACTCCTGGTGGCCCTCATCGCTTTGGAGCACCGCGAGGTAGGCCGTGGCGTCGGTCAGGCCGACTTCAGGCAGCCGCGCCTTGAGCGCCAGACGCAGCCCGTAGAAGCCGTCGGGCGTGATCTTCAGCCCCACCCTCTTCGCGAGCAGCTCCGCCAGCCCCCCCAGGGCTTCATCATCAATGGCCAGCTCGCTCATACGAGGCGGTCGATCGTCTGCGCGATCGACTCCACGCCGAGTTCACCTTTGATGAGGTAGGCGTCCGCGCCCGCTTCAATGCCGCGCCGCTTGTCTTCGGGCGACGAGAGCGATGACAAAATAATCACGGGCACACGCTTCAGCTCGGCGCTGCTCTTGAGCCGTTTGGTGAACTCGTAGCCATCGACGCGCGGCATCTGCACGTCCGAGACGATCAGATCGTATGGGGCCTGGTTGGCGCGCGCCCAGGCTTCTTCGCCGTCCTGCGCCTCGTCGACCGAATGGCCGAGGGCCTTGAGCAGCGCGCACTCTGCGGCTCGAGCGATGGGTGAATCATCGACCAGCAGCACGCGAAGGCGTCGGGGCTTGTTGCTCTCAGCCACCGGGCGGGCCATGCGCCGAACCTCGAACATGATGTCCGCGACCTGGAGGAGCACGGCCACCCGTCCGTCCTCCAGCGAGGCGGCACCGGCCACGAACGGCGCCCCCTTCATGAACTCGCCCCCGCACGGCTTCACCGCCACTTCGCGCTCGTCGATGAAGCCGTCCACCACCAGCGCGGCGCGATCTTCACCATGGCGAATGACCAGGGCGGGCGGCCGATCGTACCGAGGGCCTCCGTTGAGCGCGAGCAGCGGCCCCAGCGCGACCAGGGACACCGGCTTGCCCCGGTGCATCACGGCCAGCGAGCCGAAGACCTCCATGCGATCTTCGCCCCGGAACCTCGCGACCGCCTCCACATCGGCGGCGGGAATTCCGTACACGTCGTCGCCCAGGCGAATGAGCAGCACTCGCATCAGGGCGAGCGACTGCGGGAGGCGAAGCGAGATCACCGACCCCAGGCCCACCCGGCTCTGCAGCGACACGGCCCCACCGAGCGACTCGACCTTCTGCTTCACCACGTCCATTCCCACGCCGCGGCCGGAAACGTCGCTCACCTCCTCCCGAGTGGAGAAGCCCGCCGCGAACACCAACTCCAGTGCCTCGCGGTCCGAGAGCGCCCGTGCCTCCGGCTCGGTGACGAGGCCCTTCACGACCGCCACCTGGCGGATGCGGTCGGGGTCCATGCCTCGACCGTCGTCCTCCACGCTCACGTGGAGCATGTCGCCGTCGGCACGAACGCGGAGCGAAATGCGGCCCGCCGGCTGCTTGCCCAGCGCGACCCGGAATTCCGGCGCCTCGATGCCGTGATCAACCGCGTTCTTGAGCAGGTGGATCAGCGCATCGCGCACATCGCTCACCAGGCTGCGGTCGACGCCCGCGTTGGCGCTGTCGAGCGAGAGTTCGACCTTCTTCCCCTGCTCCTGGGCGATGTCGCGCACCAGGCGCGGAAACGCGTCGAACACCGACGCCAACGGAACCAACCGCGCCTCGGCCACGTTGTCGGCCAGCTTGGAGAGACTGGAGTGAAGCGTGTTGATGCCGTCGGAGTGCTGCCGAATGAACTTGAAGGCGTCGTCCCGCAAGAGGTGCAGGTCGCTCTCCAGCCGCTCCAGCGCGCTCTTCCCCTCGCCATCCAGGGACGCGTCTCCCAGGGTGCGAAGAAACGCATCGCCCACGCGAGAGAACCGCTGCAGAAGCTCGGCGAGTTCGTCCGACTTGAGGCGATTTCGCGCACTGTCCACCAGCAGGTCGCCCGCCAGCAGTCCCAATGAATCGAGAATGTCGATGTTGACGCGAATGGTGCGGTCCGTGGCACGGCGCTCGACCACTTCGTCCGGCTTGTGGAGTTTGAACGGAGGCGCCGACGGGCGCGGCGCGGGCGGCACAATCGCATCGCCGGGATCCGCCGGCGGCCCGGCGGGCTTCGGCGCCGGCGGCGCGGCCTTCTTCTTGGGCGGTGACTTGACCGGGTCGAGCGGCGGCACCTCGGCCCCGCTGGCGGCGGCCAGGCCTTCCACCAACTTCAGTGAGGCCGGGGTCCCGGTCTTGGCGCCTTCGAGGTCGTCGAGGAGATCGGCGAGCTGATCACAGGCGCCCAACAAGTGGTCGACCGACCCCTTGGGGCTGAGCCGGCCAGCCTTCATCGCCGCCAGGAGATCTTCTGAGGCGTGCGCCACCTGGCCGATGGCCTTGAGCCCCAGCATGCGCGCTTCGCCCTTCATGGTGTGGAGCTCTCGGGCGACCTCCTCGATCGAGCGGGCGGCGTCCGGCTTCTCGAAGGCGATCACGCCCAGCTGAATCTTCTGCAAGCGGTCGCCGGTCACCTCGACAAACTTCGACAGGAGCGACCGTTTGAGCGCCTCAGTGTCCACGGACGTCAGTCAGCGCGGAACCGCTTGATCAGTTCGTTGAGGCGCCCTGACAGCTTGGTCATCTCGGCGGCCGCCGCGGTGGCCTGCTTGGAGGCGATGGTCGTCTGGCGGGTCACGTCTTCGACCTCCGCCATCGAGGCCACGACCTGCTCAGTGGCGGTTCGCTGCTGCTGCGTGGCGAGGTTGATCACGCGTGCGGCATCAGAGGTCTCCTGCACTCCCGCCAGAATGCCCTCCACCGCCTGAGCGGCCACGGCGCCGAGCTTCTCCCCCTGCTGGGTAGCGCCTCGAGAGGCCTCGGCCGCACCGGCCGCCGCTGCCGTCGCTTCTCGAATCTCCGTGATCAGGTTTTTGATTTCCTTGGTGGAATCCAGAACGTTCTCGGCGAGGCGCCGCATTTCAGCCGCCACGATAGAGAAGCCCTTCCCCGCTTCTCCCGCGCGCGACCCTTCGAGGGCAGCGTTGAGGGCGAGCAGATCAGAGCGGTCGGCGATCTCGTCGATCACCTCGACCACCGTCCCGATGCGCTCAACCCGCTTGGAGAGTTTGGCGATCGAGTCAGCCACGGCGGCGCTGTCGGCCCGAATCTGCTGCATGGCTTGAATGAACTCTGAGATCGCGCCGCGACCGGAGCGCGCTGAGCCAAGCGTTTCCTCCGCCACCCGGGCCACGGCGCCTGCGTTTTCGGCGATTTGTGTTGATGCGTGCTTCAGCTCTTCCATCGTGGCCGTGGTCTCGTGAATGGCCGCGGCTTGCTCGGTCGACGACGACTCGTGCTGTGTCGAGGCCGCCAGCACCTCGTTCGCCGACGAGGTCAACTTGAGGCCGGCGCCGTGCATCTCGCGCACGAAGGTGCGCAGCGTCTCGATCACCCGGCCGATCCCTTCGAACAGGGGGCCCAGGGCCGCGTCGGGCACCGTGCGGCCCGACCATTGGGTCAGGTCGCCGTCGCGCACCAGCGAGACCAGTTCGGCAACCGACCCGTCCACCATCTGCGCGGTGCTGAGGCGCCGGGCCTCGGCCTCGGCCACGCGCGACGCCAGTACGTCGAGCATTCGGTTGAGCTCTTCCGCCAGGGCTCGCGCCTCGCCGGCGGCGGTGATGTCGGCCCGCGCCGAGAGCTCGCCGTGGGAGACGGCCTGCAGCACGGACACCAGCGCGCCCGCACTCGCCCCCGACGACCGCTTCTGGGTCGCCTTCTTCCTGGTCGTTGCCTTCTCGCCGCTCTCGCTCGCCATCAACGACTCCTCGTTACACGCCTGCCGCCATCGAACTCAGGGACACCAGGACGACCGTGGTCGCGCCATCCAACCACGCCCCGATGCAATGTGCGCTGTTCGAATTCATCATCGGAGGGAGGCGCCGGAGCGCGCTGGCATCGACCGACTGAACGCCGTGCACGACGTCCACGCGGAGGCTCTTCTCGTTTCCGTCATCGCCACGGAACACCAGGGTTTTGGCGTTGGTGCGCGGCGCCCCCAGCGGGAGCCCCACGTCGCGCGCCGCCCCGGGACGATCGATGCGCAGCACTTCGCTCGCGTCGGCGCCGTAGCGGTGCCCGTTGACCTCGAAGATGAGGAGTTCAACCTGGTTGGCGCTCATCGGGTGACGATCCGGTGCCGTGCGCCCGACAGCAGCTGCGGGAGGTGGAGCACCGCCACGCTCCCTGACGTTTCTTTGGCCCGCACCACCCCGACCAGATACTCGACCGGAACCTCGCCGCCGACCGGCGGAGGAAGAATGTCCGCCGAGAGGATCTTCACAAAACCAATCACCCCGTCCACCACCACCGCGGCCGACCAGTCCCCTGACACCGCCACGAAGGCCCGGCTTCGCCGCGGCGCCGCCACTTCGCCTCGGCCGAAGAACCGCAACACGTCGATCACCGGGAGCACCTCGCCGCGGTGGCCGAAGACGCCGAGCACAAACCCCGCGCTGCGTGGCACGGGCGTCAGATCGCCCAGGCGGACGACCTCTCGGACGTTCCCCGCGCGAATTCCGAACGCCATGGTGCCCGCGCGGAAGACGAACAACTCCTGTTCGGAGCGTGCCACCTCCACGGCCGGTTTCTCCGGCGCTCCGAGCAGCGCCTGCTGCAGCGTGGTCAGCGTCACGGCGCGGAGTATCGAAACCATGGCGAGCGGGGTCAAGAACGCTCATACTTCTCGTGCGGTGCAGTTCTGAGGCAGTGCTCCAGCAGGTGCATCGAGACCAATGACGGCGCGAATTCTCATCGTCGACGACAGCGCAATCGCCGGGGCGGCCCTGGCCGAAGGTCTGCGCGACGCCAGAATGGACGCCGTGGTGGCGGCCGACCTGGCGTCGATGGACGAGGCGCTCCGGGGCGCTCCGTTCTCCCTCGTGCTGGTCGATTGGCACATGCCCGAGATGTTCGGCGACGACGTGGTCGAATTCCTGCGCTCGGAGAAGGGCGTGACGGCCCCCATGTGGCTCTACTCCGATCAATCCGACGCCGAGCTCGAGGCCGCGGCGGCCCGGGTGGGCGCGGCGGGGTACCTGAGCAAGCAGACGGGAGTTCCCGCGGCGGTAGCGGCGGTTGGGAAGGCGGTCGGTGCGCCGAAGCGGGCGTGGCGGGTGCTGGTGGTCGATGACAATGAGACCACGGGAAAGATTCTCGGCGCGGAGCTCGAAGGCAAAGGCTTCGAAGTGTTGGTGGCGGACTCGGCCGACGCGGCCACGCGCATCGTCCTCAAGAAGAAGACGCGGCCGGACCTGATTCTGCTCGATGTGCGAATGCCCGACGTGAGCGGCGATCAGTTCTGCCGCTTCATCAAGAACAACTCGGTGTTCGCCGGGATCAAGGTGCTGTTGTGCTCAGCCCTGGAAGAGCCCGAACTCAAGCGCCTGGTGGCGGACGCCGGCGCGGACGGGTACGTGACCAAAGACGCACTGATGGCCCGGGCCCTGCTCAAGAGCCTCGAGTAGTCCTGCGCTCGCCCAGGCCGCGGGCAAAATTCCCCACCACCAACCCCGGAACGGCCTGGAGCCTGGCGATCAGGGCCTTCATGCCCTGAGGTTGCCCCCCTGCGCCGCGGTCGCGCGCCACCTCGAGATATTGCAGCGGGTCGATCGCCAGCGAGCGCATCTGCACCTGGTTCACGCGGTACCGGCGGCACAGCTTCACCAGCGCGTCGATCTCGCCCTTCCGATCGGTCACGCCGGGGAACGAGAGCAGGTTGAGCGCGAGGTACCCACCCTTCTCCCGCGCCACGGCGATCGACGCTTCGACGTCAGAGAAGCCGTACTTGTTGGGCACGTAGTAGGCCTCGTACAGCTCGGCGTTGGCGGAGTTGAGCGACACCCGAACGGCGTCGAGCCCGGCGTCGAAGAGCGCCCGAAGGCCGTGGGTGAGACTGGCGTTGGTGTTGATGTTGATCGAACCGCGTGCCGTCTGCTCGCGCATCAGCTCGATCGCCTCGGCGATCTGGCGATAACGGGTGAGCGGCTCCCCTTCGCAGCCCTGACCGAAGCTGACCATCGCGCGGCCCGTGGCGTGCTGGAGGTGGTAAGCGCCCACGGCGGCCATCTCGGCGGCCGAGGGGCCGTCGTCCATTCGCTCGTGCGAGGCCGGGGGGCCATCGTCCGGCTGCGAGGAGATGCACCCCACGCACTGGGCGTTGCACATGGTCGACGCCGGGATCGCGCCCTCGTCGCGAACGTAGAAGATGTTCTGACTGGTGAAGCACCGGTACCCCAGCGCGCAGGTGGTCAGCTGCTCCAGCACCCGGTTGTGGGGGATGAGCTGCTTGTGCGCTTTCACCCGCCGGCTGATGTCGGGCGTGGAGTAGCGCGAGGGCGTCCAGTGGCGTCGGCGATCGGTGTGAACCCCGAACACCCGAGGGCCCGCCGCACTTGAGCCCGCACCGGCGTAGGCCCACTGGGGCAACAGCGGCCCGAAGGCTTTCACCTCGCCCGGAAGATAGGTGCGCGTGTAGCCCGGGGGCAGCAGCGCCCCCACGGCGTTGGGTTCAAAGCTGCGGCGCCCCACCGTCACCCGTCGGAGCGGGACCAGCTCGCCCGTCGACGGGTCGACACCCACCGGGACCCGCCCGGGCAGGTGCACGAGCTTCCCGAACTCCGGCAGCGCGATGGCCTCGTTCGGCGCCGGCAAGACGAACTCGCCGCTACGAACCGTGGCCAGGAGCGTGGGGTGTTCGTGAACCCGCCCCTGCGGGTCTGAGAAGAGCAGTCGAAGCGCCATGCGGCCTAGCTCGGGTGCCCCAGCTCGCGGAGCACCGCGGCCACCAGCGTGTCGATGCCACCCTGCTTGGAGAGCACGGCCGACGCACCGGGCGTGGCCCCGACGTCACCCGGCTTGCCGTTGGCGAGCAGCGCGATTCGCAGCCCCGCTTCCCCGCCGGCGGTGCGAATGCGCTCGACCAGCCCGCGCCCGTCGAGGTTGGGCATCTCGAGGTTCGCCACCACCAGGTCGAGCTCGAACAACCCGTCGATCAGTCGAACCAGCGCTTCTTTGCCATCGGCGGCTTCGCTGACGTCGACCTTCTTCTTGCGCAGCTTCTCGGTGATCTCAGCGCGGAACTTCGCGTCCGGATCCACGATGAGCACCTTGGGCGCCCGCTGTTCGAACTGCGCCAGCATCCCTTCGATCTGCTCGCGGACTTCCGGGGAGAGGTTGGTGAACTGCACGCCAACTCCGACCGGCATGTTCATCTGGCTGGAAAGCTCGGGCGGCACGACGTGCACGACTTCGGCCTGAAGCGTGATGTGCTTGTCCGACGGCAGCTTCATGTGAATGTTGATCTTGGATCGCAGCGCGGGCGGCTTCTGGCAGCGCACGAACATGCCGCCCTTCGAGATGTTCGACGCATACTCCACGGCGAACTCCGCCCCCGTCTCAAACTCCACGTCCAGGAGCGTCTCGTAGCGAGGTTCGGTCCGGCGATCGGAGTTGAGGACCGGGGGGCTGCGCCGCCCCTGTTTCTGCTCGCGGGCGTATTTCTCCAGAAACTCGCGGAGCTCCTTCGAAGCTTCCACCGTGAGCCAGAAGCCGCTGGCGGTCTTCGACGGCGGCGCACGAGGCACGGTCGTCCCGCGAAGCCCGGGGAACTCCTTGCTCCCGCACACCAACGTCACCTTGAGCTCTTTCGCCGTCGGGGGGCGGCTGCTCGCCGTCCAGATCGCTCCATCGGCGAGATGCTTCGACCACCAGTTGGCGAGATCGGCGGCGGAACCCACTTCGACGCGCAGCACCGGCGTGTCGTTGAACGTGCGTCGAATGGTGCTCAACGCCTGGTCCATGCTCATCTGCCCGGTTGAGGCGCGAACGGTCAACCCCTGCGCCCGGGCGATGAAGGCGTTCAACTCGTCACCCTTCAGCGCGTCGATATCGATCTGTTCGTACTTCACCCCTTCGAAGATCTTTGGCAGGCGGGGTCGAAGGACGAACGCGGTGGCGGAGTTTCCGCACCCCAACAGCGACATGATCGGTCCACCGGTCTTGGTGCGAACTTCAATCTCGCGAACGGCCCGAGACTGAATCAACCCAGGCAAGAGTTGGCACATCGCCTCAAGCGAATCGACTTCGGTCACGAGGGCGATCTGGAACGACGCGAACGGGTTGAGGGCCATGGTGTGGGGGCGACGATGCTCTTCAGCGTCTTTTCAGGATGATAGCCCATTGTCGGGCCGGTTCCGAATTCGAAGGATCGACGTGGGCCAGACGAGCACCGAGCCATGGCGGGTCGGGTTGAATGCAGGCCCGCTCTTCGGGCGGAACAGCGCACATCAAACCGGACCGAGCGGTTTGCACAGGCCGGGACTTGAACCCGGACGACCTTATGAGGGTCTGCGGATTTTAAGTCCGCTGCGTATACCAATTCCGCCACCTGTGCGTGGTCGGCGCCCAGTCTACCGAAGAAACGGCGCGGGCCCGAACGCCGCGTCGAACAGCGCCCGCGGTCCCTGTCTGCACCGACGCTCACGCGGCCGGGGCCCGCTCCCCGCCGGGGTCCAGTCGAGCAGCCCGGGCGACCGCGGCCGGACGTGGCCAGGTCGAACTCCCGCCGACGCGTTCTGGTTGCGCACGGGCATCGCCCCCACGCTATAAGGCCCGTCGTGCTGGAAACCGTCTCCAAAGGCTTCAAAGCCGCCAAGGCCCGCTTCCAGGGCAAGGCGGAGATCACGCCCGAACTCGTGGACGAGTCGCTGCGCGATATTCGCGTCTCGTTGCTGGAAGCCGACGTGGCGTTCGACGTGGTGAAGAAGTTCGTCGCCAATGTTCGCGAGAAGGCCATCGGCGCCGTCGTCCAGACCACCATCACCGACAAGTCCGGCCGCAAGCACAAGGTCTCGCCGCAAGAACACTTCATCAAGGTGTGCCACGACGAGCTCGAAGCGCTCATGGGACCGGTCGATGCGTCCCTCACGCTCAAACCCAAGGGCACCATCACCGGCATCATGATGGTCGGGTTGCAGGGGTCCGGGAAGACGACCACCACCGGAAAGCTCGCCCAGAAGTTGATCAAAGACGGGCGAAAGCCGCTGCTGGTGGCCGCCGACATCTACCGACCCGCCGCCGTCGATCAGTTGAAGGTTTTGGGGCAGCGCCTGGGCGTTCCGGTGCATTTCGCCAAAGACACCTCGCCCCCCGAGTTGGCGAAGCAGGGGTACGCGGCGGCGCGGGAGCAAAAGTGCGACGTGGTGCTGATCGACACCGCCGGCCGCTTGGCCATCGACGAGCCGCTGATGCGCGAACT
>CAZFXD010000188.1:0-9860 GCA_964522795.1 uncultured Myxococcaceae bacterium
GGTGGCGCGGAGTCGAGCACGACCTCGGTGGAGCCGTCGCCCTTGACGGTGATGCTGCCGTGGACGAACCGGGTGACGCGCGCACCCACCGGGCCCGTTTCGTCGGCCGTGGGAAGACCCAGCGGACCGTCCGATAGACCTCGGGCCGCCCACGCCGTGTACGCCGGGCCCCAGACGCCGTGCGCCCCCGTGCCCACAGACCAGTAGATGGCACCGTGCTCGAAGCGACTGAAGCGGCCCGCCCCGTCCGGCGTCGGCTTCTCATCGGCCGTGGGGTAACCGAGCGGGCCCTGCTCCCAGCCCGTGGCGATCCACCGATCGCGAATGGCGCCGTGCACCTCGTGCGCGCCGGTGAAGAACGACCAATAGATGGAGCCGCTGTTCTTGAAGTGGTTGTACCGGCCTTTTCCGTCGGGCGTGGCCAACATCGGCGTGGTGGGCGCCCCGAGGAACGACGTGCACCCGCCCAGCGCCACGTACTCGTCTTGAATCAACCCTTCGGTGATGAACGCGGTGTCGCATTGCCCAAGCCCGGCTTCCCCGCGCCTGGCATCGAGCCAGAACGTGTTGACCGGGCGGCCGCCGAAGTCGGCGTAGTCGACGCCGCTTCCGCCGCTGCTGGCGTGAGGGTGCGTGTTGATGAGCGAGATGTGCACACAGCCTCCGGCCGTGCAGCCCGAGCTCGAAGCGTCGTACTCGAACCACCCGCCCTTGCCGGCGAACGACGCGCCGAGGCTCTTCATCGGCCCGGAGTTCCACGAGACCACGCCGTTGGTCGGGTTGTAGGCGCTGACGTAGTAGGCGCGCTTCAAGCGGTTGATGCCGCCGGGGCCGACGTACTTCTGATCTCCGTCGAGACAGAAATACGTCATGCGTGAGCCGTACACCCCGAACGGGTCTGCGCCGGTGTCGAGCTGCTGGAGCAGCTCGTCGGCCACAAACGCGCCGCTCGAATGACCGGCCACGACGATGAAACCCGTCGTCGCCTTCACGACCTGCCCCAGGTGCGCGATGAGCTTCGAGTTGCCGATCTCCAGGCCGTTGTACGCGGAGTCGGCCGGGCCCTGCACCGCGTACACGTAACGCACGCCGAGCTCGCGGAGCTTCGCGTCGTACAGGGCGCCCGTCCACGCCTGCGCCTGCCCGAGGTTGATGTTGTAGCCGGCGTACCCGATGAAGACGTTCAGCCCCAACGGGTTGCCGGTGTCGATGACCGTCACGCCGTTGCCGACGCCGGCCCACGCCCCGGACAAGGCCTGCGAGAGGTTGTCCACGGCATCGGCGCGAACGCCGGGACCCTCGCCGCACGAGCTGGTGACCAGCAGAAAGATGACCATCGCGTGCCGGGGCTGCACACAGAGTTTTCGGCCGCCTGGAGCCCCGGTTGTGCCTACATGCGTCGCAGGCGGGGTCCCTGAAGCGGAGAAATGGGGACAGGCTACTTTTCGCCGCGTGCCGCCCTTCGCGCGTGATCTCAAGGGCAGAAAAATCGACCACTTGGCTTTGTGCTGGTCGGTCGGAGCGGCGCTTCAGCGTCGAAAAGTAGCCTGTCCCCAATTTCCGCCGAAAAAGTAGCCTGTCCCCTTTTTGGGGTAGCTTGCGCGGCGTGACGGCGGGCCGAAAGTTCCCTCTCTATCTGCAGATCGTGGCTGCGATGGGGCTGGGACTCGTGCTGGGGCCATGGCTGGGCAAGAACGCGCAGGGGTTCGGCGAGCTGGGCAAGGTGGTGATCGGCCTCATCAAGGCCATCGCCACGCCGCTGCTCTTCCTGGTGATCGTGGACGCGGTGCTGAAAACGGAACTGCGAGCGCGAGCGGCTGGCCGGCTGTTTGGCTGGGCGATGCTCAACGCCTCCATCGCGCTGTCGATTGGGCTGGGGCTCTCGAATCTGTTTCAGCCGGGTCAGCACCTCGCCGCCTTGGCCCCGCCGGCCGACGCCGCCAGCTACGCGGGCAAGAAGATCGATTTTGCCGGCGTGCTCAATGGCCTCGTGCCCAGCAGCGTGGTGGCGCCGTTCGCGGAGAACAACGTGCTGGCCGTGGTGTTCTGTGCGCTCCTCTTCGGGGTGGCGCTGAGAAAGGTCCGCGATCGCGCCGGGGCGGTCGCCGGCAGCTCCGTCACCGCGGTGGCTGAGATTCTGACCACGCTCCTCCGCGTGACTGAAGTGGTCATCGGCTGGGCCACCCGGCTGATTCCCATCGCGGTGTTCGGCGTCGTGACCAGGTCGGTGGGTGAGCATGGCTACGCCCCGCTCCAGGGGCTCGCGGTCTACGTGGGCGTGGGGTTGTTGGGGCTCGCGCTGCACGTCGGGGTGACCTACCAGCTGTGGATCGTGCTGTTCACCGGGCGTTCGCTCCGCACCTTCTGGCGAGAGGCGAAAGAGCCGGTCATCTACAGCCTGGGGGCCAACAGCAGCCTGGCCACGCTGCCCGTCACTCTCAAGGCCTTAGAGCGTCTGCGGGTGTCCAGGGCGGCCTCCACGCTCGGGGCCTGCGTGGGAACGAACTTCAACAACGACGGCATCCTTCTCTACGAAGGCATGGCGGTGCTGTTCGTGGCTCAGGCGGCGGGCATGTCGCTCACCCTGGGGCAGCAGCTGCTCGCCGCGCTGTCTTGTCTCATCGCCGCGATGGGCGTGGCGGGAGTGCCCGAGGCCGGGTTCATCTCCCTTGCGCTGGTGCTCAACACCGTGGGGCTCCCGGTGGAGCTGCTCCCGCTCTTGTTGACCGTGGACTGGGTCATCGCGCGCGCCCGCTCTGCCACCAACGTGCTGTCGGACATGCTGCTCTCCATGCTGCTCGACCGCGGCGCGGCCTTGGACCCGGTGTCAAGCCCGCCCGCCCCGGAAACCTCCGCGGGTTGACGCCGCACGGCGAACCGGGCGCAACCGCGCTGGCGTCGTCCGGGCGGCTGCGCTACGGATCCGCCGCCACATCAAGTCGTGTGCCGGGCCGGCCACGCCGCACCTCGTTGGAGTCATCATGAACCTCGGCACCTGGCGCGAACGCGTCTTCGCCCTCCTCGCGGTTTCCCTGGCGGCGTGCGGGGCGGCACCGGCCGCGGGGCTCACCATCACTCCAGCTCCCGCCAGTCTGCCCCCGCTCGCCGACCTTCGCGCGGACGTGAACCGCGATGGCCTCGTCGACGCCGCGGCGACGTCCGACGACATCAACGAAGACACCTGGGACGACAAGCACGGCGCCATCTTCCTCGCCAACATCGACGCGGACGACCCCAGCCGGTGCCCGTACACCAGCGCGGCTTCGGACGATTCGCTGGCGGCGTGCAACGATGCCTCCGACGACGTCTTGAACGGCCCGGGCGATCTCGACGACCTGGCCCCGCTGCTGGTCATGCCGTGGAGCAATGCGCCAGACTCGGCCGTGGGCACGCTCACCCTCTCCGCGCCGCAGTCAGTTCGACTGTTTCGCAAGGTGGGGGCGTCGTACCTGGTCTTCAACCCGGCCAATGACACGCTGTCGGCCCAGGAGCTGCGCGACGGCGTGGAGCTGCGCGTCGAAGGCAAGGACATCGTGCGCAACTCGGCGACCTGGGACGGGTTCGTCGACGTCATCCTGAAGGTCACGGTGCCGGCGGGCTCGGCGCCGTTCGAAGGCGACAGCACCGACACCATTCGCATGCGCGTGGCGCCGCTCATTCTCTTCCACCACCTGTTGAACCCCGTCACCGCGTACGTGACTCGCGTTCCGGCGGGCCAGTACGGCACCGCGCTCTCGACCACGTTCGTCAATTCACTCAAGGGCATCTTCACCGCGCAGAACCTGACCACCCCGCTGGTGGAGGTGGCCACGCCTGACTTGTGGAATCAGGACTACTTTGAGACTGGCTTCATGACGATGCCCGCTGCGAACGGCACGCCCCACGTGATTCGGGTCAACATTCGCTCCGCCAACGTGGAGGCCCCCAGTTCCACCACCAAGCCGCTTCGACCTGCTGGGCGTGTGGTGTTTCAGTTCCGCGGGCCCGACGTGGGGGCGATTCAGCAATACGACCGGTCGACGCCCGGCGGCATGCAGTCTCTCAACTCATTCGGGAACACGGAGACCATTCCTCCGTACACGTTGGGCAGCGAGAGCTACCCGTTGGGCCGGATCATTCGTGGGAGCATCCCCAGCTTCTACACCGACAAGTCCTTCACCAGGATGCTGGAGAGCCAGCAGGTGCAGAAGCCGCTCTACATCGACACCTCGTGGCTCCTCGTGGGGCACGTGGACGAGACCATTTCCTTCATCAAAGCGCCCACCCCGCGTGGGTGGAAGCTGGTCGTCAACGACCCGCGTCTCGCCGTCCAGATGCTGCAGAACATGGTCAGCACCGGGCAGGGCGCGACCAAGATGTTCGTGGGGCTGGTGTGGCCCGACCTGGTGAACAACACCAACAAGACGTTCCCTGCCGCCATCAGCGCTCAGGACGTGCTCAACGACACCGAGGTGATGAGCGAATCGACGGCCAGCGCGGCGGAAGTCGACGCACAGGTGGCCATCATCAAGACCGCCACCGGCCTCACCGACGCGGAGATCGTCAAGGTGCCGTATCTCCACTTCACGGTCGACGGCGCGTCCCTGGCCTACCAGCCCGGAACGGTGAACGGCCTGTACGCCAAAGAGAACACGTTCATTTCGCCCGCTCCGCATGGCCCGGTGGTCGGCGGCAAGGACATCTTCGCCGACCAACTCGAGACCGCGCTCGCGCCCGAGGGCGTGACGGTGAAGTGGCTCGACGACTGGGACCTGTACCACACCAACATGGGCGAGGTTCACTGCGCGACCAACACCGCTCGGGAAATCCCCAACGTGAAGTGGTGGGAAACGGGCCGCTGAGCGAAACGGGTTCGCCATGAACGCGCCACACCCCAGGTGGAATCTCCAGGCCTCACGCGGCTGCCAGCCCCACTGGCGAGCCACCATCGCCGGCAGTACGCCGTCCACGAACGCGGCGTGCGGGTTCGGCGCTGTCGTGGGTCGGAGGGGACAGTGATGAAACTCAATTGGCGAAGCGCCGCGATCTCGGCGTGTGCGTTCCTCGTGGCCTCCTGCGCGGCGTCGGCCAGCGGCGAAGTCGGCGACGGCGGGCTGGGGGGCGGGCCCGGTGGCGCAGGCGGCGGGTTCTCTTCCGGCGGTGGTTCCGCGTCTGGCGGTGGCTCGGCGTCAGGCGGAGGCTCCGCGTCAGGTGGCGGTTTCGCGCCGGGTGGGGGCACGGCCCAGGGGGGCGGCGCGGGTGGTTCCGGTGGCGGAACGGCGATCGGCGGCGGCACGGGCGGGAGCGGCGGCGTGGCCGGGGGCGCGGGTGGCGGCTCGGCGTCCGGCGGTGGAAGCGGAGGAGGGACCGTCACAGGAATCATCGCTGACCTGCGGGCCGACGTGAACCGAGACGGCGACACGAGCCTGTCGGACGGCGCGGACGACCTGAACGAAGACACGTGGGACTCCACGCACGGCGCGATCTTCCTCGCCAACCTCGACGTCGATGACCCGTCGCGCTGCGTCTACTCATCTTCCTCGAGCGACGACGCGCTGGCCGCCTGCCACGACGCCTCGGACGAAATCGTCAACGGCGCCGACGACCTGGCCGACATGGCCTTGCTGCGAGTGGCGCCCTGGCCCACGGCGCCCACGGGCGCTCTGGGGACGCTGAGCGTGCCCACCGCGGCGGCCCCCTACGTTCGCTTCTTCAAGAAGAGCGGAACGACCTACACCGTGTTCCGCCCCGGCACCGACACCTTCAGCGCGACCGAACTTCGCGCCGGCGTCGAGGTTCGGCTCGAAGGCAAAGACATCGCGCGTCGCAGCAGCACCTGGGACGGGTTCGTCGACGTGAAGTTGATCGCCCAGTCCCCCGCGATGGGCAGCACGCCGCTCACCCAGGCGACGGACACGGTGCGCTTGCGGGTCGCCCCGGTCATTCTCTTCCACCACCTGCTGCCGCCCGTGACGACCTATGTCACGCACGTTCCGGCCGGCGCCGGGTCCACCGCGCTCTCCGACACCTTCGTCTCATCGCTGCAGAACATTCTCAACGGCGTGGGCATGGGCACCACGCTCCGCAGCATCGGCACCGCGGACTTGTGGGCGCAGGACTTCTTCGAGACCGGATTCATGGCCATGCCCGGCCCCGGCGGCGTGCCCCACGTCATTCGCGTCAACCTGCGCTCGGCCAACGTCGAGCAGCCGAACTCCAGCAGCGCCCCCCTTCGCTCTGCAGGTCGCATCGTGTTCGTGATGCGCGGCAAAGACGTGGCGGCGGTCCAGCAGTACGACCGCAGCACGCCCGGCTCGATGCAGTCGCTCAACTCGTTCGGCAACACCGAGACGGTGCCGCCCTACACCCTGGGGTCGGCGAACTACCCCCTGGGGCGCATCATTCGCGGGAGCATCCCCAGCTTCTATACGGACAAGAGCTTCACCGTGATGCTGGAGAGCCAGAAGGTTCAGCCGCCCATCTACATCGACACCTCGTGGCTGCTGGTGGGGCACGTGGACGAGACCATCTCCTTCGTGAAGGCCGCCACGCCGCGAGGCTGGGTGCTCCTGGTGAACGACCCGCGCCTGGCGATTCAGATGCTCCAGACCATGGTCTCCAACGGCCAGGGTTCCGTGAAGCTGTTCACCGGCATGTACTGGCCCGACTTCACCGGGCAGACCAACAACTACACGCCAGCCGCGATCAGCGCGGCGGGCGTGCTCGCCGACACCGACGTCATGAACGAGAGCACCGCCAGCGCGGCCGAGGTTGATTCACAGCTCGCCATCATCAAGGCCGCGACCGGGTTGACCGACGCAGAGATTGTCCGCGTGCCGTACCTGCACATGCCGATTGACGGCGCGTCGCTCGCGTACCAGCCCGGCACGGTGAACGGGTTCTACGTCAACGACACCACGTTCATCTCCCCCATGCCGCACGGGCCGGTGGTGAACTCGAAAGACGTCTTTGCTGATCAGCTGGAAACGGCGCTGTCGGCCAGGGGCATCACTGTGAAGTGGTTGGATGATTGGGACCTCTACCATACGAACATGGGCGAGGTTCACTGTGCGACCAATGCGGCGCGGGCTCTTCCGCAAGTGCGTTGGTGGGAGACCGGGCGATGAAAACGAAGCGACAAGGGTGGTTGATGTTGACGGTGGCTGTGATCTCGAGCGGCGCCCTCGCGAAGGGTGTGATGCTGGACGCCGCGTCGATGGACGCCGCGGACCAGAAGGCCGTGCTCGCGGAGATCGCCCGAGCCAAAGCCCGATCGGGCGAAACCTTCACCAAGGTGGCCGGCCTCTATGCCCAGATGCCCGGCGCCGACGCGATGAAACGCGGTCGCATCGCGCCCGTCTCTCCCATGCTCAAGCCCCTCGGCGTCGACGGCGCGTGGGCCGCGCTGGAGATTCTGGCGGTGAACGGCCCAGCGCGCGGTGCGCTGACCGACTCCGCCTGGCTCGCGTACCGCCTGGGGCTGATTGAAGCCGTGGGCATGGCCCGTGAACCGAAGATGGTGCCGCCCCTCGCCGCGATGCTCGTCTCGCCCTCCACCGAGCAGGGGCTGGTCCGGCCGCTCGCCGAGGCGCTGGGCCGCATCGGCGACGACCGCGCGGTGGCGAGCCTGGTCGAACGCGCTCGCGGGGAGACCGGGGAACGTCAGCTGGCGATCCTCTCCGGCATGGGCAACTGCCGCCGGGTCAAGACCACCGAGTTGTTGGCCGCTACCCTCGACGCCGAGACCGATGAAGTGCGGGCCAAGACGCTCGCCCGCGCCTTGTCTGACGCCGGAAACGCCGGGGCCTGGCGCACGCCCGGCGCGTCGGCGAAGAGCGAAGAGGGCGCGGTCAAGCTGGTCGCCGCCCGATCGCTGGTGAGCGCCCTGACCCGCTTCGAGGCCGAGGGGCTGCAGGCCGCCTCCAACGCGTTGCTGGTGGTCGACGCCAACGCGACCACGTCGCTGGTGAAGGAAGCCCGGGCGCAGGCCAACCCGCTCCAGCAAGCCAAGCTGGACGCGTTCCTCGAGCGGTTCGAGCGGAACCCAACGCGCATTCAGTAGCCCGCGACACCCGCTTCCTCGCCTTGCAAGAGGGCGAGGCGCCGGGTACGTGGCTCGACGCATGAGTATCGCTCGCACCGCTGCTGCAGGCGCTCCGGGGTTGCTCCCCGAAGTCCTGACATTCTCGACCTCGCTCCACCTGGACAAGGCGCTGCTCACCGAAGACATCGTGGGGAGCCTGGCGCACGTGGTGATGCTGGCCCGGCAGAAGATCCTGCCCGCCGCGGACGCGGCCGCGATTCGAAAGGGGCTGCTGTCGATCTGGCACGACGCGGCGAAGGGGACCCTGGCGCTCCCCAACGAAGAAGACGTGCACATGGCCGTGGAGGCCGAACTCACCGCGCGCGTAGGCGAGCCCGCCGGGCGCCTGCACACGGCGCGCTCGCGCAATGATCAAGTCGCTCTCGACCTGACGCTCCACGTGCGCGACCGCGAAGCGGCCATCGTCGCCACGCTGGCGGACTGGATTGACGAGCTGGCCAACCGCGCCGACGCCGAGCGGGGCATCACGCTCCCGGCCTACACCCACCGGCAGCGCGCGCAGCCGGTGTCACTGGCCTACTGGTTCGCCGCCTACGGGGCGATGTTTGCGCGCGATGCCAGGGCCTTCGCGCTGGCCATGGAGCAGGGCGACGAGATGCCGCTGGGGGTGGGCGCCATCGCCGGCAGCACGCTCCCCACGAGGCGAGACACCGTGAAAGAGCTGTTGGGGTTCTCGCGCCTGACGCCCAACGGGCTGGACACGGTGGGCAACCGCGACTTCGCGCTCGACTACGCGTTCGCCTCGTCCAAGCTGTTGCTGCACGCGAGCCGCCTGTCCGCGGACGTGATCGACTTCACCACCTCGGAGTTCGGGTTCGCCCGGCTCGACGGTGCCATCGCCTGCGGCTCGTCGATGATGCCTCAGAAGAAGAACCCCGATGTCTTCGAGCTGATCCGGGGCAAGAGCGCCCGCTCGCTGGGCAACCTGGTCTCCCTGCTCACCATGGTCAAAGGGCTGCCAGGTGGGTACCTGCGAGACCTTCAGGAAGATCGGGCCCCGCTGCTGGAGATTGGCCCGCTCAGCTTGAGCGTGCTGGAGATGCTCCGCTTATGCGTGCCCCGGCTGGCCTTCGACGCCGAGCGGTGCCGCGCGGCGGTCGAGCACGACTACACCCAGGCGACCGACGTGGCCGAGGCCCTGGTGAAGAAGGGGCTCCCGTTTCGCGCGGCGTACCAGGCGGCCGGCACCGCGGTGCGCAAGTGCCAGGAGCGCGGCCTTCCGCTCTCCCGGCTGTCGCTCGAAGAAGCGCGGGCCATTCACCCGGCCTTTGATGCCGAGGTGTTGGCCACCTGTGACGCGCTCAGCTCCGTGGGGCGAAAGGCCACGCCGGGGTCCACCGGCCCTGCGGCGATCGACGCGCAGCTGGCGTCGCTTCGGCAGCAGGCCCGAACCGCACGCGAGGTGGCTGCACGCACGCCGTCCCTCGCATCATTGATCCGCAACCTTGAGGAGGCGCCACTGACATGAGCCGCATCTATCGAAGTCTGCCCAAGAAGGGCACGCGCATGGGCATCGCGTTTTCGGGCGGTCTCGACACGCGCTGCGCCGTGGCGTGGATGACCGAGCAGGGCATGCAGGTCTGCGCCTACACGGCCGACCTGGCCCAACCCGACGAGAAGAACCCGGCGGAGATCCCGCCGGTGGCCACGGAGCACGGCGCGGTGCTCTCGCGTCTGGTGGACTGCAAAGACGCGCTCGTCCGAGAGGGACTGATCGCCATTCAGTGCGGCGCGTTCCACCTCTCCAGCGGCGGGAAGAAGTACTTCAACACCACGC
>CAZFXD010000189.1:0-1627 GCA_964522795.1 uncultured Myxococcaceae bacterium
GCGTTCAAGGTCAGGGTGGCGGGCATGCCGTCCTTGATGAAGCGCAGCTCGCTCTCGTAGATGTCGGCCAGCACCCACACGCTGGAGAGGTCGACGATCTCGTACGGCATGGCGCCGGCCTCGAGCTTCATCCCTTCGACGGCGTCCTTCCTGGTCACGACCCCCGACACAGGCGAGTAGACCGTCATGGTGCGGGTGGTCTCGCCCGTCTTCGCGATGCGATCGGTGTCGGCTTCCGAGATGTCCCACAGCGCGAGCTTTCGACGGGCGGCCTTCACCAGCGTGTCCCCGTCGGTGGCGAGCCCGCCCGCCTTCGCCAGCGCGCCACTGGTTCGCAGCGCGAGCAGATACTCCTCCTGCGCCGCGAGCAGCTCGGGGCTGTAGAGCGCGAAGAGCGGGTCGCCGCGCCGCACCGGCTTGCCGACGAAGTCGACGTAGATGCGCTCCACCACCCCGGGCACCTTGAGGTTGATGTGTCGCACCCGGGTCTCGTCGACCGAGACGCGTCCCACGGTTCGCCAGGCGCCTCCCACCTCACCCGAGGTGACGGGGGTGGTGGTGAGGCCGATCAGCTGCTGCCGCGCGGGATCGATATCCACCGTCGCTTGCCCCTTCACCGGCTGCGCGGCTTCGTCGCCATAGACCGGCACGTAGTCCACGCCGTCCGCATCCTTCATCGGGGTGTGCGAGGTGAGGTCCGGGTTCTTGGCCGACCGGTAGAACAGTGGCTCGCGTGCCGGGTTCGCCGCGGGCGCGGTGTCGAGCTGCACCAACTTCATGCCGCAGATGGGACAGTCGCCAGGGTGATCCTGGACGATGGACGGGTGCATCGGGCACTGGAAGGTCTTTCGCGGCGCCGCGGCTACCGGCGCCGGAGCAGGCGCGTCTCGCCGCCCACCGAGCCAGTACACGCCGCCGCCGACCACCACGCCGGTGAGGACGACCGCCAACACCAGCGCGCCCGCGCCGTACCCCGTGCGAGGGGGTTGGTGGGGTGGAGGCACCGCGTTGGAGACATTGTTCGGTTCCTGGTTCATGGCGTTCCTCACATGCTCGGCATCGAGGCCGAGCTGTCGTTGGTCGTTGACGGAAGGTTGAACTTCGAAGGCGCGCCGGCACCGCGGCGGTTGGGCCCGCTCCCGGGCACCGACGCACCGCCCATGCTCCCCACGCCGGTGGCAAACCCGTCGAGGGAGATCTCCCCGCGGTCGATCTCCAGTTGATGGGCCTGGGCCACGGCGAGCAGGTAGCCGTCTTGATCAGCGATGAAGCCTGCGTTGGCGTCCAGCACCGAGGCAAAGGTGACTTTGTCGACGGCGTACTGCGACAGCGTGCTGTTGGCCGTGGCCTCGGACTGCACCAGCAGCCCCTCGCGATACAGCCGCACCGTCTCCAGGACCGCCGCGAGCGCCGTGGCGCGCTGCTGCGCGCGCAGCCTCAGCAGTTGTTCGACGCGCGCCGCGCCCTGCTCCCGGGAGACGACCCCGGCCTCGGCTTCGCGCACGGCCAGGGCCTGTTTGGAGCCCGCGAACACCGGCAGCGGCACCGAAACGCTGGCCTGCCACATGGGCGGGAACGTGCCGCCGCGCACCATCACCCCCGCGTTGACCGTCACGTCGGGCCAGTA
>CAZFXD010000189.1:1727-4248 GCA_964522795.1 uncultured Myxococcaceae bacterium
CCAGCGCCGCTGACGAATGCGATTGAGCTCCAGCTGCGCTCGCAGCACATCGGACTGAGCGCCCTGCCCGGTCTCGTAGCGCGTGCGCGCGATCGACGCCGACTTCTGCCAGATGGCGTCCAACCGATCGAGCAGCGCCAGGCGGTCGCGCGCCAGCGCGAGGTTGAGATAGGCCCGCCGCACCTCGGCCTCGGTGGAGAGCTTCGCCCGCTCAACCGCCAGCTGACCCTGATCAGCGCTGGCCCGGGCCACGTCGCCGCGCAGCCGCGTCTTTCCCGGCCACGGAAACGTCTGGGAGGCCATCACCGAGACGAAGCTTCCCTCCATCTTTCCCAGCTCCCAGCTGGTGAAGCCGTCGTTCTGAACGCCGAGCTGAAGCACGGGCTCAGTCCACGCCGTCGCCTGCCCGATGCGCTCCGCCGCGGCGCGCGATTCAGCCAGCGCCTGGGTGATCTCCGGCCGAGCGGCGAGACTCTGGGCGATCAACTCAGCCAACGCCGGCGGCGTGGGCAAGTCAGGCTCCGCGGCGGCGGCGCGCCACGAAGCGGCCAAAAGACACAACGTCCAACAGGTACGGCGCATGACGGCTCCTTCCAGGGTGACCGAGGCGACTTCGCCGCATGACGCACGGCGCGCCGGGAATGGCGCGTGCGAACGGTGATGGGCGAACGAATCCAGCGAGGCCCGCGCGCACCCCAACAGAGGCGCGCGCAAACCTCAGCCGCTCAGATCAACAAGGAGCGCGTCTTCAGGAGAATGGGTGGCCCAGAATCGAACTGGACACGAGTCCACGCGAAGAACCCCGTGGAAGGCACGAGCGCGACATTGGGGGCCGCGGCGGGTTCGGCGACCGCGGCGAGCGGCGAGCCATGCGGCGTGCGCGTCAACTCCACCGCGTCGCGGGCCACCGCCACGGTGAAGCCGGTGCAGCACCGCTCCGGCTCGAACTGCGCTGCGTCATGAGGAGCGCCCGGAGCGTCTTCTTCAGGGCAGCACGGCGCCGACATGGTCTGGCCCATCGCCTCGCAGCGGTACAGCTGCAGCGCTGCTGGCGCGAGCGTCGAGACCGCCATCACCGAGACGGTGAGGAGTCGGGTCGCTGTGCTGTGGTTCCAGGGCCGTCGCATGTCAGTCCCGCTTCCAACCGAAGCGCAGCTCCAGAATACGCCAGGTGCAGGGCGATGTGCAACCGAACCTGTAGCACCCAGGCTCCGCCTCGACGCGGCCCGGGGCCAGGCGGGGAGCGGCGGGTGCATGTCCTTCAGAAGTACGCAAAACGAACCCCGAGATTCGCGGTGATGCGGCCCTGACGGTTCGACCCCAGGCGCCCCGCGGGAATGAAGAAGTCCAGCCCTCCCTGCAACGTCCACTTCGGGTCCAGTTTGTAGGAGACGCTTGGACCCACGCCGAAGTCGTAGGCCTGTGAATCCGCGACCTGAACCATCGCCCCGCCGGTGGGAAGCCCCGTGAGCTCATCGCGCGGCTCCGCGCGCAGGGGACCTTCGTAGTTGAAGTGTGCCACCAGGCTCGTCACCAGGTCTTTGTAGACCTCGTAGCCGCCGGCGAGCGTCACCTGCGCGCCGGGGCCGAACTGCTGGAGCGCCCCCTGCACCACCGAGGCGATGGGCATGGTGAACCCCGCTCCGGCCTGGGCGAACCATTTGTCGCGCGCCAGCTCCGCCGTGAGAGATGCACTGAAGACCCACGCGCCACGGCCGGTGGCCTCGGTGCCGAGCAGCGCCGCCGTCGCGTTGGCATCGGCCACCCGGCCCGAGGGCAGCGTGGCGCCCAGGGTGACGGCAAGCTCGGGGAGGAACTCGTATTCACCCTGGAAGACGGGCTCGAGCCGCAGGGCCAACAATGAGTCCCCCAGCCCGCCGGCGGTTCCCCGCTGGCCCGGCACCTCGCGCACCGTCAGCACCACCGGCACCCGGGCCGCGAGCTGAACGCGCTCGTGAAGCGCCAGCAACGCCGACAATTGCCAGCGCCACTCGTTCTCTCCGACCCCGGTGTCGTTCGCCTTCCACGCGCCCTGGGCATCCCACCGCCCAAGCACGGGAGAACCGGAGAAGCCGAACTGCACCGCGGTGTGCTCCCACGACGCGAGTCGGCCGATACCAAAGGCGCTCGACGACAAGCAGCAGGCCGCCGCGCTGGCCACGCCGGAGCAGAGCACCACCACGAGCACCAGGGTGTGGCGAACCGCGCGCACGGTCAATTCACCGCGTAGCTGAACACTTTGGTGCCCGTCATCGCGCCGACCTGGGCCGACGCGGTGACCGTCACGGTCCACGTTCCATACATGGTGAAGCTCACGCCGGTGAGCGTGTACGTCCCGTCGCCGTTGTTGGTGACGGTGGGCGCCGCCGACCCGTGGCCGTGCGCCGGCATCCACACCTTCACCGTGAGCGTAGCGTCCACCACCGGCACGTCGTTGGTGCCCTTCAAGGTCAGCTTGATGGAGTTGGTGCCCAGCCTGGCCGGGTTGGGCGTGATGACCGCTGAGAACACCATCGGCATG
>CAZFXD010000189.1:4348-9829 GCA_964522795.1 uncultured Myxococcaceae bacterium
GCATCCACGCCGGCATCGGGAACTGGCGGCTGGCCGGCATCCGGAATCACGCTGGTGCATACTCCGGCCGTGCACACGTCCGTGCCGGAGCACGCGACGCACTGCGCGGCGCCGGTCCCGCAGGCGGCCACCTCCAGCCCACCGACGCAGGCCCCCGTGCTGTCACAGCACCCGGAACACGCGTCGGGCGAGCAGCTCGACGTGCCTCCACATCCCGGAGCTGCAGCCACCACGGCTCCGAAGACGAGCCCCAGAAAACACCAGCGCACCTGTCGCATCGGCATCTCTCCTCTCGGCCACCACATCAGACCTGCTTACGTTGAGTGGATCGTGCTATACGCCCACCTATGAACGCTCCCAAAGCAGGATTCCTCGCGGTGGCACTCTGTGGACTCATGGGTCCAGTGAGCGCCGGTGAACCATCGAAACCCGACGCCAAGGCGGAGCGGCGGGTCGAGATCTCCGTCACCGACAACGGCTTCGAGCCCACGCCCATCAAAGTGAAGAAGGACGAGCCCCTGGTGTTGGTGGTGACGCGGAAGACCGAGTCCACCTGCGCCAAGAAGCTGGTGCTGGACGAGGCGAAGATCTCCGCCGACCTGCCCATGAACAAGGCGGTCGAGCTGAAATTCACCCCGACCAAGGCCGGTCAGATCAAATACGGCTGCGCGATGGGCAAGATGATCGCCGGCGTGTTGATGGTCGAGTAGCCCACCGACTACTTGCAGGTTCCCCAGCACGACGCGGGAATCGAGTTGGTGCAGGCTTCGATGACGCAGGTCGTGCCACTCGCGCACGTGGACGCGCTGGTCCCGGTGCCGTTGGTGCAGGTCACGGGTGCGGGCTTCGACGGCGGCGTGGGCTGGCAGGTTCCCGAGCAGGACGGGGGAATGGCATTGGTGCACACGTCGAGGACGCAGCTCGTCCCCGCAGCGCAGATGGGGTCCGCGGTTCGCGTGCACTTCACCGGCGCGGGTTTCGGGGGCGGCGAGGCCTGACAGGTGCCCCAGCACGAAGCCGGGATTGAGTTCGTGCAGGCGTCAATCACGCAGGTGGTACCCGCTGCGCACGGCGTGGTCGAGGTTCCCGCGACCGTCGTACACACCACCGGCCGCAGTTTGGGCGGCAAGGGTGCTTCGCAGAAGCCCCAGCACGAGGCGGGGACGGCGTTGGTGCAGGCGCGAATGGAGCAGGCCGTCCCGCCGGGACAGGAGGGGTCGCTCACCCGGCCGCACAACCGCCCCTTGCGAAGCTCGTCAGTGGAGGTGTCCGTGAGGAAAGTTCCGTCCGAAGTGGCCGCGTCCTGGCCGCCGCACGCGGCGAGAACAAGCGTGAGCAGCGACGCCGAGGTCGATGAGGTGAAGCGCATGGGGCAGCTCCTGAAAGCGCGGGGGCACGTGCGCCTATCGATCCCATCATCGGGAAATTTGGGTTGAAGTTGCTTGTTCCGGTCCCTGGTGTGGCGCTCAGAGCGCGCCCAACCTCACGGACTCCTGCGAGGAGACTGTGTAGCCACCGTCCCCGGACTGCGGCGTGACGTTGATGCGCACATAGTACGCGTCGCTCATGCCGGGGTGTTGGCAGGAGATGAAGTCGCGCCGATCCGGGAAGAGCGCCATCACCACCACGCCGGCGCCCAGGGGTCTGGTGAGCATCAGCCGCAGTGTCCCTGCGTCCGGCGCGACAATCGACGACACGTCTTGAGATGGCTGGGTGGGAAACCCGGCCGCGCCGGCAGGGGTCGGCTCCATGGGCGTGGGGCTCTGGAAATACGCGGCGGGCAACTCGGCCCCGCGCCCGGTCCCGGCGGAGTAGAGCAACTGAACGGCCTGGCTCCCGGCTTCGAGCGGCACGGCGGGATCCAACCGCAGGTCGCTCATGGTCTGACCGCCCTCACAGTTGTCCGGACCGTACTGAGTACAAGCGGCAGCCAGGGCGGTCAGGCTCGCAGCGGCGAGGAGGGTCTGAAATCGCATCTGCCCATTGTGACCACCCGCCGACGCGAGATCGAGTCGCACGCCGCGCAACGTCACGCGCAGCGCCCGCTCGGCACGGGGCGTGCTTCTCTCGAAGTTCATGCCCACTCGCCCTTCCAAGCGACGCCCGCTGCGGTTTCTTGTCCTCGGTGCCGTGCTCGTTCTGACGCTGGCCCTATGGCCCGTCGGCCACGCGTCGCTCTTGTGGAGCGCCTGGCAGTTCCGGCGCGAACCGGTGGCGGTTTCCATTCCCGTGGCGGGGCTGGCCACAGATCAACTGCGCAGCAGTTGGCACGCGCCCCGCTCGGGCGGGCGGACGCACCAGGGGGCGGACCTCTTCGCTTCCCGGGGGACTCCGGTGGTCTCCGCCACCGCGGGCCTGGTCTGGCGCGTGGGGCATGATCCACTCGGCGGCCAGGTGGTCTGGGTGCTCGGAGAAGGCCACCGGCTCTACTACTACGCCCACCTCGACGCGTTCGCGCCGGGGCTTGAGCGCGGCGATCGCGTGTGTCGGGGCGACGCCATCGGCCGGGTCGGGAACACCGGCAACGCCCGCACCACGCCGCCGCACCTGCACTTCGGGGTCTACCGCGTCGGTTGGACCGGCGTGCGAGCGGATGATCCGGTGCCGTGGTTGCGCCGGCTCGCCTCTGGGGCGCCGTCGCCCTGCCACCCGGGGCCAACGCCGAGCGCGTGTGCGGCGAGTTCCGCGGGGCCCCGCGATCAGACGTAGCCCTTCTCCAGACGCCGGGTGGAGCCTCGGTGAGTCGCTGCGGTGCCTTGCGCCCAGGAGGTGCCGCGCCAAGCGCCGGTGCATCGACGAACGCACGCGCCTCAGACGCGGTCGTTCAGTTGGCCGCGGACAGGTGCTGGTCGCGTGCGGGGCGAGGCCCTGTCCTCGCTTCTGCAATTCCCTCTCCTCATGGCGACTGCGCTACGCTCCACGTCTTCAGTGGGTGGGGCAGGCGACGTCTGAGGAGTGCTGACCATGTTCGTTGTGTGGCGTGCAGGTGGTCGTGCCCCGCTGAGCCTGGTAATTCTGGCCTCGGCCTGGTCCTCGTGCAGCTTCGACGCCCAGGTCGGCCCGGACACGCCGGTCGGCTGCTACCGCGACGATCAGTGCTTCAACGGCCGCGTGTGCGATCTCAAGACGAATCGCTGCGTCACGTTCGCAGACCCCATCGCGCTCACGCCGACCCTCACCCCGGTCGAGGGAAAGGCTGGAACGCTGTTCGCGCTCTCCTTCCGGCTGGAGGAGGCCGTCACCAGCCTTCGCGTGACGGTGCGCGACCTGGCAGGCGTCAGCGTGGGCGAGTTCTCCCCCATCAACAGCGGACCCGACTGGCGCCTCACCTGGACCCCGACGGGCACCGAGCCCGAAGGCACCCTGAAAGTCACCGCGGACATCACGCGCTCCGGCCAACGCGTCTCTTCGGACCTGCCGATGGGGACGTTGTCGGTGGACTTCACCCCGCCCCGCCCGGGGGACGCCGACCTGCGCCTCGAGCTCGATAATTCGAACGCGCTCCTGCAGCAGGGTCTGGCGTACCTGGCGCGCGCGGTGACGCTGCGCACGCGCCTGCAGATTTCGGTTCCGCTCGACGAGGCGCCCGGCGTGGGCACCACCGCCGCCGTCGAGCGCGCGGGCGCGGTGTTGAGTCAGCTTCCGCTCACCCTCGACCCGGCGGCGTCGCGAGAACGAACCCTCGTGTTCACCGGGATCCTGCAGGGCGTGGTCACTGATGGTCCCGCCGAAGTGTGGATCAACGTCGCCGATCGCGTCGGCAATGAGGCGCGGCGGCGCCTGAGTCTCACCCGGGAGCTGCTCCTCGACACCACCCCGCCCGTTGCCCCGGCCTTCGCGCTCCCAGAACACGCGGTCTACCGACGGGCCCCCCAGGGCGACATCGATGGCGGCCTGCCCGCCTGGACGGTCCGCTTCTCTCCGGACACCTTCGTCGAAGGCGGCTACCTCGTGCTGTCCGCAACCCAGGGAGGAACGGTGGGGCGCTACCTCGTCGCCGACGACGGAGGGCTGCCGCCCGTGGCGCTTGAACTCGAAGGGGACGTGGTGTCACTGCGCGGCAAGATGGTCGACTTCGCCGGCAACGCCTCGCCGGCGGCCGACGTGGTCGACGAAGAGTACGTCGGCGTCGTGGGTACGGCGCAAGTGCTCGACGGTGGGCGCGTGTTCGAATCATTTCCAGTCACGCCCTATACGGGCCCACGAAATCGACGCGCCGCGGCCTTCGACCCCGTCACCCAGCGGGTGTTGATGGACGAACTCCAGAGCACCTCGCTCCCCGAGTTCATGCCTTTCTGGTGGGACGGCTCGGCCGCCACCGCGGCGCCCCGCTCGCGCGGCAACGGCCAGCTCACGCAAGACCGATTCCGCGGCAGGGTCCTGTCGACCTTCGACATCAACTACGGCCTGCTGGGCTTCCAACAACTCGGCGCCAACCAGCAATGGGATGCCGGAGCGGCGTGGGGGCTCCCATTCGAGGTGCCAACGGTTTCTCCCATTTCCTGCATCAGCTCCTACTTCATCGAGACGTTTGGCCCATCGCTGCACGACGTGCGTCCGACGACCGGTGAGTTCGTCTTCGGGCAGGGTGGCGGGTATCGCGTTCGGACCTACGATCTGAACTGCAACAAAGAGTACCCAGACCCCAACGCCTGGCTTTGGTCACCAGACGGTGGCTGGACACCCTTCGGCCCCATGGCACCTGGCGATGTGATCTGGCGCGATGCCCCACGCGCACCGCTCTCGGTCTATCGCGACGTTCACGTCTTGAACGGGGGAACGTGGGTCAAGATGACCGACGCCGGGTTCCCCTCGTCCATGTGCTACGCGTGGGATCCCGACCTCGAACGGCTGTTGATTGTCCCCGGCGACAACGGAACCACGCCCGCGTCGTTCTGGAGCGAGGGGACCGGACTGCAGACATCGGGCCTGGTCTTCACGGACGGCGGGATCGCGGGCTGCGCCGCACAGTTCGACGCCGCCCGCCGGCGCATCGTGGTGTTCTCCTCTCGCATGTTCGAGTTGGGTCAGTATGGCGAGCGGCCTTCGGTGAACCTCGCGTGTGATCCGGCCACGACGCAGCTCCCCGCGACCGGCACGTCGTTGCTCGGACTCGACGTGGCGTTCACAGCGGGCGCGCTCGGCACCGGCCCGGACGGCGGGGCGCTCACAGGCGTCGCGGTCTCCCTGTTGGGAAATACAGCACAGCGCGCCGGAAGTTTCAGCGCGCCTCAGGCCAGCCTGGTTTCCTTCCGCGGGGCCGACGCGGGTTTTCCCCGAACCCTGACGGCGTTCCCCGTGACACTCCGGCCACAAGGGGTGAACGGCCGCGGCTCGGCCCAGCTCTCCACCAGCCCGCTCAAAGTTGTCTACAAGCTGCGCCGCTGACACGCGACTCACCCCACGCCAAAAACCGGGCACGCCGATATACGGGCGCCATGAACCCGCTCGTCTCGGACGCCTTTGTGGATTTTCTCCTCG
>CAZFXD010000190.1:0-9745 GCA_964522795.1 uncultured Myxococcaceae bacterium
GCCACCGAGTCGGCGCCCTTCAACACGATGCTCCGGGTGGCGTTGTGAATTACCAGCCCGGGGACGGAGAAGAGCTTCACCTTCACCTTGAAGCCGCTGGCCGTCTGGAAGAAGACGGGGAGCAGGTCGAAGAAGAGTGTGCGGTCGTCGTGCGTTTCCACGGTGAGAAGCCGGCCACGGACTTCGGCCTTGGTCTTCTGGTGGATCATCTGCAGGTTGGTCGTCTTCCCGGAGAGACCCGGACCGTAATAGACGATCTTCACGGTCAGCTCTCGAGCGGCATGATTCAGTTGCACGAACGCATTGTTGACCGAGTGGGAGGTGACCGCCACAAGTCGGTGCAAGGAAATGTAGGAGGCCTACACGAAACGAAGATTTCGCTGATGGCAGTAACAAGGTAGGATCATCTTGAAGCACTCACGATTCTGGCCGTCTGGATCGTTGCGGAGGTCGCCAAGATGACGACAAAAGAGATTCAGCCGACGCCGGACTCTCAGCCCCCCGTGCTGGACCCGGCCGCGCCCAAGCTGAACGTGAAGTTCAGCGCGCCAACCGATGAAGACATGGGCCTGATTTCAGCCCTCCGCGCCAGCTCCTCCCCGTGGAAAGAGCGAGGCGAAACCCAGGCGGAATCGCTGGAAGCCTTGACCAAGCTCAGGTCCAGCACGCACGTGGCCAAGCAAGACGGGGCGTTGGTCGGCTACATCACCATCGAGCGCGACGGCCCGGTGCCCGGTGCCGCCTACCAGCGCAACATCGTGGTTCGCGCGGACCTCCGCCGCAAAGGCGTCGGGGCCGTGCTGCTCGACCACGGTCTGCAGGTGGCGCGCGACATGAACCGCAAGACGCTGGCGCTCCGCGTCGACCCGGCGAATACCCAGGCCGTTTCGTTCTACCGAAAGGCCGGGTTCACCACCGTCGCCACGGTCGTGAGCAAGAAAAACGGCAAGTTGCGACTGCTGATGAGCCGCGAGCTCTAGCCGCCCGCTGGGCCACGCTGACCGTCCTGACTCAGTTCGAAACGAGGGCCCACTCGCGCGCGACGAGTGCGCGGTACTTGTCCGACATGGAGCGAACTTCGTTCCCGTCGATGAAACCGTCTTTGGTGCGGTCGAAAATCGAGAGGCGGTAGGCCGCTTCGAGGGTGAGGGCGGTGCGCGCCCGGTCGACGGTCATGGCGCGCCCCGGTTGCCGGGCCTGAAACAGCGTAGGTCCGTCGCCGCCGCCGCTCATCTCCGCCTTCGAAATGACGCCGTCTTTGT
Organism: uncultured Myxococcaceae bacterium; assembly: GCA_964522795.1. Taxonomy (GTDB): domain Bacteria; phylum Myxococcota; class Myxococcia; order Myxococcales; family Myxococcaceae; genus CAZFXD01. The sequence continues at coordinate 1,263 of CAZFXD010000190.1, forward strand.
TCTTGTTCATCGCGCGCAGGCTCGCTTCGCGCTCCGACGCCGTCGCCAGGACGATGGATTTGATTGAGACTTTCATGGGGACCCCCTCGATGTGGAGACGGCGACAGCGGTGAACACGCGGGAGTATCGGCGTGGCCCCGGAAAAGTTGCTTTGCCGTGCCGCCGCGCCTTCCCCGAAAGGACGACCGCTCTTCTCGGCGGGGGCCGCTAGCCGTGACCGTTCTTGCTCCACCACGCCGCCAGGGCCTGGCGGGACTCCACGCGGGTGGCCGGCGGGAGCCCCTCGAGGAGCGTGGCCCCGTACCGCTTGTTGACCAACCGGCTGTCGCACAGCGCGACAATTCCGACGTCGGTCCTGGTGCGAATGAGTCGGCCGAAGCCTTGCTTGAGAGCCAACGCCGCCTGGGGAAGCTGGTACTCCCCGAAGGCGTTGCCGCCGCGCGCGTTGATGGCGTCGATGCGCGCAGCCTCGAGCGGCGTGTTGGGAGGCGCGAAGGGAATCTTGTCGATAATCACCAGCGACAGGGCGTCGCCCGGCACGTCCACGCCTTCCCAGAAACTCGACGAGCCGAACAGGACCGAAGGCTGCTTCTGAAAATCCTCCAGCAGGGCCGCTTTGGGCCGTTCGCCCTGTACCAACACCGGCCACTCCAGCCGATCGCGCAGCGCCTTGGAGACCTGATCCAACTTGGCCAGGCTGGTGAAGAGCACGAACGCGCGCCCCTGGGTGATCTGGATCAACTCGTAGGCCTCATCGGCGAAGGCATCAGCGAAGCGCGGCGATGAAGGGTCTGGCAGATCTCCGGCCACGTAGAGCGCCGCCTGTCGGCGGTAGTCGAAGGGAGAATCGACCCGGAGCGAGTCGTGTGGGCGGTCCACGAGCCCGAGGCGCTGCGCGGAGAAGTGAAAGGCCACGTCGTCCGAGTCTTCGCTCGCGGAGGCCCCCGCCGTCAGCGTGGCCGACGTCATCACCACCGACTTCACTTCCTCAAAGAGCGTCTTCTGCAGCGCGAACCCGACGTCGATGGGCGCCGCCTTGAGCGACACCAGCCGGCCCTTTCGGGTGCCCCAGCACACGATGCGGCGGTCCTCGTTGTGGAGAATGGCGTTGAGGGTGGTGGCGAGGTCGAGCGCGCGGCGGCCCACCAACTGCGCGGGACCTTCATCCGACTTGGAGACGAGCGCAGCCAGCGCCTCGAGCGCGCCGGTCAGTCGCTCGGCGTCGGTCTCCAGGAGTTCGGTGTTCTCCTTCGAAACGCGCGCCTCGCGGTCGGTCAGCCCGAGCGTGGTGGCGGCGGCGTGGAAGAAGGCCTTGCTCGCGTCCCCCAGTGAGAAGGCCAGCGAAGAGAGGGTGCGGAACGAGGGGTGCACCGGGGTGAGCGCCTTCATCGCGTCCTGGGAGAGCGACTCGAGTCGGGCGCTCGAGACCGAGAGACCGAAATGTTCGGTGGCCACGTCCTCGATGGCGTGGGCTTCGTCGAACACCACCGCGTCGACCTCCGGCAACACCCCGAGGCCCTCGTCACCGCCGCGCCACTTGAGCGCCAGGTCGGCGAAGAAGAGCGCGTGGTTCACGATGATCAGCTGCGCCTCCTTGGCCTTCGCCCGCGCCTGCGTGACGAAGCACGAGTCGTAGAGAGAACATTGCGTGCCCAGGCAGGAGTCGGTCGTGGTGGAGACCGTGGGCCAGGCCTCCCAGTCGTCCGGTACCTGCGAGTCAGCGCGATCTCCCGACGTAGTGTCATGCACCCAGCGGCGGAACTCGGGCCAGAACCGCGCCGCCGCCGGGTCCTTGAACAGCGGGTTGGTGTCGAAGAGCTCGAACTTGAGCGCGCAGACGTAGTTGGAGCGACCCTTGAGGACCGCGGTCGTGCCCTCGAGGCCGGTCTTGCCCAACAGGGGGAGGTCTTTGCGGAGCAGTTGGTCCTGCAGGTTTCGCGTCGCGGTGGAGACGATGACCTTCTTCCCGGAGAGCAGCGCGGGGACGAGGTAGGCGAGCGTCTTGCCAGTGCCGGTGCCGGCCTCGGCGAGCAGAATTCCACCCTCGGCCAGGTTCTTCTCCACCGCGCGGGCCAGCCGCACCTGCGACGGCCGGTGTTCATAGCTCTTCAGGGCGCGCCGAATCGCGCCCTCAGGTCCCAACACGCCATCGACTGAAAGTGGCGTCACAGGCCCGAGAGCACGAACCGAAGCAGCATGATCAGAATGATGACGAAGGCGAGCGACAGCCCGAACATGGCGTAAATCTGCCAACGCTGGCTGGGCACGCTCTGCACCGGCGACGAGGGAATGGAGCCGAACCGCGTGGCCAGCCGGAGCACTTCATCTCTCCCGCGCTCAGCGATGGGGTCGCCCGGCGAATCGACCAGCCGCAGGCGGTACAGCCGGCCGAGCTGAGCCAACGCGCCTTCGGCGGTGGCGCGCTGCAGGAGCTCGGTGTGCTTGACCGGCTCGTCCCACGCCTTGAGCACGTTGACCCACTCCACCTTGAGCCACTCCGCGGGCTCGACCGAGCTGGCGTCGAACTGGGCGAAGACCAGACCGCATTGCGGACAGGCGTGTGCTTCTGGCGGCTTCGAGGCGCAGCACTTGGGACAGCGGCCTTCAGGGACGCGGAACGGATCACCCATCGCGGCCGCCCGCGCCCGCTCCAGCGCGTCACCCATAGGCGTGCGGAGGGCGACCACGTTTGAGCCGGCCGCGGTGGAGGCGAGCTGAAGGGCCATGCGGGGCAGCTCGGGGGCCCGAGGCGCGGCGTGGCTGCGGTTGGCGCGAGATTCGCCCCCGCACGCAGGGCAGGTCACGACCAGCGTGTCGACTTCGATGCGGAACGCGGCGGCGTCGAACAAACGTTGGCAGGTGTCGCAGACGACTTTCATGGCGGTGGCAGCCCAGCAGCATCGCCAACTGTGAGCGTTCGTGCCACTTTCGCGAGGGGAAATTGGAAGAGAGGTGCAAGGTCGGGCCGAGGTCGGCGGCGCGTACGCCTCCTAGCGTCGAGGTGCGGCGAACCGCGCCCGAACTTCTTCGATTGAGAGCACGCGCTTCTCCGTCAGCAGCTCAGCCAGAACGCGCGCCAGTTGTTCGGTGTGGGCGAGAACCTGCTTGATCTGCGCCAGTTCTCGCTCGAGTTCGGCGTTGCTGTGTGGCTGTACCCCATGCGGCTGCGAGGGATGCGGCGCAGGCGCGCGTGCCTGGAGTTGGGGCGCAGGCGGCGGTGGTGGAGCGGCCACGGGCGCGGTCGGCGCCGGGGGTTTCAGCGAAACGACCGCGTTCGCCACCATCATCGTTCGGCCGGTGGAGTCGACAAGCTTGAGTTCGTCCATCTCGGCGACAGGCTTTTCCTCCGCGGCCTGCGCGAAGGAAATGTTCGACTGGCCCTGGTAGTACTTCAGCACCGCTTTCTCGACGGTGTTTTCACCGATGGCGTAGGGCTTCACGCGCACGTGACGGTGGGCGCTGATGTGATCGGTCAACTCGAGGTTCATCGGGTCGACCATGCCCAGGTGCAGGGTCTTGCCTTGATCAGTTATCGCCACAGGAAACACACCAAACTTCCGACAGGTGGCAGCGTCTAGATATGGCAGCGCGGCCGGATCAGGGCCGCGGTCGACGAAACTCACCTTCTGGCATTGTGCAATCTGAGCAATCGCGTTCACCAGCACGTCTTCAGAAGTAAAGCGAAGATTGAGAATGGCCTGAGTCAGCCGCTGCCCCCACTGATCCACCGTCGCGAACGCCGAATGCAGCTGCTGTTCGTCAAGGATTCGCATCGACACTAGCGTGCGACCGAGCCTCTGGTCTCGTTGCGAAACGGGCACAGGTGAAACGTACCGTGGACACTCAGAATCCGGTAGAAACTTGGAACGCCCTTCTCCACGCGCTCGCTGACGAGCGTGAAGGGGGCCACGCCTCGTCGAGGCCACACCCTGTCCGGCACATCGGCGGCGGGCGGGGGGGACAGGGAAAACACCCCGATGCCATGCCTGAGGTGGTCCCGTGGGGAGGCACGCGGTTGGCATGGCTTTCGTCTGCGTGGGACGTCAGGCAGGCAAGAAGCGTTCGCACGTGGCGCCGCAGCGTGCCGGCTTCGGCTCATGAACCAACACCTCGTGTGGGCGCCGCTGTGCTTTGAAGGTCAGGCCGACGCGGACGGCACTTGACGGGCCGAAGGAGATTTCTGTTCGAATGTCAGTGCTGCAAGTAGCGTCCGTAGAGATGAATTCTCCTAGGGCTCTTTGGGTGACCCGCGGGCTTCTCGTGGTCGGTTGTCCGGCGCCTACGACCGACCCTGATGCTGGGGGGGATGCTGGTTCGTCGGATTCCGGCGTTGACGATGCAGGGTCCCGCGATGCTGGCCCCACCCCGCGCCAGGTGGGGACGGTCAACATCGTGCTGGACGAGCCGTGCGCCGCCGTGACCGCCGGCAATGAGTGCAGCAGCAAGGGCGTATCGGGGTCCCCGACAGGAAGTCGTTGCCTCACAATCTCGGTCTCGGGATGCCCGAGCCTCCCGCCGCAGCGGGCGTGTGTGCGGGTCAATTCCCCAAGCGCAGCCAGCCCCACACTCGCCCTCTTCACCGGCGGCAACGGAACCGCGCTCTACGGAGGTGCGTTCGTTAGCAAAGCGCGCCAGGCGAACTTCCGTACCGTCGAAATTGCCTGGGCAGAGCCGCTGGGGTGGATGGACCTTCCATATGGTTTCGTCGCGAACGCTTGCCTTCCGGCGAGTGCGCTCCGATGGGCGTTTGCAGACCCAACGCTTCATGCAGGAAATCGAGGGCTGGGGTTCTGCGCGACCGGGAATTCTGGTGGGTCTTCGCAAGTGGCCTACTCGCTCACCCACTATGGGCTGGGCGATTGGGTCGATCTCGCGATACCGACGTCAGGTCCGGTGACTTCTCAGGTTTCATGGGGCTGCGACCCGACGGAGTGTGCGGCGGCGAACTTCTGCTCATTCACTCCCGGAACAGAATGCCCCGATGCAGGCCAATACACCCGCCCCATCGCCTACGACTGCGGTGGAAACCGGAACCACATCGTTGCGGGGGAGGGAACGACGAGTTGCGTTCCTGCGTGCTCCTCCCCAACGCCGATGGTGAGTGAGGCCGACCGCAAGAAGTGGCGCGCCGACAGCGTGCTTTCCAGCGACGCCCAACTGACTTTTCCGAAAACTCTGGTGCACCAGTACCTGGGCTGCCTGGACCCGACCATCGCCGTCACCATGGCGTTGCCATTTCGTGACGCGGTGGGAAGCGCGAATGGCAGTCGGACTTCACTCACGTGGGAACCAACGGCCGCACACTCGCTGGCTGGCGACCAACAGGCAGGCAATGACATGCTGGCCGACCTCTCGGCGAACTGCATTCCCCGCCACTGAGCCGTCAACGCAGGTGCAGCACGAAACGAACGTTCCGTGGCCAAAACGCCCCGGGCGTCAAATCGAACAACCCGCGGTGTTGGCCCGAGACTCACCCCCACAGGCCGGGCAGTTCACCACCAGAGTGTCGACTTCGATGCGGAACGCGGCGGCATCGAACAAACGTTGGCAATTGTCGCAGACGACTTTCATGGTGGTGGCAGCCCGGGAGCATCGCCAGCTGCGAGCGTTCGTGCCACTTTCGCGAGGCGAATTTGCACCCGGGTCCCGGCCTGGGCCCGGTAGCTTCGGCCCATGAACCGATACCTCGTCTGCGGGCTGCTGGCGCTGGCCTCTGGCTGCGTCAGCGTCGAACGAACCCGAGTCACCCCCGCGCTGGCCGCCATGGCGGAGGCGGATGAGGAGGCCATCGGCGTGGTGCAGGGCGCAACGGCCGGCTGCACGCTCCTGTTTCACTTCTTCAACGTGAAGGACACTTCATTCGACGAGGTCCTGAACGACGTGGTGGCGCCCGAGGCGAAGGCCATGGGCGCGACGCGCTTTGAGGTGATCAGCGCCGAATCAACGCCGCGCCACGGCGTGTTCGCCATCTTCTGGCCCTATCCGCTCCCGATTCCTGCGCTGGTGGCGTTTCCTTCGACGCGCGTGACGGCGGTGGTGTTCAAGAAGAAGGGAGGTGTGGAGTGACGACGCCTTCGGTGTTGCTCGAGCCCGCCCGGTCGACGTCAGGCTCAGGGGCGCCCCCACGCCAGACGGTCGGCGAGCGAGCCGGGTCCATAGAAGAAGACGTCCGACGCGCCGTCGCCGTCGAAGTCGCCCACCAGCAGCGTGGCCGAGCGGATGAACTGCCGGGTGGTGGTCGAGAAGTTTCCGAAGGGCGTGCCGCCCCAGACCAGCGAGGCGCCGTCGAGCTGCGAATACCAGACGACGTCGCTCTGCCCGTCGGCGTTGAAGTCGCCCACCCGCGGGGTGAAGTCGCCGTCGATGCTGGTCCAGGTCCGCGCGAATTGGCCGTCGCGGTGGCCGAAGTCCACGGCGTCAACCACCGCGCCCGTGCCGTACCAGAGGATGTCGTCGGCGCCGTCTCCGTTGAAATCCCCCACGAGCGGAACCACGTTGGCCAGGGAGTCACGCGACAGCACGTTGAACACGCCCCCTGACTGGCCCAGCCAGACTTCATCGAGGTGCGTGCCCTGGCCGTACCAGTAGAGGTCGGTGGTGCCGTCGTCGTTGAAGTCGCCGGCCACGGGCACGAACGCCGGGTCGACGTTGAAGAGCTTCCTGGAGACGCCCCCGCTCTTGTCCGTGAGCCAGAGTTCGTCGGTCGCCGTCCCGGGCGCATAGAAGAAGATGTCGGTGGTTCCGTCGCCGTTGAAGTCACCGGTGAGAGGCGTGAACGTGCCGGCCTGGGGCCAGGCCGCCGAACGGGTGGTGCGGTTGTGCTGGCCGAACCACACCGTGTCGGTGCCGCTTCCGGGCGCGTACCAGTAGATGTCCGTCGTGCCGTCGCCGTTGAAGTCCCCGGTGAGCGGCGTGTAGCTGCCGTTCACGGTCTTGCTCACGCTGGTGAACTGGCGGTTCACGTTTCCAAACCAGACCGAGTCTGCCCCGCGACCGGGCGCGTACCAGAAGATGTCGTCGATGCCGTCGCCGTCGAAGTCTCCCGCGATGGGCTTGTAGATGCCCTTCACCGAGACGAGCGAGATGTCGAAGGTCGGCGCGGGTGCGAGCGGCGGTGGCGGCGGTGGTGGAGGAGGCGGCGGCGGTGAGCCCGCGTCGGGAGCACCGGGGGTGCCGGCATCGGTCGGAGGCAGCACGCCGGCATCCGGACGCGCCTGGACGCCCGCGTCTGGTCCGGGCACGAGGGTGACGCCGTAGGTGGTGGAGAGGAAGGCGAAGTCGTCTTGTTCGCCGACGTCCTCATCGGCGAGTGGGCCTGCGCCCCAGCGCTGCGAGCAGTGGCATGCCGCCGGCGACATGATGTCGTCCTTGGGCGTGATGTGCCGCAAGCCGATGGTGTGGCCGAGCTCATGTGAAGCGACCCAGGCCATTTGCCGCGTGGTGTACTTGTACGAGGCGATGCTCTCGGTGAACACGAAGCCCACGTCGCTCTGGTTCCAGTTGTCGGTGTCGAGTGGCGCCAGCCCGATGACGGTGTCCGGCTTTCCGATGATGTCGGGCGTGCCTCCGAAGACGAGCATGGTGTAGCGCCCGCTGGTCGGGCGGGTGGAGGTGACGGTGACGCCCCAGGGAGCGAAATCGTCGCGCACGCCGGCCACCACCGCGGCGATGACAGCCGCGCGGTCTGTTCCCCACGGACGATGATCAAACGATGGGACCATCAGCGTTCCAGAGACGATGAACGAGGTGTTGGAGGCCGCATCGTCCTGGCTCCAGCCGCCCTCGGTCAGCGTCGGGCCATCGAAGTTCAGAAAGACCACCGACGGTGGGCCCGAGCCGGCCTCGGAGGCCGTCAGTCCTTCCGGGACGACCGGAATGGCCATGTCACCGTTCATGACCGCGTCTGTGGTGAGCACGACCGATTCTTCGCCGCCGATGTGAATCTGCTGGGGTCCGCAGCCCAACCCGACCATCGCCAGCGACAGGGCGAGCAGAAGGCGCGGTGCCGCGGCGCCGCGGCCGAGCCGGCGACGGGTGGAAGGCGCAGGGTGGACCTGGGAGCCGATCATCACCCCGCCACGTTGCAAGAACGCGCGCGTTCGAGAGGTGGTCCAGCTTCCCGGAATTGCTCAGCCCGGTGGAGTGCGCATCGACCGTACACCAGCGCCTGTGTGAGCCACGTGTTTCAGCGCCGACACAGCACCTCGGGCACTCCTGACGCTCGAACACGCGTGTTGACGGACGAGCGCTATCACCGAGAATGATTGACTGTTTGCCGGTGGGGCATTGAGGAGGCAGCGGTGCGACGCTCAGAACCAGTTCAGGACCCAGGCGTGTCTGCCGATGGGACTCGTCCGATGCGGCTGACGCTCTGCGGCTCTCTTGCCGTCGCGCTGTTCGCCTGTGACAGCGCTGTGGAGTCGAAGAGTTTCCGGTGCAACACCGATGACGATTGCGTCGCCTCGTACCTCTGCGTGGCGACC
>CAZFXD010000191.1:0-9644 GCA_964522795.1 uncultured Myxococcaceae bacterium
AGGGCTGGGCGGCGCTGGGGCCGGGGCCGGCGGTGCGGCCACCACGGCGGTCGGGGGCGGCGCGACCGGGGCCGCGTCGGTCTCCTCGGCAGGCTCCTTCGCCGCCCGAGCGATGGTGTCTTTGAGATCGGGTTTGGCGTCGGGCTTCGCGTCGACTTTCGGCTCGACCTTCGCTTCCACCTTCGGCTCGACTTTGGCAACGGCCGGGGGAGGCGGTGCCGGAGCCTTCCGGGTCAGCTCCTGCTGAAAGGTGAGCGAGGCGTCGGGCGCATTCGCCTTTTCATCGAGCGCGGCCAGCACGTCGACCGGCTCGCCAGTCGCCGGCGCGGGCGCGCTGCGTTTGCCCACCAACACGCCGAGCGAGAAGACGCCCGCCAACGCGACCAACCCGACCACGGTGAGGCTGACCACGTGGCGTGTGTCGAGTGAGAATTCGTAACGATCTTTGAGTCGGTTCGCGTCGCGCATCGAGGATCTGGCCTTCCCGGCCGTGGGGGCCGGAACCGAAACGGTAGCCCTCCCCGACTGTCGGTCAATTTCCGGTCAGCGCCGCTCCGCCGATGGGCAGCCTGAACTGGAGTCCAGCCGGGGCCAGTGCGTTGAGCACCGCGTGGGTGAGCGTTTCGGCCGAGTCCTCCCCGGTCATCTGCTTCCACAGGCTGCGCTCGCGCCTGGGGTACTCCACCTTCGGCTCGCCCTTGATGCCGGCCATCGCACCGGCGGCTGCAATCGCCGCGTCGATTCCGCCCAGTTCGTCCACCAGCTTCGCCTCTTTGGCCTGGCGACCGCTGAAGACGCGGCCATCGGCGAGCGGACGCACTTCATCCACCTTCATTTTTCGACCCGCCGCCACCGCTTCGATGAATTGCTCGTGCACGTCCTTGAGAATGGCTTCGAAGTACTTCTTCTCGTCGTCGGTCATGGCGCGAAATGGGCTGCCCGAATCCTTCATCTTCCCGGCGGTGACTGTGTTGACCTCGACGCCCGCCCACTTGAGGACGCCGGCCACGTTGGGGACCTCCATCACAACCCCGATGGACCCGGTAAGCGTGCCGGCGTTCGCGAAGACCTTCTCCGCCGCGGAGGCGATGTAGAAGCCTCCCGACGCCGCGATCGATCCCATGGAGGCGACCACCTTCTTCTTGGCCGAGAGCTTCTTCACCGCGTCGTAGATCTCCTGCGACGGCCCCACCGCGCCACCGGGCGAGTCGACCCGAATGACGACGGCCTTGATCGAATCGGCCTCGGCGAACTGATGAATCGCCTTGAGCGCCTTCTTGGAGTCGCTAATCGAGCCCGTGATCTCCACCACCCCGACCTTCTCCCCGGACCCGAAATCGGGCGTCTCGTCCCGGTCGCCGCGGACCGCCGCCGCAACGACGGCCACCAGGCTGAACAGGCCACACATCATCGTGACGCCGATGATTCCCAACACCCACGCGATTCGTCGATCCATGGGCTGGTCAATAACAGACCGCGTCGAGCGCGGCACTCGATCCGTCAACGGAGAGCGAACACCGATCGGCGTTCAGACGATCCAGCCCCCGCCCAGCACCGTTTCACCGTCGTAGAAGACGGCGGCCTGTCCAGGAGACACCGCCAGCTCGGGAGCGCTCAGGGTCACATCGATGCGGCCATTCTCGGCGGGCCGCAGCGTGGCCGTCGCCCCCTTGTGGCGGTGGCGAATCTTCACCTCGAGGGGACGATCGCCGGGGAAGACGCCGGAGACCCAGTGCGGGGTTCGAATCGAAAACGCCGTGCGACCGGCGCGCTCCTTCGGGGCCACGGTCACCGTTCGATCGCCGGGGTCGACCTTGAGCACGTAGAGCCGCTCGCCCGCCGCCACGTTGACGCCCCGCCGCTGCCCCACCGTGAAGTGGTGAACTCCTTCATGCTGCCCCAGCACCCGGCCACCTTCATCCACCACCGCGCCGCCCGAGGGCCGGCCCCCCACCCGCTCCACGAACTTCGCGTAGTCGCCGTCGGGGACGAAGCAGATCTCCATGCTCTCAGGCTTCTGCGCTGACGCGAGGCCGAACCGCTCCGCGGCTGCCCGCACCTCGGCCTTGGGCATGCCGCCAATGGGGAACACGAGATCTTTGAGTTCGTCCTGGCCCAGGGTGAACAAGAAGTACGACTGATCTTTCGCCGCGTCGGCGCCGCGCTCCAGGTGCAGAACCCCGCCGCGCTCGGAGATACGCGCGTAGTGCCCGGTGGCGAGTTTCGCGCCCAACGAGCGCGCCCGCTTGAGCAGGAACCCGAACTTCACATCCTGATTGCAGGCCACACACGGAATAGGCGTCTTCCCGGCGAGGTACTGCTGCACGAACGGGTTCACCACGCGCTCTTTGAAGAGCTCCTCCACGTTGGCCACGTAGAAGGGAATGCCGATCTTGTCGGCCACGGCGCGGGCGTCGTCGATGTCCTCGGGGCTGCAGCACCTCCCGCAGCTCGCGGAGTCGCCGTGGGACCAGACCTTGAGGGTCATCCCCAACACTTCGTGCCCCTGCTCCTTGAGGAGCGCCGCGGCGACCGACGAATCCACCCCTCCGCTCATGGCCACGACGACGCGCATCAACCCCACATGCCAAAATTCCCAGCTGGCGCCAAGGTGGCGTTATCCACAGGATTTCAACAGCGCCTCGGTCGTCGCCCCGCGGCCCCGGCCGATCTCAGCGGCGCCTCAATCCGCGGCGCAGCGCCCGCAAGGCCCCGTGTTTCCTTGGTTTTCTCTCGCGCTCTCAGTGGGGGACGATCGGCCGCCGAGCCTCGATCCTTGCCAGGGCAGCCCCGTGCAAAACCTGTGGAGAACCCGGTGGGATCACCGTGGGGTGCGTGCGTGCCATGTGGAGAGCGCCGCGCCGAGCTTCTCAGGGGTGTTCTGGGCCGGATCTCCCAGGACGAGGTCGAGCAGAAACCGGATGGCCTCCCCCACAACTCGGCCGGGGGGCACGCCCAGCCGGCTCATTACCGCCTGGCCGTCGAGCGCGAGCTCGTCCGCCGAGAGCGGAACCCCGCTGGAGAGCACCGCCCGGACGCGCTCCACCACCGACGCTGGAATGCGCTCGTGCGCGGCGGCCGCGCGAGCCGCGCCTTCAGCCTCGGGCCGCCCCACCCGGGCCGCCCAGCGCCGCACCGCTTCGTCCGGAGAATCAGGCGGTGGCACCTCGAGGTGGGCCGACCAGTGCGCGACGCGATCGCACGTTCGCGTCGGGTACTTGAGCCGACCGAGCGTGTTGCGAACATTCGGCGCCGAAGAGAAGAGCAGGCACAGCCGCGTGTCGAGATCGGCCGGCGCGCGCTCCACCTGACTGAAGTCCGCCGCGAGGGCCTCGGGAGCGAACGCCTGGAGCAGGCCCGAGCGTTTGAGCAGCTCGAGCCCACGGGCGGGGCGCCGGGCCTCGACAATCTTGGTGAACTCTTCGCGAACGCGCTCAATGGCGATCTTGTTGAACGTCGCGAGGGTGGCGGCGATGGCCGCCTGGGTGCTCGGCTCGATCTCAAACTCAAGGACCGTGGCGAAACGCACCGCTCGCATGGCGCGCAGCCCGTCCTCGCCGAAGCGGTCGAGAGGGTTGCCCACCGCGCGGATCACGCGGGCCGCCAAATCAGCCTGTCCACCGTACGGGTCGACCAACTCGCCGGTCGCGACATCGAGCGCCATGGCGTTAATGGTGAAGTCCCGCCGCGCCAGATCTGCCTCGACGTCGGTGTGAAACTCGACCGACTGAGGTCGACGCCCATCGACGTACGCACCCTCTGAGCGAAAGGTCGTGACCTCCACGCCGGTTTTTCCAACGAGCACGGTGACGGTTCCATGCTCAATGCCCGTGGGCACCGTGCGGGGAAACGAGGCCTGCACCTCTTGGGGCGTCGCACTGGTGGCCACGTCGAAATCTTTCGGCACCCGCCCCATGCGCATGTCGCGCACGCAGCCGCCGACGAGCACAGCTCGAAAGCCGCGCTCCGTGAGCGTGGTCACCACCCGCAGGATCTCCGCGGGAACGTTCTGGGCCTGGAGGTTCGTCGCCACGACGAGCCCGGATTAGCACGAGTCGCGCACGGTTCCGCGCGCCTCGGCAGGCCGCGCGCCCACCCACCGCGACGCCGGAACTGCGAGTGACCCCGGTGCGAATCGAACGCACGGCCTTCGGTTTAGGAAACCAACGCTCTATCCAACTGAGCTACGGGGTCGAAAGGTACGCCCGCCCGTATATCAGCGCCGCCACTCGCGGGGGACCGCTTCGTTCGACGCGCGTCGGTCCAGGTCAGCCAATTCCTCTTTGGCCCTCTTCAACGCCAGCCTGTTGTGCTCGACCCGATCTTTGATTCGTTCGAGCTCGGGGTCCACGTACGGCGTACAGACGGAGTTCACCGGGTACGCCGGGACCACGGTCAGGGGAGCTGCCTGGTACGGCGTGTTCGCCGGGTACGTCGGTAGCGGCGGAGGCAGCACCTTGCGCGCGGGATGGGCGACGAGCCCGCGAGCATTGGCGTACTGGGGATAGACGGCCGGGCAATGAACCTGCGCGATGACCGGGAGCCCACCCTGCGGCTCCAGCCGTTTTTCATCGACCGCGATGTCGTCTTCCAGTTGAGCGATGCGACCGTTGACGTCTTTGAAGGCTCGGCGCCACTTGTCCTCTCGGGCGCTCTCGGCCTCGGAGAGCTTGGGGTCCGAAAGCTCTTTCGCGCGCTCTTCAATCGACTTGGTCTTCTGCGTGCCGGGTTGAACGTCACCCACCTGCCCGGCGATGGTGGCAGAGCCTTTTTCCACCACCACGCCCATTGGCACCGCCTCGGCGTCGTTGGTGTAGTGCTCCGTGCCATCGGCGTCTTTCCAACGGTAGAGCGTTTGCGCCTGAACGGACGTCGCGAACACCAGCAGAAGGCACGCGAATTTCATAAGGGGCAATTAGACCGCGGCGGCGCGCGAATATTCAACCCGGGCTCAAGATCGTCTCCAACGCCCGAAGAACGGAACTGTTCCGAGCGCTTGCGCCGGCGCGCGTCCCACCAACGGCCGGTGAGGAGCCGGGTTCGGCGGGCGCCGCTCCAACAGACATCCATCGGTTCGATCGAGGAGTGCGGCCCCTGCCCCGCGCCCGGAAAAACCCGAGCGACTGTGGGGAGCTGCGAAGTGGGCGCAGTAGGGATCGAACCTACGACTCCTGCCGTGTGAAGGCAGTGCTCTACCGCTGAGCTATGCGCCCGGCGAATGCCGAAGCCGCGGGCGTTCTAGGGCCCGAGAGTTGAGGTGTCAACGACGGTTCGCGCCCACGTCAGCCAGACGCCGCTCCAGCGAACGGGCCCGCTGGGTCAGCGCCGCGGCGCGCTTCGACAGCTTTCGAAAGTCGGTCCGGGTCGCGAACTGACCGGCGTGGAGCGCGGTCTGCTGGCCCTGCTCGAGTTGGGCCCGTGCTTTCTGCAGCGCGCCCAGCGCCGACATCACCCGGGCCGCGCGGCGGTCGTCCGCGAACAACTTCTCGACCCCCCGGTTGGCGATGCCGAGCAGGCGCTCACGCAGGTTCTTCGACCCGCCCGCCACGCTAGCGGCTCCCGCCGAGGAACCGCTTCAGCGAGGAGAACAGGCCGCCCGACTCGGTCGCGTCACGTTCGTCGCGCTTGGTTTTTCGTGAGAGCTCCTCGTCGATGGCCTTCTTCAAGGCCACCGGGGTGTCCCGCGTGGCGAGCTGCGCAGTCCGCGGCTCAGGGATGTCCTCGACGGTGACTTTGAGGAGGCACTCCTCGTCCAGCCGGAAGTCGATGCGCTTGCCCACGGCCGCCGCGGGGAGCTTGAGCGTGCCGAGGTACTCATTGTCGACGATGAACTCGCTCTCCCCCTGAAAGATGTCGAGTTCGATCGACGCCGCGCCCTCTTCCTTCGGCGGCGGCAGGCGGAAGCTCTTGATGGCTGGAATGGGTTGGTTCTTGTCGATCACCCGACGGAAGCGTCCGTTGGCGATCGCGTACCCGATCGGCATCGACAAGGTGTCGATCAGCGTGACCGCGTCGAAGCGCCCCAGCGAGTCCGCCAGCAAGGCGGCGCCGAGCGCCACGCACTCGTCCGGGTGCACGCCCTTGCGCGCAGGTTTGCCAAAGTGCTGTTGAATCTTCTGCTGCACCAACGGCATGCGGCTCTGGCCCCCGACCAGAATCACCTCGTCGATGGACTGACGAAGAATGCCCTTTTCCTGGAGCACCTCGTCACAGATCTGGAACGTGCGATCGACCAGGTCGCCCGTGAGCTGGTTCAACTGCTCGCGGCTCAAGGGCACGCGCAGGTCGACAGGCTTGCCCTTGCGCTCCTCGATGTACGGCAGCTCAATCATCACGTTGGGAATGAGCGTGAGATCGATCTTGGCGGCCTCTGACGCGTTCTTGATTCGCTGGAGAGCGATCGGGCTCTGCGACAGGTCGATCTTCGTCTCCTGACGGAACGCCTCCAGCACGTAGTCGATGATTCGGTTGTCGAAGTCCACCCCGCCCAGGAACGTATCGCCCCCGGTCGCCAGCACCTCGAACACGTTCCCCGCCACTTCCAGCACCGACACGTCGAACGTTCCGCCGCCGAGGTCGTAGACGAGAATCTTCTGGTCCAACCCGCGGTTGAACCCGTACGCGATGGCCGCGGCGGTCGGCTCGTTGACGATGCGCTTGACGTCGAACCCGGCCAGCCGCCCGGCCTCCTTCACAGCCTGTCGCTGGTTGTCATTGTAGTAGGCGGGGACCGAGATGACCGCCTCGGCCACCGTTCCGCCGAGGAATTGTTCGGCGATGACCTTCGCCTGTCCCAGCACGAAGGCCGAGATCTCCGGCAGCGAGTATCGCTTGCCGCCCAGGTTGACCGCCGCGTCGCCGTTGGCGCCCTCGACGATCTCGTAGGTGAAGTACTCCTTCAGTTCCTGAACGACCTTGGAGGTGAACTTGCGACCAATGAGCCGTTTCGCGCCGTAGATGGTGTTCCGCGGGTTCGTCACCATCTGATCTTTGGCGACGCCACCCACCAGCGTGTCCCCTTTGGGCGAGAGCGCCACCACCGAGGGGAGGCTGAGGTTGCCCTTGTCGGTCGGCACAACGCGCGGGACGCGGTTCTTGACCGACGCGACCAGCGTGTTCGTCGTTCCGAGGTCTATTCCAACAATCAGTTTCTGGTCGGACATCAGGGGTGACCTACCTTAGCCCGTGTCAGTTTCCTTGTGGCACCCATCAAGCGCGGCTTAGCTCCAGTGTGTGCTGAACGGGGTGTTCTTCTTCCTGGTGGCCGTTGGGGTCTGCGTGGGGGCCCTCCGAGGGACCCTGCCCGCCGTTGGCCAGGGGGCCATTGACGCCGCCCGAACCTCGGTTGACATCGCCCTCACCCTGGCGGGGCAGATGACCCTCTGGCTGGGGCTGATGGGCATCCTCAAGCGCGCCGGGGCCATGGAGGTGCTCGCCCGTTGGCTGCGCGCGCCCATGCGTCGGCTGTTCCCGGACGTGCCGGAGAACCACCCGGCCATGGGCTCCATGGTGCTGAACCTGTCGGCGAACATCCTCGGCCTGGACAACGCCGCCACGCCTTTCGGCCTGAAGGCGATGCGCGAGCTCGACACGCTCTCGCGAACCCCCGGGACGGCCACCAACGCCATGACGCTCTTCCTGGTCATCAACACCTCCGGCCTGGCGGTCATCCCCACCACCGCGGTGGCGTTGCGCGCAGCCGCCGGTTCGCACAACGCCGCCGGCATCATCCTCCCGTCGATCGTGGGAACCCTGGTCTCCACCACGGTGGCCATCGCGGTGGCGGTGTTGCTCTCGCGGCTTCCCCGGTGGCGCATGGCCCCGGGCGGCTCCACCGCTCCCCAACCGCCTGCGGAGGCCGCGTCGGCGACCGAGCTGGCGGTCGCCACCTCGCCGGCCGGCCCGCTGCAACGGGGCCTGGGCATCGGCGCGGTGCTGGTGGCGTTCGGCGCCCTGGGGTGGCAATTCGCCAACGCCGAGATGGTGCCCCGGGAAGCCTGGTCGGCGTGGATCCTCCCGTTTCTGATCCTTGGGATTGCCGCCATTGGGGTGTCGCGCGGCACGGCCATTTTCGAGTCGTTCGTCGAAGAAGCCAAAGACGCGGTCAAGGTCGCGATCAGCATCCTGCCCACCCTGGTCGGCATGTTGGTGGCCATCGGCATGTTCCGACAATCGGGCGCGCTGGAGGCCATCACCGAGGCCATCGGTCCGGTGACGCGCGCGTTCGGCCTGCCCCCGGAGGCGCTCCCCATGGCGCTGGTCCGTCCGCTGAGTGGGAGCGCTTCGCGAGCGGTCCTCCTGGACACCCTCAAGGCCTCGGGCCCGGACTCGTTCGTGGGCTATCTGGTGTCGCTGATCAGCGGGACCAGCGAGACGACCTTCTACGTGCTGGCCGTCTACTTCGGCGCGATCAAGATTCGGAACGGGCGACACACCCTGGTGGCGTGCATTCTGGCCGACCTGATTGGTCTCGCCATCACCGTCGCCATCTGCCACGCCTTCTTTGGGTCCGTGGCCTAGCGCCTCGGGACGCCACCAAAGCGGCCTGACGCACGTCGGCGTCGGGGTCCCGCACGGCCGCATACGACAGCACCAGGCGCGCATCGGGGTCTCGCCGGGTTCCCAGGGCGCCGATGCGCACGCGACGGCGCGCGGCGCCTTCGGTGAGGCGGGTCTGCACATCGCGATCGGCGCAGACCTTCTTCAACCCGGGAGGCGTCGCTCCGAGCAACTTCACTTCGACATCGCGGAGCGTGGCGTCCACTCGCGCGGCGGATGCCTCTGCCGTCTGAGAGAACGACTTCACGTCCTCGAGAAATTCGGTGCCCGCCGTGTCGGCGCGTTTCAAGGCCTCGAGCGACGCGTGGGCCACCACCGACGCCGCGCAGAGCGACCGGGCGAACGCCACCGAGGCCACCTTCGATTGGGAGGCCTCCACCGCCGCGTCGCGCGCCCAGTTGGACAAGAGGCGGGCGGACAACGCGGCCGAGTACGCCCGGTGCTCCCGCTCTCGCAGCGCCATCACCCGCGCCACGATGAAGGGATCAATGGACGCCGGTTCAAAGATCTTTCGATACCACCCCATGGCCTCCGTCGATCGACCGGCGGCATCGGCCATCACCGCCACATCGAACAGCCGCCCCGCGTCGTCTTCAGCCCCGAGGGCTGCGTCTTCGCGACGGGCAAACTCAAACGCGGCGACGTTCGCGGGCAGGGCCGCCAGCACCCGTCCAATGGCTTCAAAAGCGCGCAGGCGCACCAGGACATTCCGGTCGCCCCTCACCGCGTCCAGCAGACGATCAATCACCGCCGGCGACGAGACGCCCCCCAGCTCTTCGGCGGCTTCCCAGCGATCCCACGCGTCGAGCGACACCAGCGCGCCCAGCAGATCTTCGACCGGGCGCACGTCGTAGAGCCACAGGGCCTGGGCGATCGCCGGGTCCGACCTGGCCAGGGCCACCTGCTCTCGCCGGAGTTCCTTCTCACGCGCCTTCCACGCTGGCAGCGCGCGCCCCACGGGGGAGGCGTCGTAGCGCTTCCCCGCCTCGTCGATGGCGCCGGTCGCGGCCACCGCCTCCAGTTCGAATTCGAGGAGCGCCGCCCGCACGGCGTCGCGGTGGGTGCCCGCCGGAAACTCGCGCAGG
>CAZFXD010000192.1:0-7757 GCA_964522795.1 uncultured Myxococcaceae bacterium
CTGATGGGCATCCCCATGGGCTGTGACGCCTGTTACACCAACCACGCGAACTCTGATCAGAACGACCAGGAGAACCTGGAGATGTTGCTCGCCATGGCGGGGGTGAACTACCTGATGGGCATCCCCATGGGCGACGACGTGATGTTGAACTACCAGACCACGTCGTTTCACAACAACGCAGCCCTGCGCGAGATTCTCAACATTCGGCCCGCGCCTGAGTTCGAGACGTGGCTGGAGTCGATGGGGCTGTGGCGCCAGGGGAAGCTGACCCGGCGCGCGGGAGACGCCAGCGTGTTCACCACCCACGGGAAGCGCTCATGAACCGCGCCGAGCTCGAAGCCCTGGTGCGAGCTGCGGTGGACGACGCCTTGAACGCGCCGAGAACCGCTCGACCCGCGGCGTCGCTGGAGCGCTCGTCGATCGCCGAGTGCGATGATGGGTGCCGGCCCCGCAACGCGCCGCCTCCCCCGGCGGTCGACCGGAGCGCGATCCGAGAGCTCCGCGCTTCCACCCCCGCCCGCATCGCCCAGGGGCGCAGCGGCACCCGCTACCTGACCCACACCTACGTCGGCCTGCGGGCCGAGCACGCCATCGCCCGCGACGCCGTCTTCAGTGAGATCGAACCGGGCTTCCCCGCGAAGCTGGGCTGCCTCGAGCTGTGGAGCCGCTGCCAGACCAAAGAGGAGTTCCTGCTCTTTCCTGATCACGGCCGGCGCCTGCGCGACGACAGCCGTGCGCTGCTGACCGCCCAGGGCACGGCAGGCGCGGACGTGCAGCTGATCTTCGCCGACGGGCTCTCGTCATGGGCCATCGCCCGGCAGGGGGCCGCCCTGGTGCCCGCGCTGCTGGGCGCGATGAAGGCGAAGGGCTTTTCGGTAGGCGTCCCGCTCTTCGTTCGGTTCGCTCGCATCGGCGTTCAGGACGAAATTGGCGTGCTCACCCGCGCGCGCGCCACGGTGATTGCCGTCGGTGAGCGCCCCGGCCTGGGCACGGGCGACTCGCTCTCCCTCTACATGGCCTACGGTCCGCGGCTGAACCAGGACAACGCCGAGAAGAACTGCATCTCGAACATTCGCCCCATGGGAGTTCCCCCGGCTGAGGCGGCCGCCCGCTGCGCCGACCTGATGCGGAAGAGCTTCGACGCGGGGGGCGGCGGCATTCACCTGGTGCGCGGACTGGATGCGTTCGGCCGCGCGAAAGCGAAGACGCCATGACGCTCGTCCCGCTCAAGCCGGCGCTGCTCGCCTGCCGACAGATCGATCAGGTCGATTCGCAGCTGGGCGCCGCGTTGGGGCTCGACCCGCAGAAGCACCGGAGCCTCGGGCTCGTCACCTGCGACCAGGACGACTCGACCTACATCGCCCTCGATCACGCGACCAAGTTCGCCCGGGTCGACGTCAAATTCGCGCGCTCGTTCTACGCCGGCTCGAAGCACGCCTCGGGCCCGTTCTCGGGGGAGATTCTCGGCGTCGTCGCGGCTGAGAACCCGGAGGAGATCGCCGAGGCCCTGTGGGCCATTCGAGAAATTCTCGACCACGGGGTTCACTTCAGCGCGCACGCGGGCCACGGCAGCGATGGCGCCGATCAACCCGCGTTCCTGTCGCATGTGATCGCGGAAACCGGGCACTACCTCTCCGCGGAGGCAGGCCTTCGGGCGGGAGAGCCGATGGCCTACCTGATCGCGCCCCCGCTGGAGTCTGTGATCGCCGTGGACGCGGCCCTGAAAGCGGCGCGGGTCAAGCTGCTCAAGCACATTCCCCCGCCCTCCGAGACGAACTTCGGCGGAGCGTTTCTGGGTGGCGACCTGCCGTCGCTCGAAGCCGCGGCCGCTGCGTTCACCGAGGCGATCGGCGACTTTGCGAAGCGGCCGTTGGCTGCGGCGACGCGCCCGGCCTACTTGCGGCGCTGATTGGCGGCGGCGCGGCGGGCAATCGCGCGGCCCACCCGCTTCTCGCGCGTTTCTTTCCGCTTGGAGAGGTGCTCGGCGAGCGGAACATCGGGAACCTTCTTGAACCCGAGGCGAATCTGCTCGCGCGCATCGGCGAGCTTGGTCTCCAGCTTGTCGACCAGCGTCTCTTCAGGCGCCACGCCGTACACGTGCAGGACCTGCCCGACTTCGTGGCGGTAGGCGCGCTTGGTGCGAGCCTTCGCTTTGGGGATGTTCTTGCGGCTGGCCTTCGAACTCTCGCCGTACGCGTTGCGGTGATCGTGCTTGAGGCTGGCAGTCTTCTTCTCGAACGGCGTCTTGAGTTTGCTCATCGCTCTACCTTTTGGGTGTTGGTTTCAGCTTTCACTAACGGGACAACCACCAGCGTTTGAACTCGCCCCATGAGACTCGGCCGGTGCGGTCTGAATCGACCACGTCGAGGGCGATTTCCAATTCCTCTTCAGGCAGGTCCTGACCGAGCCCCTCGAGGAGGCGGGCGAACTCGTTCCGGTTGATGGAGCCCGAACGATCGCGGTCGTACCGCTGGAAGATGTCGAGGAGCTCGTCACCCGTCGAGGTGAACTCGTCCACCGGGGCGTGCACCGGGTTCAGCTCACGCACGTCACCCGACGAGGTGGAAACGTAGATCGACCCCGAGTCCGGCACCGTGGGACGCGGTCGGGGCGACCGCCGGGCCCGGGTCGCCTTCTTGCGGGGGGCCGACTTCTTCTTCACCGCAGGGCGCTTCGCGGCGCGGCGCACCTGGCGTCGGGCCGATTTCTTCTTTGCGGGTGCTCGCTTCGCCTTTTTCGCCATGGGCCTCCCTCGAGGATCTCTGTTCTAGGCCCGGGGAAGCCCAAATTCCAACGCCGTCGTGGCGGCATTTTTGCGTGCGCCCCACTGGCGCTTCGTCCAGAAAAAAAGGCGCGTGACCGGCCGCCGGCCACGCGCCCCGACTCCACAGCCTTGGGTGAAGCTGAGCTACGCCGGTGGCTTCAGCGGGTCGTGCTCAGCAATCAGCTTGTGGAATCTCGCTTCATCGATGCGAGCGTGCACCTGGTTCGCCTCATGCTGATCTCGCACCGTCTTGGCGAGGCTGAACGTCGACCCCACCGTGAAGAGCAGCCCCATCATCATGAAGGCTTGAATCCAGATGTTGGCTGGGAGCGCCCAGATCCCCAGCGTGGTCACCCCGAGCGAGAGGGCGAAGGAAATCCACGCCTGCGCCACCCAGCCTGCACTGTGCGTCTGCGGAACGTTGGTCATTGCCATGATCGTGTCTCCTGAAAGTGTGTGGTGAATGGTTGAATTTCAAACGCTTCAGACGGCCGAGAGCAGGTCCAGGCCCAGGCGCAACAGGTTCAAGGGGAACACGCGCGGAATGGCGGCGATGGCCACGAAGGCGAGGAAGTGAACGATGAAGGCCGACAGCGGCGTCTGTCGATCGACGAGAATGAGCGAGGTCACCGCCGCCAGGCCGCCGAGCCACAGCCAGTAGCTGGCCGCGGTCAACATGCCCGCGAGAATCATACCGCCGCCGAACACCAGCTTGAGCGTGAGCGCCGCGCCCATCAGCGCCCAGAGGAGGAGAATGCCGCCGTGCACTACGTTCTTCATGCCTTTCATGACCGTCCCTTTCGTTCGAGGAGCCCCAAGTGGCCCCTCGCTTCAACGGACATCAGTGTCGCTCGGTTCGTCGATTTCGTGTTGTAACTAAGGGTCGAATCATCGATAACTGCGAGTCATGATTCAGCTCCAGCGTCTCGAGGGGTTCTACTGGGTTGCCCGCACCGAAGGGTACGCCCGCGCCGCGCGCGCCTTTCCCTACCCCATCACCCAGCCGGGGGTTCACCAGCAGGTCCGGCGCCTGGAGACCGACCTGGGCGTGCGGCTGTTCGAACGGGTGGAGAAGGATCGCGTTCGCCTGACCGGAGAGGGCCGCGCCCTCTACGACTACGTGGCGCCGTTCCTGGAAGGACTCAAAGCGATCGAAGGCAGCATCACCCAGGGGTCATTCGGCGGCACGCTGCGCGTTCACTCGGCCAGCCTGCACCTGAAGCAGTTGGTACCCGCCTGGATGCGCCGGTTGCATGCGCGGCGCCCGGACATCACGGTCGAGCTGCACGAGCTGCGGACGGCTGACTTCGCCCTGCTCCGGCAGGGGGAGGCCGACGTGTTCGTGGACTGGCTGCCCCGAGTCCCTCCGGACATCGAGGTCACCGAGGTGGGTGAGATGCACGTGTTCATCGTGGTGCCGGGCCACCACGCGCTGGCCACGCGTTCGCCCATCAAGGTGTCGGACCTGAACCAGGAAGCGTTCATCGCCTACAACGAGGGCCTGGGAGGGCGGGGACCGCAGCTGTCGGCGCTGGACGCAGCGGGCGTGAAGCCGGCCCGGGTGTTCTCGGCAGACACGGTCGACGCCATTCTGGGGTTTGTGGCGGCGGGCATGGGCGTCTCGTTGATTCCCTGGCACACCGAGCAGGGGCCGCGCATGGCTGGGCTGGTCGCGCATCCGCTCAAGGGCCCGGGCGCCCGCTTCCCCATTCACGCGGCCTTCCGCAAGAGCAAGGCGCCACACCGGCTGGTGCAGGCGGCGATGGAATGCGCCCCCTGACGGGGTGCCTTTTCGTGTGCGCCGAACGGCGTCCGCCACTACGTTGCTTCGCTCACACTGCAACCGGAGGTCGATACGATGATGAAAGGTCTGAAGGATTTTCTGCTTCGAGGCAATGCCATTGATCTCGCCGTGGGCGCCATCATCGGCGCCATGTTCGGCGACATCGTCACCGCGCTCACCAAGGGCTTCATCGAGCCGCTCATCGCCGGCATCGTCGGAAAGCCCAACTTCGACTCCGTATTGGTATTCGCCTTCGGTCAGGTGATCGACGGGAAGCAGGCCGAGCTGAAGATCGGGCTCATTCTGACCGCCGTCTTCAACTTTGCGCTCAAGGGCGCCGTCATCTACTTCTTCATCGTCAGCCCGATGAAGAAGGCGCTCGAGCGCGCCAAGAAGTCCGACGCCCCGGCCGCGCCACCGCCGCCGCCCGCGCAGGAAGTGCTGCTGGGCGAGATTCGCGACCTGCTCAAAGCGAAGGCCTGATTCCGGGCCAACGCCCTCTTCGAGGCACAACGAGCAGCGGCCGTGATCCGAACGCCGGGAATGCTGTGGGCAGTGATCCTGGCGCTCACCGGGTCGTCGGCCCTTGCCGCGAAACCGCGCGTGGTCTTTCAGGGGAACGCCGCGCTCCCCAGCGCCGTCTACGAAGCGGTGCTCCCGCTGCCGGACGACGCCGTGGCCGACGCCGCGACCGCCGCCACGCTGGTGCGTCGGGTGAAGGCCTTTCTGCGCGCCGCGGGCTACGTCCTGGCCGAGGCGCGCGT
Source organism: uncultured Myxococcaceae bacterium (assembly GCA_964522795.1). Lineage (GTDB taxonomy): Bacteria > Myxococcota > Myxococcia > Myxococcales > Myxococcaceae > CAZFXD01. The sequence goes on from CAZFXD010000192.1 coordinate 5,312, forward strand.
GTCCGTGGAGAACGACGTCATCACCGTCGAGGTCGACGAAGGCCGACTCGAGCGGGTCGTTTTTCTGGGGCCCCTCACATTGCAGCGCGTGAGGTTGGCGCTGGGGCTCAGCGTGCCGCGAGGCATCTTCAACCAGCCGGACCTGGTCGAGCAGGTCAAGCGCCTGGAAGACGAGCTGGGGCTCCCCATCGCCTGGAAGCTGGTGCCCACGCGCGAGGTGAAGCACTCCGGCCCGCAGATTCAGGAGCTGCCGGCCATTCGCGGGGTGGCGCTGATTCCGCCCGATGAGCGGCTCGAACTCCACATCACCCTCGGTGAGCCGGAGTGGCCCGTCGGCCTGGGCCTGGACCTTCGCACCAACTACCTCGACGGCATCGAAGTCGGCCTCAACTACCAGGGGCTCAACGCCGGGCAGGACCGGAGCCGTTGGCGGCTCGCGGGCAGCATCGGCGTGGGCGTGGCGGGCACCATCGTCCCCTGGGTCATTACCCCGCTCTTCACCCGGGCCACGCTCGAGGCCAAATGGGCCACCGCCCCGCTGCTCGACCTCGGTCGGCTCACCTTGAGCGCGTTCGGCGAGCAGATTGGCCGCCAGCGCCTCGACGTCAACCTGGTCAGCTACCAGTACTCCGCGGGAGACGCGCGCGTATCGGCCACGGTGAATGGGTGGAAGACGCTCGAAGTGAGCATCTTCGGTGGCATTCACGTGCGCGGGCTGTACGGCTTCATTGAAGTGCCCGGGGCGCCCAGTGTCCCGACGGGGGGCGTGCTGCTGGCCGAGACCTTCGGTGGGGCCATCGCGGTCAACCTGTCTGCGCCGGGCACACGCGATGACTGGACACATCGCCTGGTGGTGAGCGGCACCGCGTACGTCTCGAACGGCGCGCTGAGCTGGGGCGAGACGCGGTTACGGTACCGAAACACGTTCAACATCGGGTGGCATGAGCTGCGCCTTCGCGCCAATGCCACCGCCATTTTCGGCAATGTCCCCTTTCACGATGAGCAGGCGCTCGCCGACCCGCACCTGCGCGGCTACTTCGCCGACATCTGGGTCCGCCGGGTGGGCTCGGTCTCGGCGGAGTTTCGTTTCTCTCTCGTGCGCGACGCGTTTCTGCTCGGGGTGTTCGCGGACGCCGCAGTGTTTGGCCGCTACGACGCCACGCGGACCCTCGAGACCGCCGGGCTCGGCTTCGCCACCGGACCGGGCGCGCATTTTCTCATTGAAGGCACCATCACCATCGACGTGATGATGTCATTCGGCTACCTCTCTGGTGGCCCCTTCAGGTGGGGGCCCATGCTGTTCATCAACAAGGTGCTGTAGAGCCCGAGGCGCCCATGGCCAAAGACACGGCAATTCTCACCTGTGCACTGACCGGCGTGTTGACCGACCCGGCGCAGCACCACGTTCCGGTCACGCCCGAAGAGATGGCCGCCGAAGCGCGGCGGGCGTTCGAGGCCGGCGCGTCCATCGTGCACGTGCACTTTCGTCAACAGGAGCCTGGACTGGGGCGGTTCCCCTCGTGGGACCCTGAGGTGGCCTTCCGCATCGCGTCGGCGATTCGGGCGGCGTGTCCTCAACTGATTCTGAATTTCTCCACCGGGGTGATGGGCCCGGACATCAGCGGGCCGGTGTCGTGCCTGGAGCGGGTGAAGCCCGAGATGGCGGCGCTCAACGCCGGCTCGCTCAACTACCTGAAGCTGCGGTCCAACAACGAATGGGCCTGGTCCCCCTTGTTGTTCGACAACCCGGTGGAGAAGATCGAAGCGTTCGTCGAGGTGATGAAGCGGCACCAGATTGTCCCTGAGTGCGAGTGCTTCGACAGCGGCATCTTGCGCAGCGTGGCCATGTTCTCCCGGCGCGGGCTGGTTCCCTCCCCGCCCCACGTGTCCCTGGTGATGGGCGTGGAATCGGGAATGCCGGCCAAGCCGTCGTGGCTTCCCCTGCTGTTGGACGAAATGCCCGCCGGCACGCACTGGCAGGTGATCGGCATCGGGCGCCAGGAGGTGTGGGCGCTTCACCAGCGCTGCGCCGAGCTGGGCGGCGACCTGCGAACGGGCCTCGAAGACACCTTCTACCTGCCCGACGGCAGCAAGGCCGTCAGCAACGGACAGCTGATCGAGGCGCTGGCGCGGGTGGCGACGTCGACGGGACGTTCCATCGCCACCCCGGCTGAGGCGCGTGCCCGGCTCGGCCTACGCGCGGCGTGAGCGCCGAACCAGCGTCAACGCCAGCGCGAGGAAGGCGAAGGTCCCGGCGCCTGGCGCGCTGTTGGCCCCACAGCCAGCGCCCGACACGCCGATCGAGTCAATGAACCCGTCGCCGTTGGCATCGGCGTCGCACGCGTCACCGACCTTGTCGCCGTCCGCGTCCTCCTGGGCGGGGTTGGCGACCAGCGGGCAGTTGTCGACGGAGGAGTCGATGCCGTCCGCGTCAGGGTCTGCGCCC
>CAZFXD010000192.1:7857-9577 GCA_964522795.1 uncultured Myxococcaceae bacterium
CCGCCGCCGTCGGTGTCGCGCTTCAGCGGGTCGGTCTTGGTGCTGGGGTCGGCGTCGGCCACGAAGTTGCCCTTCGACACATCGGTGCTGGCCGGCGCGGTAGAGACCCCGAGCTCGGTTCCATCAAGCAGGCCGTCGTTGTCCGAATCGGCGTCGAGCGCGTTGATGAGTCCGTCGCCGTCTGAATCCACGTTCCACGAGGGTTCATCGCCGTCGAGAACGCCGTCGTCGTCGGAGTCGCCGTCGTTGGGGTTCGTCCCGTTGGCCACTTCGATCGCGTCGGGAATGCCGTCGCCGTCGGTGTCGCCGTTCCCGGTCATGGTCACGTCGTCAGCCGAGTTGTTCGGGTCCTTCTCACCCGGCTCGACCTTGCCGTTGTGATTCTTGTCTTCAGTTCCATCGGACACGCCGCCGGCGTCGGAATCTGCCTTCAGCGGATCAGTCTTGGTCGTCGGGTCCGCGTCGGGCACGAAGAAGTTCTTCGAGACGTCGGTGCTCGAGCTCGCCACGGTGATGCCGAGCTCGGTTCCGTCGAGCAGCCCGTCGCTGTCGGAGTCGGCATCCAGCGCGTTGATGAGGCCGTCGCCGTCGGTGTCGAGGTTCCACGACGGCTCGTTCCCATCGAGCACGCCATCGTCGTCAGAGTCGGCGTCGTTGGGGTTGGTGCCGTTGGCGATTTCGATCACGTCCGGAATTCCGTCGCCGTCGGTGTCGACCAGCATCCCGCCACCGCCGGAGCCACCGGAGCCACCGCTTCCGCCGCCGGCGCTGCCACCGCCCGAGCCGCCCCCGCTGCCGCCGGAACCGCCCGCCGTGCCTCCTCCGCCGCCGGAGCCACCGCCCGTGCCGCCGAGATCGTCAGCTGCGTTGTTCGGGTCCTTCTCTCCGCTGTCGACCTTGCCGTTCTGGTTCTTGTCCTCGACGCCGTCGGGGAGACCGCCCGCGTCGGTATCGGGGTCGAGCGGGTCGGTGTGCGTCAGGGGGTCGGCGTCGGCCACGAAGTGGTTCTTACTGACGTCGGTGCCCGTACCGGCCACGGTGATGCCCATTTCGGTGCCGTCGAAGATGCCGTCGTTGTCCGAGTCGGGATCAAGCGCGTTGATGATTCCGTCGCCATCCGTGTCGAGGTTCCACGAAGCCTCCGACCCATCCTTGACGCCATCGTCGTCCGAGTCTGGGTCGTTCGGGTTCGTCCCGTTGGCGAGCTCGATCACATCGGGCAGGCCATCGCCGTCGGTGTCGGTCATGCCACCGGAGCCCAGGTCATCCGACGCGTTGTTCGGGTCTTTCTCACCCGGGTCGACCTTGCCGTTCTGATTCTTGTCTTCAGTGCCGTCGGGGACCCCGCCGCTGTCGGTGTCGGCCTTCAGTGGGTCTGTCTTGGTCAACGGGTCCGCGTCGGCCACGAAGTGGTTCTTCGACACGTCGGTGCTCGAACTGGCCACGGTGATGCCCATTTCGGTGCCGTCGAACAAGCCATCGTTATCGGAATCTGGATCGAGCGCGTTGATGACGCCGTCTCCATCCGTGTCGACGTTCCACGAGGGCTCAGCGCCGTCCAGCACGCCGTCGTCGTCAGTGTCGGCGTCGTTCGGGTTGGTCCCACTGGAGATTTCGACGGAGTCGGGGATGCCGTCGCCGTCAGTGTCCACCACTCCGCCGCCGCCAGTTCCGCCGGTTCCGCCGGTTCCGCCGGCACCACCCGCGCCGCCGCCAGCAC
>CAZFXD010000193.1:0-9563 GCA_964522795.1 uncultured Myxococcaceae bacterium
GGCGAAAGACGCCGGCGTCCCGGATGCCGGAACCCTCGACAGCGGCGCCGCGGCGGACGCGGGAACCTCGTGCTCCGCGACGGGCGGCGATCGCGCCACGCAGGTCTGCCGGCGCTGGAAGTGCGATCGCGCCGACTTGAGCGAAGGAACGTGGAATGGCTCGGTCGACCCCGCGTGCGTCGCCGGCGACATGACCGCGGCGGGCCGCGCCAACGCCCTCAAGCTGCTCAACCTCTACCGGTTCCTCGCGCAGCTCCCCGAGGTGACGACCGACGCGACCAAGAACGCCAATGCGCAGGCCTGCGCGCTGATGATGGACGCAAACAACGCGCTCTCCCACACGCCCCCCACCACCTGGAAATGCTACGCGGCCGCAGGCGCCACCGCGGCCGGGCAGTCGAACATCTGCTCGGGACGCGCGGTGAAGTGCATCGATCTCTACATGTCCGATACCGGCAACGACACCACCATCGGCCACCGCCGCTGGTTCCTCTCCAATCAACTGGGGCCCGTGGGCATCGGCGGCACCACCGGCGGGAGTTGCCATACCGTCATCGGCGGCACCGGCGCCGCGGGCAAGGCGTGGATGTCGTGGCCCCCTCCAGGCCCCGTACCGCTCGAGTCCATCGCCATTCCCGGGGTGCCTTCGGTCGACACCGTGGGCTGGACGGTGCAGACCTACAGCGCGAGCTACAACCTCGCCGGCGCGAGCGTGGCCGTGAAAGAGAACGGCGTGGCGAAACCGGTGACCGTCACGCAGCTCGGGGCGAACTACGGCAGCGCCTACGCCATTCGGTTCAACCCGCAGGGCTGGGCCAGCGCCGCCGGCAAGACGTACGACGTCACTGTCACCCTGGCCTCGGGTACGACCATCACCTACCAGGTGCTGCCGATCCTCTGTCCGTAGGCATGGCACGCGTGACAGCGGGCCTGCAGTTCTTCGCGGTCGAGCCGCGCTCGTCTACAGTCGCTGGCTGACGTTCCCCGGGAGGGTGCATGCCAGGCATCGGTTCAATTCTCGAAAACTGGCGCACGCGACACGCCTCGGAACCCGCGACCGGCCCACGACAAGTCACCGCCGCCGAAGCGACCGCGCTGCGACAGAAAGTGCTGGCCGACGGCGCGGTGTCACCCGAGGAGCGCGCGCAGTTGGCCGCGCTCCTCTCCACCGCCAACGTGTTCGAGGCCGGGGCTGCGGAGACGTTGCGCCCGCTCATCGCCGACCGCTCCGCGACCACTCCGGGCGTGGCGCCGCCCGCCGCGCGAGGCGTGGGGAGCTCTGGCGCCGCGACGCCGCTGGACACCTCGGGCGCTCACCGCGAGGTCTTCCTGTCGGCCGGCGGCACGCTGTCGCTCACCCCCGATGGGGCCCCGCCCGCGTCCCTCGCCGACACCGGCGAGGCCATGTTCCGTGCGGCCGAGGTGGTCGACGACAGCACCCAGCGCAGTTTCGCTTCGCTCTCGACGTCGCAGCGGCAGGCGTTGTTCGCCCAGCTGAAAGCTGCCCTGGCGCAGGTGCCCGCAGGCGGCACGCGGCCGGCGGGGCTCGATGACGCGCAAGCGCACCAACTGCGCGCCTCGGCATCGACCGTGCTCCTCGAGCTGATGAACAGCACGACGGACGCCACCCAACTGGGCGAGATGGTGAAGGCCTTCGACGCGCTGGTTCGGGCGGAAGACAGCGCCAGGCTCCGCCAGACGATGATCTTTCATTTCACCAACTCACCCTCGGGGAAGACGCCCACCGCGCAAGCGGTCGCGCAGTCCCTGGCGGCAGCGCTCGCGCCGGTGTCTCCGCCGTACGAGAAGTGGTTCGCCAACGGCAACGACACTGTGACCCTGGCCTGGACCGTGGGGCGCGGCCAGTTTCGTCAGGGCTTCGTCGATTCGCTGAAGCAGCACGGCTTCACCGCCGTGGGGGCCGAGCCCGCGTTCGGCGTGGCCACCTACGAGGCCACCATCGACAAGGGGCACGGCCCGACGAAGTTCCGCATCTCGGTTCGTGAAGGCGGCCCCGACATGTTGAAGCCGCTCGCGGACCCGGCGGTCAATGTCGTGGGGTACGAAGGCCACTCCGATTGGGGCCGCAACGCCTCTGCGTCGGTTCGCGGGGCTGGCCCCCTGCCAGACGGAGGCGACGGCAAGCTGTTCTTCTGCAACCTGTGCGTGGGGAAGAGCAACCTCGACATGACGCAGGAGAAGTTTCCCCAGCTCCAGGTCATCACCACCTATGGCGCCTCGCGGTTCTTCACCGACGAGCACGACAACATGACCACCAGTGAAGGCATTCAAGGCCTGTTCGCCCTGTGCGATGGCATCGCGGCCCGAGCGCCGTGGGCCCAGTTGGACCCGCAGCTCAACCGCGCCGCCAACATGGAGCGGCGCACCTGGAGCAACTTCATCACGCCCATCGCCACCGCGGTGCGCGAGAAGGTGCTCGACGCCGACAACGACGGCCAGGCCGACTACCTCGACAAGCTGTTCAACTACTCCACCTTCCAGGTTCCCCAGGACACCGCGCGTGAGTTCCAGCCGGTGAAGCAGGCGCGAGCGGCCGATGCGCTCGACGGCACCAAGGTGCTGATGGCCGGGAACATGGTGAACACGGTGAGCGAGTTCAGCGGCATCCTGGAGCGCGTCAACGTCGACTCGAAAGTCATTCCCGGTGGGTGGTTCGACCCGAAGATGGGCGAGCGAGACCCGATTCGGTTTTCCAAAGTGACGGATCGCGAAGGGAAGCCCGCCTACGTGATGCAGGTCAGCTCCCGCTACGCACACATGAGTGAAGAGGCGCTCCGCGCCATGGGGCTGTACGACTTCAACCGGTTCCTCGTCGATTCGAAGGAGCTGACGCTCGATCCGGTCGACGCGAAGTTGAACGGGCTGTTGTTGTTCGCACACAGCCTCTCGGTTGACGAAGGCTCACGCGACGCGGAGATCTGGAAGGCGTTCGCCGCCCGCTACAACTTCCCTCCGGAGTTCGATCTCGGCACTGCGCGCACGCTCCTCTCGGGTCACGAAGGCAACTGGTACGGCGGCAGCACGGCGCTGGTGGCGAAGTACCGCGCTCAGCTCAGCCCCGCTCAACTGGCCGCCCTCCAGAAGCCCGACGTGGGCGTTCCGCTCTCCATGGTGGGCTGAATGGGCGTCACGGTCGCGAGTCTCGCCAGTCGGATTGTCCGCGCCGACCCCGAAGGCCTTCTGGACAAGAAGCTGGTCGACCAGGTCGTGGCCCACCCCGAGGGCCGGTTTTCGCCGGAAGCGTGGCAGGCGTTGTCGCCAGCGCAGCAGAACGCGGTGCAGCGCCTGCGCGATGCGCTCAGCGGCAAGAGCGAGTTTCAGCCGGCGAGCGCGAGCGGCGCCGGGCCGGCGCTGAGCAGCCCGGGCTCGCCTTCGGCCACGCACGTGGTCGGCGCCGACCCCATCACCCAGGCCGCGCCGGTGAAGGCGCCTCCGCCAACTCCGGAGCAACTCGCGGCGCTCTTCACCCCGGAGATGGTGGCGACGCTGACGAAGGATCCGTGGATTTACTTCGACGAAGCCACCTGGACCGCGTTCACCAAGCCGCAGACCGACGCGATCGACGCCGTGCGCGACGCGGCCGGCCCACCGCCCATTCGCCCCATCGACGAAGTGCTGGCCGACGCGAAGTCGGCCCCTGCGTCCGCCGAGCTGCAGACGCCCTGGGAGTCGCTGCCCGACAACCGGGTGATGGTGATGCAGATGAACGTGGAGAACCTGTTCCTCGAGACCGACGACCCCACCCACAAGGACGAAGAGTTCACCACCGAGCGCGGCTACACGAAGGAAGAGCGCGAACTTCACGAGACCAACATCGCCAAGGTGATCCGGAGCGTGAACGGCGGCAAAGGCCCGGACGTCATCTCCATGGTGGAGGTGGAGAACCTCGAAGCCCTGAAGTCGCTGGTGGACGGGCACCTGAAAGACTGCGGCTACCAGGTGATCGCGCTCAAAGAAGGCACCGACGAGCGCGGCATCGACGTCGGGCTCGTCTCGCGTTTCCCGCTCTGGAAAGGCACCCAGCCCACGCTGCTGCTCACGCCGGGGCTGGAGCACCAGCGCGGCATCTTGCGCGTGGAGTTGGACGTGAAGGGTCACCGCGCGGTGGCCTACGTCAACCACTGGAAGTCGATGCGCGACGGAGAAGAGGTCGCGAACGAGACCAACAAGGCCATCGCCGCCACGCTGCGCGCCGACGTGGAGGCCACCCAGAAGAAAGACCCGGGCGTGGCGATCATGGCGCTCGGTGACTTCAACACCAAGTACTACGAGGGCGCGCAGGACGCGATGACCGCGCTCGGCGCCACGCGCGACGAAAAGGCCATCGGCGATGCGTCGCCGCTGTTCGACGCCACCTCCACCATTCCGGCGCGACGCGAGGCCGGCGCCAGGCACCCGCTGCTCCCCGAAGGGACGCACTCGTTCAACGGCGGCCACGACTTCCTCGACCGCATCATGGTGAACGAGAGCTGCTCGGCGGAAGGCTCAGGCTTGAAGCTGGTCGACGACTCGGTGTGCGTCATTCCCACGCCGGGGCGGTTCTTCGCCAAGAAGAACAAGGCGGAGCCGAACGGCGTCTCTGACCACCGCCCGATGGTGGCGCAGTTCGAGGTGTCGTCGAGCTGAAGGACCTTCGGCGCTCAGCCGATGATCATGTGCTCTTTTTCGAGGCGCCCTTCGGCGAAGCGGCTGAGCACGAACCGCGAGAACAGCTCGTCGCCGTTGTCGGGCGTCATCATCCACGCTGCCATGCGTTCGGCCACCGCGGGCGCCATCATGAAGCCGTGCCCGACGAAGCCGGACATGTGGAGCAGGTTCTTGAAGGTGGGGTCGAAGCCCAGAATGGGGCTGTTGTCGGGCGTGACGTCGTACGGCCCGGACCACTGGCGAAGAATCTTGATGTGGCCCAGCCGCGGAATCAGCTCGGTCATCGCGCGCGAGTAGCGCGAGAGGAACGCCATCGACGAACCCAGCTGCATGCCGTGCGGCTCGTCGGGGTTACCCATGCCGCCGACGATCTCCCCGCGCATGGACTGGGAGAAATACAGACCGGAGTCGAGCACGGAGACCAGCGGGCCCAGAAAGGGCTTGAGCGGTTCGGTGGAGCAGATCTCGTGGCGGTGCGGCTGGTTGGGCATCGATACGCCGAGCAGCCTCGCCACCTCGGGGCTCCAGGCGCCTGCCGCCAGCACCACCTGATCACACGCGACGCGCCCGCGATCGGTCTGCACCGCGCGAATGGCCCCGGCCGAGGTCTCGAAGCCGGTGACGCGGGTGAAGGGTTCGACCACCACGCCGCGCTTCTCGGCCGCCTGCGCGTAGCCCCAGACGAACGGCCAGGGAAAGATGACGCCGTCGTCCTTGTTGTAGGCCGCCAGCGTCACGCCGTCGGTGTTCAGCTCACCCACGATCTTCTGGGCGCCGCGGGCGTCGAGAATCTCCGTCCGCACGCCGTGCTGGTTGTGGAGCGCGGCGGACTGCTCCAGCCGGCGGGCCACGTCGGCGCTCTTGGCCAGGAAGAGGTAGCCGCCCTGGCGGAGCCAGACGTTGATGCCCATCTCCCGCGCGAAGCCTTTCATCAGCGCGATGGAGCGCTTGGCCAGCTCGATGTTCGTCTTCGTGCCCCACTGCATGCGCACGCCGCCGCCGTTGCGGCCAGACGCGCCCGCGCAGAGGTAGCCCTTCTCCAACACCACGATGTCGCTCTCGCCCCGCTGGGCCAGGTTGTGCGCCAGCGCGAGCCCCATGATCCCGCCGCCCACCACCACGATGCGGGCCCGCTCTTTGACGGGAGTCTCTTTGCGCAGCGCGCGGGTGCTGAAGGAGAGCGAAGGCGGCACCCCGCCCGTGGGGGGCAGCGCTGAGTCGTACGGCACGCTCGCCCATTGCGACATGGCGGTGGGGAACATGGGGGGCCGGGGCGTGAAGGCCACCACCGCGTCAGGCGAGAGCTTCGCCTTCTTCTGCACGTAGGACGCCACCGCGGCCACGCACTGCTTGCCCTGGCACATGCCCGTGCCGAACCCGGTGTAGCGCTTCACCGACTCGACGTCGCAGAACCCCTTATCGATGGCGTGATCGACCTCGGTCGTGGTCACGTCTTCGCAGGGGCAGATCATCTGGCGGCTCATGGCGTGCCCCTCGCTCGCACCAGCGCGTGCCCCGCGCGCGCCCCGTCTTCAAGCGCCTCCGCGGCGGTCATGGGGCGCTTCAAGCTGCCCGCGACGAAGACGCCCGCCTCGGAGGTGACGCCGTTCTGATCCGCCACGCACTGGAACGCCTCGTGCTCCACCGAGTATCGCACCGGCACGCCCGCCTGCCGGGGCAACTCGAACGCGGGCGCCGGGGGCAGACAGACCGCCAGGACGTCGCAGGGCACCTTCTTCTCGCCCGCCGCCGTCTTCACCGTGACTCCAGTGACCGCCGACGAGCCGTGCGCCGCCAGAATCTCTCCCGCCAGCACCAGGGCCTCAGCGCCGTTCGCCGCGCACAGCGCGCGCACCGCCTCGGCTTCTCCCGGGTCGCCCACGCAGGCCACCCGCGTTCCGGGCAACACCTGGTGAACGCGAACCAACCGTGAGAGCGCCCTCCCGTCGAAGATGTTGGGGAGGTCGTTGTCCTCGAACGGCGCGAGGCGCGCGTGCCCGCCGTGCGCGAAGACGATGAAGTCGGGCTGGACCAGAGTGAGCGCGGCGCCGTCGTCGACGACCAACACGCGGGTGCCACGGTCAGCGAAGTGAGCCAGCACCGTGGCGCCCAGCGAGATGCCGGTTTTCGGCACGAGGGGGAGCCTCGTGGCCTCCAGCTCGGTGGCGGCCGTGACCGCGGAGCCTCCAATGAACTCGTCGCGCTCGAAGAGCACCCAGGGCACGTTGGCCGCGGTCAGGACCTCCGCGCACCCGAGCCCCGCCGGGCCTGCGCCGACGATGGCGACCTGCACGCGGAGCTGTCGCGCGGGAGGCCGGGGGGCGACTGGCGAGTCGGGCAACTTGCCCAACCCGGCCAGCTGGCGCGCGACCTTCGCCATGACCGACTCGGCGATGGGGACGCCGGCGAACATCTCGTGGTGGTTGATGCCGCGCGGGAAGAGAAAGTCGTTCACCGCGAAGAGGTCGAGCTTGGCGGAAGGAAACGAGTTCTGTCGCTCCAGCTTCATGCCCGGGCGCGCTTTGACCTCGCACGCCTTCTGGTTGGGCACGCCGTCCACGCGCATCAGGCAGCCGCTGCAGCCGCCCGTCATGCAGGTGGCGCCGCGCGGGCGGTGGTACTTGATCGATCGGGAGAAGGTCGTCTCGCCGGCCGCCAGCATCGACGCCGCCACCACTTCGCCGTTGCGGGCGGGGAGGGGACTGCCGTCGAGCTCGATGCTGATGTCGCAGGGCGCGGGCGAGAGGCGAGGCATGTTTGGGCCGTTCCATAGCGCGGCGTCGGACTTTCGACCAAGGAGTCAATCTCTTACGGGGCCGGGGCGTGGCGCCCCCAGCGCCAGCCTTCTCAAGAAATGAGAGAACGGCGTAAGCAACCCGAGCCGGCAGGGTCCGACAATGTGCGCAAGGAGAAACCCGCACATGCCTTCCATCAAGACCGACGCACTTCCTCTCTGGCGCATCGACTCTGGCCACGACGCCTCGACGTCGCGCGACCTGGCGAAGAAGGCCGACGCGCTGGGGAACAAGGACGGGAAGATCTCCGTCGCCGAGATGAAGTCGTTCAAGGCTCAGATGAAGTCCATCTACGGCACCAAGCCCACGCCGCACGAGATGAACACTGATCGCAAGCGCGCCGATGCCTGGCAGGCCGACTACCTGTCGGACTCGGTCATTCGGGAAATCGAACATCCCCGCTCGCTGTTCCACGACACCCTGCGCAAGCACTTCCAGGGCGCGGCGGATTCGGCGACGGTGCTCTGGACCATCGCCTCGGGCCAGTTCCGGTAGTCGCGCTCGGCGTGGTGTTGGCGTTCGTTGTGAACTTGCCCTCGCGAAGGCGCTGAGCCCGTTCGCGCCTTGACTGTTCCTTCGAGGCGATGCACGACGCGGTCATGCTCCTCGCGAATCCGAAGATTCCGACTCCCGTCAACGAACCTGTCAAACAGTACGCGCCCGGCAGCCCCGAGCGCGCCGAGCTGAAGGCAGCGTTGGCCTCGGCCGCAGCCGAGAAGATCGAAATTCCCATCGACATCGGCGGCCAGCGCTACCGGACCGAGAAGAAGCTGCTCGCGCGCTCGCCCCACCGCCACGCGCACGTGCTGGCCGAGAGCTACGAGGCCACCCCCGACCTGGTCAGCGCCGCCGTCACCGCCGCCTTGAAGGCGAAGCGCGAGTGGTCGCACACGCCGTTCGCTGAGCGCGCGGCCATCTTCCTGCGCGCGGCGGAGCTCCTCGCCGGCAAGTACCGCCACGTGATGAACGCAGCCACCATGCTGGGGCAATCGAAGACAGCGTTTCAGGCCGAGATCGATTCCGCCTGCGAGGCCATCGACTTCCTCCGCTTCAACGTGGCGTTCGCCGAGCAGCTCATCTCTGAGCAGCCGATCTCCAGCGCCGGCGTCTGGAACCAGACCGACTACCGACCGCTGGACGGCTTCGTCTTCGCCGTGGCCCCGTTCAACTTCACCGCCATCGCGCTCAACCTCTGCACCGCGCCCGCGCTGATGGGGAACACCGTCATCTTCAAGCCTGCCAGCACCGCGCTGCTCAGCGCCTGGCGCATCATGCAGCTGCTCGAAGAGGCCGGCTTGCCGCCCGGGGTAATCAACTTCGTTCCCGGCAGCGGGGCCACCATGGGCGCCGCGCTCCTCCCGCATCACGACCTCGGCGGGGTGCACTTCACCGGCTCCACCGGCACCTTCAACGGCATGTGGAAGACGGTGGCCGAGAACATCTCGCGCTACCACCAGTACCCGCGCCTGGTGGGTGAGACGGGCGGCAAGGACTTCATCTTCGTCCACCACTCCGCGGACGGAGACCTCGACGCAGTGGCGGTCGCCATCGCCCGCGGCGGGTTCGAGTACCAGGGCCAGAAGTGCTCGGCCTGCAGCCGCGTCTATGTTCCCCAATCACTCTGGCCGAAGCTCCAGGCGCGTCTGGTGCCGATGATCGAAGCCATCACCATGGGCGACGTGGCTGATTTCCGGAACTTCATGGGCGCGGTGATCGACGAGAAGTCGTTCACCAACACGGTCAGCTACCTCGAGCTGGCGCGCACCTCGCCCGACGCGAAGATTCTCGCCGGCGGTCAGGCCGACAAGAAGGAGGGCTACTTCATTCGCCCCACGTTGGTGCAGCTGACCAACCCGCGCCACCGCATCATGACCGAGGAGATCTTCGCGCCGGTGGTGGGCGTCTACGTCTACCCGGACGAGAAGTACGAAGAGACCTTGAGCGAGTGCGACCAGGCGTCGCTCTACGCGCTCACCGGGAGCATCTTCGCCCGCGATCGCGCCGCCATCTCCACCGCGTCCAGAAAGCTGCGCAGCGCCGCCGGCAACTTCTACATCAACGACAAGTGCACCGGCGCCGTGGTCGGCCAGCAGCCGTTCG
>CAZFXD010000194.1:0-9535 GCA_964522795.1 uncultured Myxococcaceae bacterium
CCGCGGTCCCACTTCTTCTGGCCGTGCGCCTTCTTCGCCGTCAGCCGCCGCTCTTTGGAGCCGCGGGTGGGTTTGGTGGCGCGCCGGTCCTTGGGCACGAAGGTGAGCGCGGACAAGGCCCGGCGCAGCCGCTCCAGCGCTTCGCCGCGGTTCTGCATCTGACTGCGCCGCTCCGTTGCGGTGACCACGATGCCCGTGGGGCGGTGCGAGAGGCGAACGCCGGTTGACGCTTTGTTCCGGTGCTGGCCCCCGGGGCCTCCCGCCACGAAGAAGGCCACGTCGCACTCTGCCTCCAGCGCCTCGTCGGCCAGGCGAAGCGAAGCCAGCGCGACCGCGCGTTTGGCCCAGGCTTCCGGCGTCATCATGGCGTGGTGAATCCCAGAAAGAGCATTCGCACCGCGATGGTGCCAGCGAGCGCGGCAAAACCGAAGCGAACCGTGCGGTCCGCAATCTTCCCCACCACCCGCGCTCCCAGGACCGCCCCCACCACGCCGCCGGCGCCGACGGCGAGGAGCGACGACGCGTCGACGTCTCCTCGCGCGGCGTACGTCGCGGTCGCCGCCAGGGTGGAGAGCACGGCGATGGTGAGCGACGTGCCCACGGCCTGCTTCATGGGGAGCCCGAGAAAACGGGAAATGACGGGAACGATGACGAAGCCGCCACCGACGCCCAGAAGGCCCGTGAGAAACCCGGCGAACGCGCCCAGCGGGAGCGTCAGCGGCCACTCGCGGCGCGTCGGGGCCACCTCGGCTGGCGGGGCCGCCATCATTCGAACCGAGATGACCACGAGCAGCCCGGCGAACAGGAGGGTGGTGACGCGGGTGGGAATCAACGGCGCCACGTTGGCCCCGGCGAGGCTGCCCAACACAGCGGCGATGCCGAACGGGATGGCGACCTTCCACACCACGTTGCCCAGGCGAACGTGCTGCACGCCTCCAGCGGCCGCCGACAGAAAGACGACGCCCGCCGAGGTCCCAATCGCTTTCGTCATCGACATGCCAGAGATGAACAAGAGCCCGGGCACCGCCAGCACGCCCCCGCCCGCGCCGAGAAGGGCGAAGACAAAGCCGAGAAAGACGCCCAGCCCGACTTCCAGCAGACCGTCTACGAGCGGCATTGCTGGTTGGTGGCGAGGACGTCGCGCATGCCGGTTGGCTCTGGGAGCGACATCCTGGCCATCGCGCTCAAGAACTCTTCTCGCGACGCAATCTTCAGCCGACCGTTGCCTTTGCGTTCGCGCCCGATGGTGGAGACGCGGCGACCGTCGTAGTCGTGGCCGGGCAACACCAGAATGTGGTCCGGCAGGGCGAGGAGTCGCTGCAGGCTGTCGAACAGCGCCGCCGCCTGGCCCGTCGGGAGGTCGGTGCGGCCCACGCTCCCGATGAGGAGCGTGTCGCCCGTCAACACGCGGTCGGGGAGCAAGAGACAAATCGCGTCGGCCGTGTGGCCCGGCGTGTAGAGCACCTCGAGCTTGAGTCGACCGAGCGCCAGCACGTCGCCGTCGTTCACCGGCGCGTCCACGCACACCGCCTGCGAGCTTTGGTGCATCACCATCTTCGCCTGGGTCAGTTCCTTCAGCCGGGCGCTCCCCGAGACGTGGTCGGCGTGGGTGTGCGTCTCAATCGTGTAGCGAAGGCGCAGCCGCTTCTCCGAGAGCAACTTCAAGTACTCGTCCACGCGCTCGCGCAGCGGGTCAACGAGGGCAGCTTCGCCCGTCTCGGGGTCGGCGATGAGATAGGTGCGCGAGGCGCTGTCGGGCTGGAGCACCTCGAAGAGGTAGCCCGGCGGGCTGCCGATTTCAGGCTCCAGGAGGGGGTCGGCGTCGGGCGACGCCTCCATCCACTTGTCGGCGCAGCGGCCCGCAAAGGCCGCGCTCATGCCATCGCCCGTGGTGCGGTAGCGGCCCACCCATTTGCGGTCCCGCACGCGGCCCACGTATTCCACCAGTCGCGCCACGTCGGTCTCGTCGTTGTAGAGGCCTACCGAGGCCCGCACCATGCCGGTCGGCGCCACGCCAGCGTCGAGGCTGTGCCGAGCGACGTCACCGTGGTGCGCCGCCAGCAGCTTGTCGACGTAGGGGTGGGCACAGAAGCGGCCGTTGCGAACGGCGATCGCGCCTTCTTCGGACAACACCGCCGCGGTGAGCAACTCCGACACGCCCTGCACGTTGAAGGTGACGACGCCGAGTCGCTGGGCGGCGTCGGTGGGCCCGTAGATGGTCACGCCGCCCACCGACTCCAGGCCTCGAAGCATCTGGTGGGTGAGGGCGCGCTCGTGGGCGCGAATCTCGTCGCGGCCAATCGCGTCGATGAAGAGCAGCGCGCGCGACATGGCCACCACGCCGCCGATGTTGGGGGTGCCACCGGTGTGGCGGTCGGGCGCCTTCAGGTACTCCACCGCCTGCGTGGTGACGTTGGCCGCCGTTCCGCCGCCGGCCAGGTACGGAGGCGCTTCGTCGAGCACCGCGCGCGGACCGTAGAGGAACCCGGCCCCGAACGGCGCGTACGCCTTGTGCCCGGCGCCGGCGAGAAAATCGAGGTGCTCAGGGTCAGAGAACGGCTTCACATCGAGCTTCATTCGGGCGAGCGCCTGCGCCGCGTCGACCAGAATCAACGCGCCGTGCTCGTGGGCCAGCCGCGCGATGGCGTGAATGGGCGGCATGATGCCGGTGACGTTGGAGCCGGCCGAGACCGCGACCAGCTTCACGTCGTGCTTCCGCAGCAACTCCTCGAGGTGGTTGAGGTCGATGTCGCCCGCTTCGTTGACCCGCGCCCGGAGCAGGGTGCTGCGGGTGCGGTGGGGCAGGTCATTGGAGTGGTGCTCCATCTCCGAGATGACGACCTTCCCCGGCCGGTGCGCCATGGCGTGGCTGGCGAGGTCGATGGCTTGCGTGGTGTTCTGGGTGAAGGCGATGCACCCGTTCTTCAGCTCGGCGCCGATGAAATCGGCCACCACGTAGTACGCCTCTTCAAAGCGCTCGGTGGCCTTGCGCGAGAGCAGGTGCGTGCCGCGGTGCACGTTGGAGTACTCACGCTGCATGAACTCCCGGTACGCCTCGAGCACCGAGGTGGGCGCGTGGGTGCTGGCGGCGTGGTCCAGGTAGACCAGGGGCCGCTCGCCCGAGCCCAGCACCGGCACCCGGCGCTCGACGATGGGAAACTCCGCGCGCACCTGTGCCCAGGTGAGCCGCTGGTTGGGTATGGCACACACCGCGGCGTGGCCCGTCAGCGGCAGGCCTTCGTGCTGCCAGCCTTCGATGCCGCCCTTCAAGCTGAAGACGTGGCCGTACCCCATCTTCAGCAGGGTGTCGGCGACCAGCGCGCTTCGATTTCCCGTGGCGCAGTAGACGTAGACCGGCGTGTTCTTGTCGGGAACGTGCTCGTGCACGTGCTTCTCAATCAACCCGCGGGGCAACACCACCGAGCCGGGGATGACGCCACCCATCAGCTCATCGCCCTCGCGGCAGTCGAGAAACACCGCTCGGGGGAGTGGACGCTGCTGGGCGTCGACCGGCGAGACTTCGGGGACGCGGCTCAAGGCATCTTTGACGAAATCTTTGTACGTCCACGTGGAGGCCATGGGTGCGTCGTACAACAATTGGCGCACCGGGGCAGCAGGCCGCGAGTGGCGCACGACGCGAAGTGACGCGGTGGGTGCCGGTACTCTTTGACATGGCTCCACGGCCAAGCCCAAATCACCCGCTCGATGGACGCGGCCCTGATTCCCACGCTCGAGACGCTCATCCAGCGACGGGTCGCGCGCCCGGAGCACAAGCGCTGCGTGGTGACGCTCCATCAACTGCTGGTGGAGCTGGACCCCACCGCGCCCCACGACCTGCAGCTGGAGTGGCTGGAAGATGTCGCGGGGTGGTTGGGCCGCCGCGGCGCGACACCCGGGGCCTCCGAGGGTGAGGAGGGGCGAAACGCGCGGCTGCGCCTGTTCCTCGACGTCATCGACGACACCCCGGGCATGGCCGGGGCCATTCGCACGGTCGCTCAGTCCGCGGTGAAGAACTGCAGTGCGCTCAACCTGTTCGCCGAAACGGGCATTCCATCGAACGTCGGCCTCTTCTCGGAGGCGATGGAACGCTTGATGCGGACCGCGCTCCCCGAACCGCCCCAGACCCACGACCTCGCCCGGTTGCTCCACCGCGTCTTTCCGTCGAGAGCCGCCGCTTCGTGGTTCGAGACGCTCGAACCGACGCTGTCCCATCGGGTGGCGGTGCTGCTGGGGTTCGACGGCGAGACCGGCAACGTCGTTCGGACGCACGTGACGGAAGCCGCGTTGATTCTCGCCACGCGGCTGGCCGCCGGAGGAACGGCGGAGGACATTCGCGCCGCGCTCCCCGAGACCGGCGTGGAGCGCTCGTCATTTCTGGCGCTCCCCCCGGCCGTGCGCCTGCTCGTCTCCAACGACGTTGGGGCCGACGGCAGCCGACCCGCGCACGTGGTGTGCCGGGAAGCCATCGCCCAATGCCGCAAGGCGCTGCACGCCGTGGTGGGTGGGCTGGAGCACACCGGCATCAGCCTCGACCTCGTCTACCGGCTCGAGTTGATGCGCGCGCAGTTGGACCGCCTGTACGCGCTGGTGAGTCTGTTGTCGGCGAACGTCGAAGGCGCGGCGCATCGCCTGGTGGTCAACCTGGTGTGGGGCGGCATCAAAGACCGCAGCCTCTTCGAGTTGCTGCGGAAGACGAGCCGACTGCTCGCGCGCCGAGTGATTGAGCGCGCGGGCAACACCGGCGAGCACTACATCACCCGCAGCCGCCAAGAATGGCACCGCATGGTGACCAGCGCGGGCGGCGGCGGCGCCGTGACCGCCTTTACCGCGGCGGTCAAAATCCTCGTCTCCTGGGCCCATCTTCCGCTGTTCTTCGAAGGGCTGTTCTTCGGGGTCAACTACGCCGCCAGCTTCCTGCTGATTCATTTTCTCGGGCTCACGCTCGCCACCAAGCAACCTTCCATGATCGCGGCGGCCATCGCAGGCTCGATTCGCGATACCGCGTCGTCCGAACGTCCCGACCTGGGGCCGCTTTTGGAACAGATTGTGAGAACCGCGCGCTCGCAGCTGGCGGCGGTGCTGGGAAACCTGGGCATCGCGATTCCCGTCGCTGCCCTGGTGGACCTCGCCATTCAAGGCGTGGCGGGCCGAGGGCTTCTCGACGCGGAGTACGCGAACAAGGTGATCGCCGCGCACCACCCGGTGACGGGTGGGGTGGTGATTTTCGCCGCGCTCACCGGCGTCATCTTGTGGTTCTCCAGCGTCATCGCCGGCACGTTTGAGAACTGGGTGGTGGTTCGAAGATTGCCCGAGGCCTTCGCGGCCAACCGGTACTTCCGCGCCTGGTTCGGCCGAGACCGCGCGCGCGCCGGAGCTTCGTGGTTTCTGAGGAACGCATCGGCCATCGCGGGCAACGTCTCGCTGGGG
Organism: uncultured Myxococcaceae bacterium; assembly: GCA_964522795.1. Lineage (GTDB taxonomy): Bacteria > Myxococcota > Myxococcia > Myxococcales > Myxococcaceae > CAZFXD01. The sequence continues at coordinate 5,428 of CAZFXD010000194.1, forward strand.
TTCATGCTGGGGCTCGCGCCTGCGTTCAAGAACTTCACCGGGCTGCCGATTGACGTTCGGCACGTCACGCTCTCGACGGCGTCGCTGACGTTCGCCGGGTTCGCCGTGGGCTCCGAAGGCGTCCTCACGGCCGGGTTCGCGTGGGCCGTCGTCGGCATCGGCATCATCGCCACGCTCAACTTCGGGGTCAGCTATGCGCTGGCGATTGCAGTGGCGCTGCGAGCCCGCGAGGTCCGGGCGGTTGATCAACTCAACATCGTGGGGGCGCTGATGAAGCGCGCGCTCTCGGCGCCGCTCGACTTCATTCGCCCCCCTCCAGAGGACTCCGACGCCCCGACGCCGGTGGCCCACGCGTGAGCTCCCCGGTCACGGCCTTTTCACCCCGCACCCGGTGGGTGGCGGTGGCCATCGTTTCGCTCGGGCTGGCCTTGCACGCGGGCGCGCTTCGCTATGGCTTCGTCTGGGATGACCCGCAGACCCTGGCCGGGCTGCAGGCGGCGGGGTGTGTGGAGAGCCTGGTCGGCTGCCTCCGTTCCCCCCTCTCGTCCTACTTCCGTCCGGTCTTCACCGCCTCCTTTGCCCCGGCGTTGTCCTGGTGGTCCGAGCCGCAGCGAATGGCGACCGAGCTTCACCTCGAAAACCTCACCCTCTTCGTCGTCGCCTGCTTGCTGGCGTTTCGCCTCGCTCGCCGGACGTTGAAGAGCGAGGCGGCGGTGCTGCTGGCGCTGACGTTCTTTGCGCTGCACCCGGTGCTTGGTTTCGGCGCTGATTGGATTACCGGCCGGGCCGACCTGCTCGCGCTCGTGTTCTCCCTCGGAGCCTTGCTGTGGATGCTTCGCGCCATTGAGGAGACGAGGGGAGCGGTCGCCCTCGCCGTGAGCGCGGTGCTCCTTGGTCTCTCGCTCTTCAGCAAAGAGCAGGCCCTCTTGCTCGGCGCGCTGGCCTTCGTGCTGCCGGGTCCGCCCGCGCCCCGAAGGCGCGCCATCATGGCTGCGGTGCTGCTCACCGTCGCGCTTGGTTGCTTCGCGGTGGGTCGAGCGTACGTCCGCGATGATGTCCCGCAGGGCTTGTGGAGCACCGGACTTCACCTCGACCTCGTCTTGAGGACCGTCGCGTTCTACGGCCGGGCCTTGCTGCTCCCCACGCCCGACGCCTTGTTTCAGGTGACGCTGGGGTCGTGGGATTCCACGCCATGGCCGGTGGTGGGGGCGGGCGTGCTCGTGCTGGTGGGAGTCTTCGCAGTGACGTTTCTGGCCCGCGCGCACCCGGCCACGCGCCTGTTCTCCGGCTGGCTGGTGGTGGCGCTCATTCCCGTACTCAATGTGGTGCCTTCGCCCAGTTTTCCCGTGGGGGCCTACCGCGCCATCGTGCCGCTGCTGGGCGCCGCGGGACTCGTCGGGGTGGGGGTCGACACCTTGGTCGCGCGCTGGACGGCCGCCGGCGTCAACGCGGAGAAGACTCGACTGTTGGTCGCCGTCGGGGCGGCCGTGGGCGTGGCCTTCTGCGGGCTGACATTCATCACCGCGCGCGCTTTCGAGACGACTGACGCGGTGTTCGAAATGGTTTCACTCGCTGACCCGCATGCCGTGTTTCAGCGGTCCAACCTCATCAACGACCGGGTGGATCGCGGCGAAACGGCCGGCGCACTCGAGGAATATGACCGCGCGGGGGAAGAGTTGTTCGGCGCGCCGATGACGAAGCAGACGTGGGAGCAGAAGCTGGACGACGCCGGACTTGAGCGGCGCGTGCTCTCCACCGGTGGCCTCTCCTACCGCCGCACCTGGAAGGCGCAGGTGGCGAGGTTTCTCTTCGCCCGGGCCGAGATTTGCGAGCGCCTGGGCGACCTGACGTGCGCCGTAGACACCATTCGTGCCGGGCTGCGCTACGCGCCGGAAGCCACCTCACAGCAGGAGCGCCTCGACCGGTTGTTGCGCGCTGCGCCCTGAAGCACCCGTCCAGGGTGGCACGGCGTCACTACTCGAGCAGCAGCACCTTCTGCGGCCGCCCGGCGATGTAGCCGACCTTCCGCGCGATGGCCGTGAGCGCCATGCCGTTGTCGTCGATGCGAATCGCCAGGCGGGGCAACGAGGAGAGGAGATGGCGGGAAATCTGGCCCAGGCACAGCGTGGCGTGGCCTTTGCCGCGCTCTTGCGGCACCGTGTACAGGCCCTCGAGCTCTGCGCCGGCCTGTGAGCGGCTCCCGATGTCGAGCTTGAAGACCAGGCGTCCCTTGTCCTCCAGCACGTAGGTGCGGTTTTCCCGCACGCGGCGACGCACGCGCTCGGCGAACCCGCGCGGGTCCTCCAACAAGGGGTCGCGGGCGAACATCTCTTTCACGCTCGCCGCCGCCAGGGGGAGCAGCTGGCGGAGGTCGCTTTCGGTGGCCAGTCGCAGGGTGGGGTTGGTGTGCGGGCCCAGGTCGTCGGCGGAGACGGTGTAGAGCCGCTGCGCCTTTTGCGTCTTCCGCTTCTCGGTCTGACCGAGATAGGTGGCGAGCGTGTCCACCAGCGCGGTCTCGCCCACGGCGCCGCGGAGGCGGACCTTCCCGGCCAGGGCCCGCGCGATATCGCCGATGTAGCCCACAGCGCTGTACGACGGCACGAGCAGCCCGCCGTCGTACCCCACGAAGAGGGCCGCGGTGAGGTTGCCGCCATCGAAGCGCCCATGAATTTCGAAGGGCGCGGTCCCTCGCTGTGGCACCACGCCGAACTCTTCCAAAAGCCCCAGGAAGTAGAGGTTGTTCGTCGCCTCCTTCATCAGGAGCGTGTGCAACGCGGGACGGTGGTCGAGTCCCAGGGGTTTGATCAGTGCCGGCATCGCGGGACCCCAAATCTACACAAAGCGGCTCTAGAAACGATGAATCTCCAACCTGTGTTTTTCGGGGTCGAACGACCGGGTGGGGGATGCGGCGCTTGAAGGCGGCCGTGGCACGCGCTCAGTCAGAAGGCGAAATCAACTCGCGGCGCCGTGCCCTTTGAGACGCTGACAATCTTCTGCAGCGTCTGCTTTGAGCCGCCGCACATCGCGTCGATAAACACGGTGTAGGCCTGCGACGGCGCGTTGCACTGCCCACCGGCGAGGTAGCTCACGCGGTAGTACGTCGCATCGAGCGACGCACTCTTCCCCTTGGCGTCGGCCGAGGCTGAGAACCCCTGAATGCCGCAGTCCGTTCCAGCTTCCCGAGACCAGGCGCGTACCCGCGTGATGCCACTCCCCCCGTCGGGCAAATCGGCGATCGCGTGCCCGTTACACGTGACGTACCCGTGAATCGTTCCGGTGTTGCCGTTGCCAGCTTCGTAGGTCAGCGGCAGCCGCATCGGCACGTCGGTGGTGCCATGCTTCACCACCGGCTGGTTGTGGTGCACGGCGCTGCCGTAGCGAGACTTCTCCGTCTTGCCGAGGGGGTTCTTTGGGTAGAGCTCGAACCAGATGCTCTTCACGTTGCCGCCGAAGCACCGCCCCCACTTTCGCGACGCGCCGGCGTCGGTCGACCCGCTGGCGGGAATATTGGTGTTGGGGTTGAAGCACCATGAGTAGCCACCGCAGCACGACCCGCGCCGTCCGCCGTCTGGCCACTCGCACGGCACGCCGTCGAGATCGACCTTCGCGTCGTTCGCCATGTCACGCATGTCCGCGCCGATGAGGACGTTCAGCGCGCGCCCGTCAGAACCGACCACGGCACCACCCACCCAGGAGTCTCGGGGGGCTTTGCAGTCCGAAGGCAGGTCCAACTTCGAACCCGTCGGTGGAGGCGGCGGCACCAACGGCTCATCGTCCGGGGGCGTTCCCGCGTCGGTGTCGTCGAGAAAGCCGGCGTCGGGGGGCGGCAAATGGTCTCCGCCGTCGGCGTCCGGGAGCGCCACGCCGCCGTCCTCGTCGTTCATGCTGAAGATGGGCCCCGCGTCGAGGGTCTCGCCGCCGTCGGAGTTCTCGCCTGCGTCGAACGCATGCCCCCCGTCGTTCGTCGAGTTGGAGCCGCACGCGCCGAGCGCGCCCACGATGACTCCCGCCACCCACCACCGCGCGCGTCGGACTTCACCCATGTTTCGTCCCCCGGTTGCCAGCACTTCGCTGTTTTGACGCATGCGTTCCGTCGCCGCAACAGCGG
>CAZFXD010000195.1:0-9496 GCA_964522795.1 uncultured Myxococcaceae bacterium
GCCGGAGCAGCGGCCGCTGGCGCGCCGGCTTTGGCGTCGCCGGGCTTGGCAGCTTCGCCAGCCTTCGCGTCGGCCGGTGCGGCCGCGCCGGGCGCAGCACCCGCGGCCACAGCGCCTTCCGCCGTCGGAGCGGCCACGACCTGAACTTCTTCCTTCTCGGGGATGGCGACCACGGCCAGGGTGTAGTTGACCTGCGTCTTCACCGTGATGCCGGCGGGCAATTTGATGTCGTTGATGTGCACCGACTGGGCAATCTTGAGCGCGGTGACGTCGATTTCGATTTTCTCGGGAATCGCGGCCGGTAACGCCCAGACTTCAATTTCGCGCTTCATCTGCGACAAGATGCCGCCTTGGCTCACGCCTTCGGCTTTGCCGGTCAGCACCACCGGCACCTTCACCTTGATCTGATCGGTCTCTCTGACGTCGATGAAGTCGGCGTGCAGCAGCTCGCGCGACACCGGGTCCTGCTGGAAATCCTTCAACAGCACGAGGTGTTTCTGACCATCGACCGTCAGCGCGATGACGGTGTTGAGCTTCTTGGGGGTGTTGATCGCGGCCTTCACCGCCAACGGGCTGACCGCGACCTGCAGCGGCGCCTTGAGGTGGGGGCCATACACCACGCCGGGGATCTGCCCTGCGGCGCGGAGACGGCGGGCAAAACCCTTGCCGGATTCGGGGCGGGTCTTCGCTTCAAGGGTCGTGGTGCTCAGTGACATGGGGAAGTCCTCTTTCGTCGTGTAGGCCCGTTCGAGACGGGCGGGTGGGTGTCCAACTCTGATTCCGCCCGGCATCCTGTGGGTCAGGCCCCGTTTGGAGGGTTGGCTCATGCCAGTGAATCAGGGGCTTCGTCAAGGCCTCCCCTTGCGTCGCCGGGAGCCGTTTGGTAAGCGCGGCGGCTCGATTCGACGTGGAGTGACCATGAACACCGACGCCCTTGCTTACATCCAGTCAACGCAGGTTCGAAAGAACCTCACGGATTTCCGTACCGGTGACACCGTTCGCGTGCACTGGAAGGTGAAGGAAGGCGACAAAGAGCGCGTTCAGCCGTTCGAGGGCGTGGTCATTCGTAAGACCAAGGGCAACACCACGGCGACCTTCACCGTTCGCAAGGTGTCCTACGGGATCGGCGTTGAACGCATCTTCCCGCTGCACAGCCCGCGCTACGAGTCGATTGAAGTGGTGACGCGTGGTGATGTGCGCCGCAACCGCCTCTTCTACCTGCGCGACCTGGCCGGCAAGGCGTCTCGCGTTGACGTTCAGGATGAGTTTGCCGAAGCGGCGGCCGCTGCAACTCCCGCTGGAACTGCGGCGCCCGCGAAGTAGGATGTCGCGCCGTCTGGGCGCGACCTCATGCTGATCCTCGAACTCGCCACACAAGCCATTCGGGCGTGCTCGCCCTCATCGCGTGCGACGCTGAAGCCCGGCTATACCGTGCTGCGCTCGCGGGCGAACGAAGTCGCTCCCATGGGGCAGGCCATCAGCGCCATGCTCTACGCGGACCATCACGGGTCGATTGGGCATCTGTTGGCGGCGGGGGCGAAGAACGGGCGCCTGGGGCTTTCGTTTCAAGACCAGGATGGCGCGACCTGGCGTGTCGTGCGTGACGCGGCGGGCTCGTCCGCACTGCACCGCATGAATCCCGCCACGTCGAAGTTTGAAGTCGCCGCGCAGGTGCCCGCGGACATGGCGCAGATGATTCGGAACGTGACCGATCTGCCGTCGCGTGCCGAGTTCGAGCAGTTGTTCCTGGTCACGGAGAGCCACTGGCCATCGCGCGGCGGGAAGGGCCCGACGAAAGCGCCGGCCGCGTCCAGCCTTTCCCCGGAAGAGTTGCTCGAGGCGAAGGCCCGGATCGGCGTGCTGGAAGAGGAGATGGCCCAGGCGAAGTCGTTGGCTGAACTCCAGTTCCGCCAGGACGGCGTCAACTCCGAGCTCTACAAACTCGAAGGCCGCCTCAAGGGGTACGAGGAGCTGCGGATCAAGGTCGACCAGACGTGGAACGAGATGCAGACAGCCCCCACGCCGGCCTCGATCGGCGCGCCCGAGAACATCGTGGAGCTGGTGCATCAGTACCCGGACCTGGTTCGGCGCCGCAAAGACGCGTTCAACAAGTTGGAGAACGAGCGCGAGGCCGCAGGCGTCGCCTACCAGGCGCCCGCCGCGGTCTACCCGGTGTACAAAGAGCGTGAGTTCCAGCTGGGCCTCGCGGCCGGGTTGGTGTTCATGACGCTCGGGTTCATCGTTCCGGGCAGCTGGAGCTACGTCGCCCTCCTGGCGCCGGTCGGCTACACGTACGCCGCACTCCTGGCGTTGCGGTGGATCGCCGCCTTGCAGGACGTCAGCCGCACCGGGGCGACGTCTGAAGTGTTCGTGCAGCGCGAGAGACGGATCAAAGAAGAGTTCGACGCCACCATCGGTGCGGTGGACGCGGCCGTCGGGGCGGTCGGGGTCGCGACGCGCGAAGAGTTTCTCGCCGCCATGGCCAAGCCCGAGCGCCTCGCCGAAGAGCTGAAGGTGCTGGAGGCGCAATTGGCCGAGGCGAGCGCCGGTGACGACGTGGCGATGATCACCGCCCGGGTCGCCGAGCTGAAACAAGAGCAAGAAGAGATCTCCAACGAGTTGAACTCCCGTGCGGGCGGATACCTGCGCGATACCCGGGAAATCGAGCGAGAGCTGGAGAAGCTGCGAGAGGCCGCGGGGCTGGAGGCGAGCGCGGGGTTCAGCGCAGCGTCGCCAGCGGCCAGCGGGCTGAAGGACTTCGGCCCCGGCGTCTTCGTGTTGGCCTCTTCATTGCTGGGCGGGGACGTGGCCTCGGTGTGGGCGTCGTTGAAAGACCGTTGCGCGCAGTACGTGGCCGGCCTGACCGAGAAGCGAATGCACGGGCTGGACGTCGATGCCGCCGGGAAGGTGAGCGTGTTGGCCCCGGGTCGCAAGGTCTCCGTGGCGAACCTCGAGCCTGCCGACGCGGATCTCGCCTACCTCGCGCTGCGCTTTACGATCGCGGAGAAGGTCTCGGCCACGCGCCAGGTGCCGTTCATCTTTGAAGACTTCGCGGGGGCGGCCTCGACTCCACCACAGCGGGCCATGCTGCTCAGGATGTTGAAGCACCTTGGGACCAAGACTCAGGTTCTCCATGTCACACCCGCGTCGCACAATGGGGCGGCGGGTGAAGAGATGGCGATTCTCTGAGGGGGTGTGGTGGTGAATCAGCGCGAAGACGGGGCGGCGGGGGAAGCGCAGGCGTCGAGGTTTCTCGAGGACGAAGGGTACGAGATCGTCTCCCGGAACTTTCGAACGCGGCGGGGCGAAGTCGACCTGGTGGCCCGTCGTGGACGGACGCTGTGCTTCGTCGAGGTGCGGATGCGCGCCACCCGGGTGTTCGGGGAGCCGGCAGCGACAGTGACGCACGGGAAGCAACGACGGGTGATCAGCGCTGCGATGAGCTACCTCGCCCGTCATCGGATTCAGGACATGATGCTGCGCTTCGATGTGATCTCAATCGTGGGGCAGGGCGCCGGAAGCGAGCTGGTGCACATTCCCAACGCGTTCGACGCGGGAGCCTGACATGAGCGGGCGGCTGTACGTGGTGGCCACGCCGATTGGGAACCTGGAGGACCTCACGGTCCGCGCGCGCCGTGTGCTGCAGGAGGTGTCGTTGGTGATCTGTGAGGACACCCGGCGCACCCAGGGGTTGCTCCACCACGTGGAGGCGAGGCCGGAGACTCAGAGCCTCCCCGCGTTCGACGAGGTGGCGCGGGCCGAGGCCCTGGCCGCGCGAATCGCAGGCGGCGTGACGGCTGCGCTGGTGACCGACGCTGGGACGCCGGCAATCAGCGACCCCGGCGCTGCGTTGGTCTCGGCGGTGGTTCGGGCCGGTGGAGAGGTCGTGCCCGTGCCCGGCCCAACGGCGGCGACGGCGGCACTCTCCGCGGCGGGATTCGTTTCAGGTCGGTATCACTTCCTGGGCTTTCTCCCTCGGACGCAGGTGGACGCCGCCGCGATGCTGGACGAGGTGCGATCGCTCCGAGCGAGCCTTGTTCTGTACGAGGCACCGTCGCGCCTGGCCGAGACGCTGAAACTGCTCGCCGCGTCCCTGGGCGACCGTCGAGCGGTGGTCGGGCGGGAGCTGACGAAGCTTCACGAAGAGATTGTTCGAGGCACCCTGGCTGAGCTTTCCCACCGGTGGCCCGAGCCGCCTCTGGGGGAACTGGTGATCGTGGTGGAGGGCGCGACGACGGAGCGTTGGACGGAATCCGACGTCGCCGCGGCGCTCAACGCTGGAATCGCGCGCGGTGAGCGCCTGAAAGATCTTTCGAATGACGTGGCCCGCCGCTCCGGTTGGGTGAGTCGTGACGTCTATGCCCTCGGTGTTCGACTCAAATGCTGAGCCGAACGACGGCCGGGTCAGGTCGGGCGCGGATCGAACAACGGCCGGAGTGGAGCGGGAAGGACGGTGCCCCTGGCGCTGGGCACGGTGTCCCGCGCGGGGTCGGTCACCGCGCCTGGGCCGGCAAGAAGTTGCTCGGCCAGCGCGTCAGCCCCCAGGGTCATCGAGAAGGCGGCTTCTTCCGCGGTGATCCCCACGCCGCGAAGAATCTCAAAGCGGCCCGAGCGGAGTTCGACGGGCGCTTGTCCGGTGGGCGGAGCGAGAAAGTAGATCGCCTCCACGTTGCCGATGCGCGGCACGCCGATGACCTTCACAGGGAGGAAGATGCCCGGGCGCAGGAGGCGTTGGGCTGCGCGCTGCGAGTTCATGGTGGCGAAGAGCACGTCGAGCGACCACTCGAGCGGAACCGTCGGGGCCAGCTCCAGCGCGATCTCAAACCCCAGCCCTGACAACGCCTCCCGTGGGTCTTCGGGCAATCCGTCATCGGCGATCTCCCACGGCGTCGCGAGGGAACCGGTGACGCACGCCAGGTGGGGCCGGAGCGGCGTGGGATCGATCACAAAGACGCGGTCCTGACCGAACTTCTCCGAGAACTGCGTGGGGAGCTCCGCGGTGACGATGCCGTTGGCACGGGGGCGGCCGTACCGCTCGAAGATCGCCTCATCGCGCGCCTGGCTCAGCGCCGCGAGGAGCTGCGGGGGCGTCGTGGCGGCTGTCTCGGCCGCGGACGGAGGCTGCGCGGGGGAACTCACGGCGACGCCGAGGCGGGGCAGAAGCCCGAAGAGGGCGCGCACGAACGGAAGTATTCATGCGGGGTGTTGCTGGAGTCAGTGCAGAGGTATTGCTCGTCGGGCTCGTTCTCGACGAGGTACCCCTTGCAGGAGATGTTCTGACCCGTGACGGCGGGACAGACGCTTCCCGAGCCCGGGGTGCACGCGAGCACCACGGACCCGCAGTCGAACCCCGAGGGGCAATCTGCGTCGGTCTGACAGTTAGTCCCGCAGAACAGGCCGGTCTGCCCCTCGGAGATGAACTTCAAGCAGGCCGCATTGGTGCTGGGGCCGCACACGGACGCCGAGCTGCTGCAGTTCAGGCAATCGGTGCGGCCGGGGTGAATGGAGCAGGTGCCGGTCGGGACATCGCAGAATTGCCCCACCGGGCACCCGCGGTTGTCGCGGCAGTACGTTCGGCAGAGTCCCGAGACGCATGCGAGTTTCTGGGCGCAGTCACCGTCGGCGCGGCAGCCGGCGGTGCACCGGGCCGTGCTGTGATCACAGATCTGGTTCAACGGGCAGTGCTCGTCGAGGGTGCAGGACCCCGGCGCGACGCAGCGATTGGTCGTGATGTCGCAGAACAGAGAGCCCGGGCAGTCGAGGTTCGACGTGCACGCAGCGATGGACTGGCAATAGCTCAACTGGTTGCAGAAGAAGTTCGCCGGACAGCCGAGGTCGTTGAGGCACCGGCAGCCGCCCGTGACCTGATCGCACACGCGGTTGGCGCCGCACGACGCGTCATTGATGCAGACGCAGCGTGCCTGGGAGGCGTCCTTTTTAAACCCAGCAGGGCAGCATGAATCGCCCGTGCAGACGCACCCCGCCACCGAGCCGACGTACTTGTAGTTGGGAGGGCAGCAGCTGTCCTTGGCGCAGACGCAGTCTTTCACCAGGGGATCGAAGCGGTAGTCGACCGGGCAACAGCTGTCAGCGGCGCATTCGCAGCGCAGGTGGCCGATCTCGTTGTTGAAGACGAACCCGATGGGGCAACAGGCGTCGGCGGCGCACGCGCAGGCCTTGCGCGCCGTGTCGAACTCGTACCCGGTGGGGCAGCATTCCTGCGCTCCGCAGTTGCAGCGCCTGGCCGACTCCACCCAGATGTGATCTTTGGGGCAGCACGTCGAGGAACGACAGACGCAGGCGGCCGAGGTGTCCGAATATTCGAAGCCGGCGGGGCAGCAGACGGAGGAGCGGCACTGGCAGATGCCCGCCTCGCAGGCCATGCCGGTGGGGCACCCTTCATCGGTGAGACAGACGCAGTGCGTGCCGTCCTTGGTGTAACCCGAAGGGCAGGGCTCGACGAGCGCGGTGCGCGCGCAACCGAAGGCCAACGAGCACCAGACGGCGATGGCGAGGCGACCGTTCATTTGATGAACGCGTACTCCAGTTTCACCGTGGATCCGGGCGGGGGCACGTAGTTGCCCAGGAAGACGACGCTGTTGGTGTCGGCGCGGTACTGGTAGCCGCTCGAAACGCTCTGCGGGATCATCACGCCGTCCACGGTGACGGTGAGGGTGGCCACCACCGGCGTGAGCGAGAGCGGGAAGACGCGGCGCAAGGTGTTCAGCGCCTGGGCGATCTGGACCAGGGTGTTCTCGAACGACGCATCGCAGATAGAGCCGGCCACGCCCCCGGTTTTGGTCGCCACCGCGGCGTAGCGGAAGGCGGGCTCGGCGAGGCTGCCCAGGTAGATGTCTTCACCCGGAGGGGTGCAACCGATGGGCGTGGTTCCAGCGATGGTGGAGAACGTCACCAGGTTCTCGTTGCCCTGTCCCTTGGCGCTGCGGAACGCCCGCACGTAGCCGTCGGTGGTTCCGAACGACGAATCGTCCTCGTCGGAGACGACGATGATCGCCAGCGCGGCCTTGGGCCGGAGGAAACCCGCGTTGGGGCCTCCAGGCGCGACGTTGACCCCGCTGACCGCCAGTTGCGCCATGCGAAGGCCCTGCTCCCAGCGGGCCCGCGACGCCGAGAAGGTGGTGTTGGTGTTGAACACGGCCTTGGCGTCGGGAGTGAGGTTGGTGATGATTCGAGGCGTCCCCCGAAGGCGGCCCAGGTCGGCGGCATTGGTGCTGGTCACGCCCATCTGGAAGTCGACCTTGATCGACGACAGTTCCTGAATGAACCGGGTGAAGTTGCTGACGAGGGTCCGTCGCTGATTGGCCATCGACCCCGAGTCGTCGATGACCCACAAGATATCGACGAGGCCTTCTTTCTGGAGAATGACGTCGACCTGGGTGGCGTCGAGGGACGGGGGGTTGGCCAACACCACGCGGCCCGTCGGTGAGCGATCGACCGTGGGGGGGAGAATTTCCACCGGTGACAGGTTCGGCGGCGCCACGTCGGGCACCGCGCTGCCGCGCCCGTTCGGCGTGCCCACGTTGTCGCACGCAGCGCACAGACACGCGGTCACGAGGGCGGTGAGGGCCGTACGGCGGTGCATTCGGGGCGACATTGGGAGACGTGACGAGAATTGGCAACCCCCTTGCGGCGGAGTGTGGGTTGCGATGGTGTGCAGACCGTGAGCGCGCCGTTTCGACCCTCGTGGCTGCTGTGGTGTCTGGTCGGCCTCTGCGCGTCGTGTCGGGTGAACCCCAGCACCCCCACACCCGTGACGATCGTGGTCAAGAACGCGACGGGCGTACCCTTCTACGTCGATGACACCGGCGCTCAACTGGGAGTCACCATCGCCCGTTCGGTGAACGGGACCTGGTTCGATTTCGTGGAGGTCCCCGGGTGTTGCGAGGCCTGCGCAGGCGAGTGCCTCTGCGGTTGCCCGGGGGGCGCGCCCGCACCGACCACGCGGCGCATCGTCTCCGGAGGTTCGGCAACACGCGTCTGGGACGGGGTGGTGCAGGTGAACGGCAGCCGGAGTTGTGGCGGCATGACGCAGTCGTGCCTCAACCCGGAGAACCCGCTCGCCGACGAGCAGTTCCGGGCCACGCTGTGCGGAACAGAGACGGCGCCCGCCGGGGCGGTGTCAGACGCCGGGGTGATTCGAGCCGATCTGCCGCGGACGGGGCTGCGCTGCCAGTCGGTCACCTTTCGCCCCCTCGACGGCACCGTGGAGTTGAGCCCGCCGGCGCGTCCGCCGTGCAGCACCGACGCCGAGTGCACCACGCCGGGCGAGCACTGCTTTGGCGGCGGGTGCACGAGCGCCTGTCCCCAGAACAGCTACCGCGGGCTGGGCGCGGATTGGCAGGTGCAGATCCCCACGCCCGACAACCAGGGGTTCTTCACCACCACGGTCGATGCGGCGGGGCGATCGGTCAGCCGGGGCAGCGGCACGGTGTCGACGGTGACGTACCAGGGGCAGACCACCACCATCCGCCTCGCGTCCGCGTCGGGGCCGGGGGCGGCGTACGTGTCGGCGCCTGCGCCCTTCGGCCTCAGCCTGGTGGCGGGTCTGCAGGTCGCGGTCACGGTGGTGACGCCCTCCGCGTCGGCGTCGTCATCGGTGGCGAGGGGCCTCGTCATTCGCGACGCGCAGGGCGAACTCCTCCTGGCGGCCGACACGGGCATCGGTGGGTTGGCGCTGGGCCCGGTCGACGTCTCGCCGATGACGCTGCGCCGGCTTCCAGCGGCGCTCGGGTGTTCGGAGCTCTCGTGCGGAAAGTTCGTCTACAACCGGGTGGGCGTCTCCATGGGGGGCGAGGAGAAGGTCGCCGGGCCGGGGGAGTTGGTGACGTTCACCTCCGGCGCCTCGGAGTTCAAATTCTTCAGCCTCAGCCCGGGTCGATTCGAGACCGGCAGTTGCGATGGTACGCAGCTCGAGCCGTTCGTGTTCTTCCGCACCAAACCGTAGGCGCCTCAAGACACTCGGCGCTGCAACCCGATCTCTGAACGGGTACAGTGCGCGCGCCATGTACTTCCAAGATCTCATCTTCACGTTGCAGAAGCATTGGTCGGCGCTCGGGTGTGTGGTGAGCCAGCCGTACGATCTCGAGGTCGGTGCCGGCACCATGTCGCCGTCGACCTTCCTCCGCGCGCTGGGCCCCGAGCCCTGGAACGTGGCGTACGTGCAGCCATCGCGGCGGCCCGCGGACGGTCGGTTTGGCGAGAACCCCAACCGGCTGTTCCAGCACCACCAGTTTCAGGTGATCTTGAAGCCCGCGCCGAAGAACGTGCAGGAGCTCTACCTCGACTCCATTCGGGCCATCGGCATCGACCCGTTGGCGCACGACATTCGCTTCGTAGAAGACGACTGGGAATCGCCCACCCTGGGGGCCTGGGGCCTGGGCTGGGAAGTCTGGTGCGACGGCATGGAAGTGACGCAGTTCACCTACTTCCAGCAGTGCGGCGGCTTCGAGTGTCGGCCGGTCTCCGCCGAGCTGAC
>CAZFXD010000196.1:0-9485 GCA_964522795.1 uncultured Myxococcaceae bacterium
GAAGGCCGATCGCGCGGCCGGTCCCCAGTAGAAAAGCGCGACGGGCCGCTAGACGGCGAGCGACGCGGGGACCCCATCAACCACGGGTTCCTGCGCGCCGAGCTTCGCCTCATCCCAGTGCATGGGGTTGAACAGATGGGGTCGGTGGTGGTGGTTCGCGTGGTAGTAGATGCCGAAGAAGATCCGGTTGCCGAGCCAGTAGTAGCCGTGGTCGAGGTTGACCGGCCTGAACCCGTCTGTGGTGCGACCGCCGTTGTGCGTCGACCAGTTGAAGTGAATCACGAACAACCCGGCGGCGATATTCAGCGGGCCGAAGACGCAGAGGAAGAACCACGGTCCGAGGAACTTCGCCCAGACGAGAATCAGGAACACGTTCGTGCCGTAGCTGACCCAGGCGCGAACGCGCTCGTAGCGGCGGTTCTCCGCGGTATCTCCCCAGAACTCGTAGTACTGCGCTTGAAGCTGTTTCTCGACGTTGACGATCGTCTCCAGCACCGTCTTCCAGAACCCGGCGAAGTTCGGGTGTGGGTCGAGCTGTCGATCGTCGCTGTATTTGTGGTGGCGCATGTGGACCACGTCCCACGAGGCGTAGCGGACAATCACGATGAACCCGAGGATCTCGCCCACCACGCGGTTGAGCGACCGGGGAAAACTCCCGTGGGTCGCGTTGTGAATCGACAGGTGAGAGACGACCAACACGTAGAAGAGCGGCGGCGCCACGGCCAACCACCACAAGCGAGGCTCGCCCAACACCGATTCCACACCGGTCAACTGCAGCACCGCCAGCAGGGCCAGGCACAGCAGCAGGTAGACACCGTCGTAGCGAATGTAGAACCGCGGCTGCTTCTTCAGCTGGGTGTACGGCTGCGCGGTCAACAAAGCGGAAACGCTCATGCATCACCTCAACGGACAAGAGGGGCGACTGTCGGCGCGCGTCGTATCGGGTTTCGACTCGGACGTCGAGCCACTCCGCCGCTCCGAAACCAGAACGCGCGGGTTGCGCCGACGTCGCTGTGCTTGAGGCCGACGGAGAGGCGTGGCTAGAAGGGCGCCGATGACCTCTCCCCTCGCACTTCGCCACCCCAAAGACTGGCGTCAACTGCTGACGGTGGTGCTGTACCTCTCGCTCGTGCTCGGCATGTACTGGGTGCCGGCGATGCGCCAGTGGCCGGTCCTGGTGGCGGCGTGCGCCTACAGCTTTCTCTCGGCCGTGGTGAACCACAACACCATGCACCTGGGATTGTTCGCGTCTAAGCGCATGAACAACGCGTTTCGGATGGTGCTGAGTTTCTGCGCGCTTTACCCCGTCTCCGCCAACATTCCTTCGCACAACCTGGTCCACCACCACTTTGACGACGACGGCCAGCCCGACTGGGCCGCCCCCGAGCACGTCTCGTTCCGCTGGAACCTGCTCAACCTGCTCCACTTTCCCAATGTCGCGGGCCCGATCACGTTCGAGGGCGTGAACCGCTGGGGAACGCTCCGGGGCAAGGCCGAGTTCCGGCGCCAATACACGATGGAGTCCATCTTCGCGTTCGGGCTCACCGGGCTCCTGTTGCTGAACGATTTCTGGTCGGCGCTGTTCTACGTGATGGTCCCCCAGTTGTTCGGCGCGCGCTGGTTCCTCCGCATCAACATCATTCAGCACGAAGGCATCGACACCCGGTCCGACTGGAATCACTCCCGGAACTTCGTGGGCCGGGTGTTCAACTGGTTCATGCTCAACAACGGCTACCACACGATTCACCACAACCGCGCAGGGCTCCACTGGTCGGTCTGGGCCGAGGAGCACGCGAAAGAAGTGAAGCCGCGCATCGATCCTTCGCTCGATGAGCCGAGTTTCATGGGCTACCTGGCGCGGACGTACCTGTGGACGTTCGCGCGGCCGGCGAAGAAGGACTTCGCCGCGGCGGAGCGGGGGCTGCCGTCGGGCCTCAAGTCACGCGAAGAGCAACGCGCAGAAGCCGAGGCGCTGGGGGCCGCGCTGTGACGCCTGACTTCGGAGTGATGGGGACGCTGCTGCTGATCGTGGTGTGGATGACCGCGGTCCTCTGTGCGGTCGCGGCCGGGGGTGAACTCCGCGCGCTCTGGCGGTGGCAACGTCGCTCGCAGCGCCGCGAACGCCTGACGACCGGCTGGGGCCTCTTCGAGGGCACGGTCCGCGAGGGCCGAGGCCCCGACGGCGTGCTCGCAACCCACACCCTCGAACAGGTCGGCCGCGCGCTCGACGGAACGCCACGCCGCATCGGCTTCTGGGACCGCAGCTTCACAGGCGAGCAGTTCGGGGGCACGGTCGACGTCGCCGGAACGGCGCTCGCCATTCCACCGGCGCCCGCGGGAACAGCCGAAGTCTGGCCTCGCCTGGGCGCTCGCCAGGCCCCCACCGTCGGGTTCGAAGCCGCGTGGGCTGAGGCCATCCGGGCCAAAGGGTGGGTGCAACAGCATCGACAGCAGGCCCGCGTCGGAGATCGCGTGTTCGTCATCGGGCAGCTCACCAACTCTGGCGGCGCCTGGAGTGCAGACGCCGCTGGGCTCGCGATTTCGTTCGTCGACCCCCGCTCGTTCTTCAGCCGTCGAATCGCCTGGGGCGTCTGTTTCATGGTCGCCGAATTGGCCCTCTGCGCCGGCCTCACCGCGGCCACCCTCTGGGTCCCGGTGTTCGGGACGGTCTCCATGCTGGGCGCGGCCGGGCTGGTCGCGTTCTTCCTCGGCGTCACGCCGATCGGGGTCGCCTATAAGAAGGCCTGCCGGCTGCCCTCCGTGGCGTTCGTGCGGGGCGAGTGGAACGAGGCCTCACCCGCCCCGGTCGCCGTTCAGCTCCTCCCCTCCACCGACGCCAAGTCACTGAACTGACTCACGGAATTCCAGCTCAAAGACAAGTTTTGGCGGCTTGTGTAGAAGGCGCCTTACCGATGCTTGAAACGAACGTCATTCCCTTTGCACGTCCCTCGACACCTTCGTCGGTGGCCCTGTCGGTTCCGCTCAAACACCGTCGCCTGCCACGCCTGTTCGTGATGTCGAGCGACTTGAGCCAGCGCGTCGTGCGCGTGGCCGAGAATCAGGTGGAGTTTGCCGGGCGAGCTTCTTCGCGAGCGATTCTTTCCGTCACCGTCGATGCCCACCGGCTGACCGTTCAAATCCCCTCCGGGGCGACGCCGGAGACCAGCGCCGTGTTGCTGGCCGCCAAGCTGCCGACTGGCTACCTGGGGTTCGTCGATGGCGGGTCCATCACCGTCGTCCGCGACGACGACCACTTCGGAATGACGGCGTAGCTCGATGGGTTCGGAAGCCAGCTATTGGCTCCTGAAGACGGAGCCCCAGACGTATTCGTTCGCGAAACTGACCACCGAGCGAAAGACCACCTGGACAGGCATTCGCAACTACCAGGCTCGTAATTTCATGCGCGCCATGAAGCCGGGCGACTGGGCCCTCATCTTCCATACGGGCGATGAGAAAGCCGTCGTCGGGGTGGCGAAGGTCGTCTCCTCCCCGGGGCCCGACCCCACCGCTCCCAGGGAAGACTGGGCCGCGGTCGACCTGGCCGCGCATGAGTCGCTGGTCGAGCCCGTCTCGCTCGAGCGGCTCAAGCACACCGCCTCCCTCAGAGACCTCGCGCTCCTCAAGCAGTCTCGGCTCTCGGTCTCTCCGCTTCGCGCGAAAGAGTTCAACGCGATTCTCAAGCTGGGCCAGACGCGGCTTTAGCGCGCTCCAGCGCCGCGCCCAGCGCTGCGCCATCGACCGAAAGCTCACTCAGCACCACGCCGTCGGCCATGACCACCGGCACCCGGTACCGATACGCAGCGAACAGCGCCGCGTCGCCGCGGACATCGATCACCGACAAGTCAAACCCCACCGTTCGCGCGTGGGCCTGCACGTGCTCGATCACCGCGTCGCAGAGCGCGCAGTCAGTTTTGGAGTAGACCCGGACGTGCATAATCGGCAGTAATCGACCCAATGCGTGGAATCTTCGGTGATCTCGAGACGATGCCGCTGAACGACCTCATCGTCTACCTGGGAAACAAAGAGGCAACCGGCAGTATCCGCATCGAACGCGACGACACCCGCAAGCAGATCGATGTGCTCAAGGGAAACGTCGTCAACGCATCATCGAACGAGCCGCGTGAGTACCTGGGGCAGTTCCTCATCAACCTCGGACACATCAGCGAGGAGCAGTTCAACCGCGCGTTCGAGACCCAGCAAGAGACCAAGATCTTCCTCGGCAAGATTCTGGTGATGACGAACGCCGTGAACGAGCAGACGCTGGCCAACGTGCTCGACTTGAAGATTCGGGAGACGGTCCTGAATGCCTGCGAGTGGAAGTCGGGGACCTTCGCCTTCGATCGCGACGCGGAGTTCGATATTCCAGACGGTCAAAACGTGTCCCATTCCCT
Organism: uncultured Myxococcaceae bacterium; assembly: GCA_964522795.1. Taxonomy (GTDB): domain Bacteria; phylum Myxococcota; class Myxococcia; order Myxococcales; family Myxococcaceae; genus CAZFXD01. The sequence goes on from CAZFXD010000196.1 coordinate 4,392, forward strand.
CATCGACCTGTCGCGCGAAGGCGAGTTCCGGTCGACCGCGTGGAACGCGATTCGGGGGGCGTTTCCGACCGGCAATACCCGGCTGCGCCTGTTTCGGGAGAACCTGGCCGAAGAGCCAAAGCCCGGCTCTCTCGACGCCCGCTTGTTTGAGTCCATCGAGCAGGGCAACACGATCGACGAAATCGCACTCACCCTCCACGCCACGGACTTTTTTCTCTACCAACGCCTCTACGCGCTCCATCGGCTCGAGGCGGTAAAGCCCGACGATGGCTCGCACGTGGACATCGACGTCGACACCGTGGTCGACGAAGCGGAAGACGAAGTCACGTTCGATGTCGGCTCCGAGGCGTCTCCGGACGACATCGTGGGTCACATGGCGATGTTCGTCGACGCTCAGAACTTTGACGGGGCGCTCGCGCTGGCAAAACGAGCCACCGAGATTTCGCCCGGCCCCGCGTCGCAAGAGCTGCTCCGATCGGTGGAGTCGAAGTACCACGCCTACCTGAAGGCCACGTTGATTGAGCCACGCAAGGTACCCTCGCTGGCCATGGCCCCCGAGAAGCTCAAGGAACTCTCGCTGTCGGCTCCGGAGCGGTACCTCCTCGCCAAGATCGACGGCAAGCGGAACCTGGGCGCCATCGTCCACGTCTCGCCCATTCGAGAGTACGAAGCACTGGTCCTGATTCAACGGTTCATCGAGCGCGGTTTGATTCGAGTCGCGTAAGCGCGCCGTCACAAGTACGGTGCGCGCCCCTGTGAACCTGGTGAACGAAATTCGCATCGTGGGGACGCGTGAGCTCGCTCAGGCGCTGCGCACGCCTCGCAGCGTGCTGCTGCTGCTGTTGTTCCTCTTGTTTCTCGGCTCGTCGTTGCTGGTCGTGAACGTCATTTCGGCCAAGGCACTGGCCGCCGTGACCAGCAATACGCCAGCCGGGACTGACCCGGCGCAGGTGACCGAGGCCATCGCCAAGCAGAAGACCAAGTTCCTGGTCGCATTCGTGACGGATGGCGACGAGGCCTACGCCACGTCCCTCGCCGCCCTGCCCCTGCTCTTGCTGTTCGTCTTCAAGCTCTCCACGCGCTTCCTCCCGCTGTTCCTCGCGGTGCTGGGGTTCGATCAGATCTCCTCGGAGACCTCTACGCGGTCCATTCGGTACCTGAGCGCCCGCGCGCGACGCCGTTCGATCGTCCTGGGCAAGTTCTTCTCGTCCTGGGTGCTCGCGTTCGGGCTGTGCGCCGTCGCTGCGCTGATGATGACCGGCGCCACGGTGGCCCTGGTGGAGGACTTCGCCGCCGTCGACGCGTCGCTCTGGTTCCTGCGCCTGTGGGTAGCGATGGGGGCCCTCTGCCTCGCCTACAGCGCGTTGACGACCCTCTGCTCGACCCTGGTCGCAACCCCAATTCTTTCGCTCATCGTCAATCTGCTGCTGCTCTTCGCCATCTGGCTGCTCGCCTTCGTCGGCGATGCTCAGGGCTACGGCACAGAGGCCACGAGCAGCGGCCTCGCCTGGATGCGGTACCTCTCGGTCTGGCACTACTCGGGGAGCCTGCTCCAACCGGCGCTGGCCGATTTCGCCGTGGCGCTCGCCGCTCACCTGGGCTTCGCCGCCCTGCTCCTCGGCGGCGCCATTCTCGCGGCTGACCGGAGTGACTGGTGAGCGCCGCGATCGAGTTTCAGGGCGTCTCCAAACAGTACGGCGCCCAGCGCGCGGTCGATTCGCTCACGCTCTCCGTACCGGAGGGCGCTTGCCTCGGTCTCATCGGCGCGAACGGCGCCGGCAAGACGACGGCCTTCTCCATGGTGTGCGGGTTCGTTCGCCCGACCGCCGGCGAGATACGTGTGTTCGGCGCCCCGGTCCGGGCCGGCGATCCGGTGCCGGGGCTCGGCGTCCTCCCTCAGGATGCGATTCTTCCGCCTCGATGGGCCGTGGGGGCCTACCTCAGCTACCTGGCCGAGCTCGGCGGCGCCCGCGACCCACGCGCCGAGGCGGAGCGCGTGCTGGCGCTGGTCTCGCTCTCCCAGAGCTGGGCCAGCCACGCGGGGACCCTCTCCCACGGCATGGCCAAACGCGTCGGCATCGCCCAGGCCCTGCTCGGCTCCCCCAGGCTGGTGATCTTCGACGAACCGACCGCGGGCCTGGATCCGCGGCTCGCCGCTGAGACGCGAGCGCTGATTCGAGGCTTCAAGGGGCAGGCCACAGTGGTGGTTTCGAGCCACAACCTCGCCGAACTCGAATCGCTCTGTGACAGCGCGGCGATTCTGGAGCGAGGCCGCCTGGTGGGCTTCGGCACCATGGCCGAGCTGACCGGTGCGTCCGCGTCATTCCAGATCGCCTATCGAGGCGGCGTGGCGCCGATCGACCGCCTGCGGCTGTTGGAAGGCTGTCGAAGCGCCAACGCTGTCTCAGCCACCGCGGTCGAGCTCTCCACCGCTGGGAACGCCGAGTCAGTGGACGAGCTGCTCACCCGCGCGCTGGCGCTGATGATTGCGTCTCGCTTGACGATTACGGGCGTGCAGAAAGGCGCGTCGCTCGAGAAGCGTGTGCTCGAGCTCGCCGGCAACCCGACGACGAACTAGCGCTTCAATCCGGGAAGAAGAGCGGGTCGCGCGACGCGACGAAGCGCTTGATCGCACCCTCGTCTTCCGGCTTCAGCCCCTCGAACGCAATGCCCACGCCCGGGTGCTGGTCGTGAATGCGATCGTTCACTTCGCGAATCCACTTCACGCGGCCGTGCGCCGTAATCGACTCGCCCGTGGGGAGCGAAAAGGTCAGCGCGACCTCGGCGCCGAGCGGCGGGTGATCGACCGCCGCCACGAAGACGCCGCCGTCGGACACGTTGGCCGAGAAGCCGTTGTAGAAGTTCGAGTCGCTGTGGAGATCGACCTTGGCCTTCATCTCAACGCGCGGGTTGCGTCGGCGAGCCGGCATACCGGTTTCGGTGACGAGGTTGGCCGGACTGGTGGGAGCTTCGGCGCTGCGATCACTCGCGGTGGCGTGAGCAGACTTCGGCGTCATCTTCAAAGGGGGAGGCTTGGGGGAAGTGGACATGGAACGCTGATGCCAGCAGGGGGCCGCGCGAATTTCAAGCGCCTCGTGCAGATGATTTGCGGGCGCGCACGTGGGCCCGCACCAGGTCGCCGGCGCGGTAGACAAATTCAAGCTGATGTCCGGTGGTGTCGCAGAACGCCTTGAGGTCGCTCTCCGTCGCCGGATCGTCCGCCCAGAGCCAGACGTCGGCGTGCGTCTTCAGCGCCGAGGCCAGCCGGACGATCGGCATGGGACAGCGCTCACCACGGGCATCGACGAGCAGAGCGGAATCTGTCATGAGGCGAGTTTGTTCAACAGGTTGCACCGCGGGAAACACGTCTGTTATCTACCCCGCGCAACTGGCCTCGAGAAGGAGCACTGCACAAATGAAACCCAGCGTAATTATTGCTTTGTTGGTTGGCGCCGTCGGCGGGTTCGCCGTCGGTAAGGCACTCGGCCCGACCAGCGGGCAGGCAACTCCTCCGGCGATCGCTGCGAACGCCGCCGCCAAGCCAGCCGCGCCATCGGCCCGAGCCCCTGGCAGCGACGACCAGACGGTCTACAAGGTGCCCATCGAAGGCGCGCCGGTGCGCGGCTCGAAGGACGCGCTGGTCACGATGGTCGAGTTCTCCGACTACCAGTGCCCGTTCTGCTCCCGCGCGCACAACACGGTGAAGCAGCTCGAGAAGGACTACGGCGAGAAGCTCCGCGTGGTGATGAAGCAGAACCCGCTCTCCTTCCACCCCAACGCCAAGCCGGCGGCCCTGGCGGCGCTCGCGGCCGGCGAGCAGGGAAAATACTGGGAGATGCACGACCTGCTGTTCGCCAACCAGGCCACCCTGGATGACGCGACGTACGAGAAGCACGCGCAGGCCATCGGCCTCGACATCGCCAAGTGGAAGGAGTCGATGCAGTCGCCCAAGTGGAACGACGTGATCGGCAAGCAGCAGGGCGAAGCGTCGTCGCTGGGAGCCTCAGGCACGCCGGCGTTCTTCATCAACGGCCGCAAGATCTCGGGCGCGCAGCCCATCGACAACTTCAAGCGCGTGATCGACGAGGAGCTCGCCAAGGCCCAGGAGTTGGTCAAGAGCGGCGTGGCCGCCGATCAGGTGTACGCCAAGGTGCTGGAGAAGGGCGTCGCGTCACCGCCCCCCGCCCCGGCCGCCCCCGCAGCTCCGGCGGCCCCCGCAGCGCCCCCGCCGGCCGCGGTGAAGAAGATCGCCATCCCCAACGACTCGCCGGCCAAGGGCCCCAAGTTCGCCAAGGTCACCATCGTGGCCTGGTCTGACTTCCAGTGCCCGTTCTGCAGCCGCGTGGTGCCCACGCTGGCGCAGATTGAAAAGGAGTACGCCAAGGACGTTCGCGTGGTGTTCCGCCACCAGCCGCTCCCCTTCCACGACAAAGCCAAGCTGGCGGCCGAGGCGTCGATGGCCGCGCACGAGCAGGGCAAGTTCTGGCAGATGCACGACAAGCTCTTCGCCAACCAGCAGGCCCTCGATCGCACCAGCATCGAGCGCTACGCGCAGGACCTCGGCCTCGACATGGGCAAGTTCAAGGCCGCCCTCGACAGCAACAAGTTCGCGAAGAAGGTCGAGGCGGACTCCGCCGAGGGCATGCAGGTCGGCGCCAACGGCACTCCCACCTTCTTCATCAACGGCCGTGAGTTCGTCGGCGCTCAGCCCTTCGAGGCCTTCAAGGGAATGATCGACGAGGAGATCAAGAAGGCCGATCAGGTGCTCGCCCGCGGCGTGAAGCTCGAGAACGTCTACGCCGAGCTCCAGAAGGAAGCCGGCAAGGCCCCGCCCCCGGCGCCTCCTGGTGCGCCCGAGCCGCAGAAGGTCGTCACCGACATCAACATCAACGGCGCCCCGGTGCTGGGCCCGAAGAACGCTCCCGTCACCATCATCGAGTTCTCCGACTTCCAGTGCCCGTTCTGCTCGCGCGTGGTGCCGACGCTCCACGACCTCGAGAAGCAGTACCAGGGCAAGATCAAGGTCGTCTTCAAGCACCAGCCGCTCCCCTTCCACAACAACGCGAAGCCGGCGGCGATGGCCTCGATGGCGGC
>CAZFXD010000197.1:0-9479 GCA_964522795.1 uncultured Myxococcaceae bacterium
ACGCGGGCGCGGCCGACGTCACCTTCACCATTCGCTCTGATCAGAACGTGCACGCCATTTCGCCGCTCATCTACGCCACCAACCAACCGGTGGACGTGGCCAAGAACCGGTACGGCCTGCTGCGCTCGGGCGGCAACCGGCTGACCGCGTTCAACTGGGAGAACAACGCGTCGAACGCCGGCTCCGACTGGAACTACCAGAACGACGATTACCTGGCGGCCAGCAACACGCCGGGCGCCGCCCTCACTCCGATGGTGAACTCCGCCAAGAGCGTGGGCGCCGCGGTGCTGCTCACCATTCCCATCGTCGACTACGTGGCCGCGGACAAGCTGGGCAACGGCGACGTGCGGAACTCCGGCAGCAACTACCTGCAGACGCGGTTCAAGCAGAACCGGGCCAACAAGGGCTCGGCGCTCTCGCTCACGCCGGACGCCACCGACGCGTTCGTGAATCAAGACGAGTACGTCAACTGGGCGAAGAGCACGTTCACCGGCACCGAGGTGCTCTTCTCGCTCGATAACGAGCCGGACCTCTGGTCGGAGACGCACCCCGAAGTGCACCCCGCGCGGGTCGGCTATGTCGAGCTGTGCACCCGGAACGCGACCTACGGCGCGATGGTGAAGCGGGTCTGGCCCCAGGCCACGGTGACGGGCTTCGTCTCGTACGGGTGGAACGGCTACCTGTGGCTCCAGGGCGCGCCTGATCAGGGCACCAAGGGCGAGTTCATCAACTACTACCTCGATCAGATGAAGCTGGCCTCGGCCGACGCGGGCACGCGGCTGGTCGACGCGCTCGACCTCCACTGGTACCCGGAGGCTCAGGGCGCCGGCGTGCGCATCATCGGGACGGAGACCACCGCCGCCATCGTGGCCGCGCGCGTGCAGGCGCCCAGGTCTCTGTGGGACCCGAACTACATCGAGACCAGCTGGATTACGGGTAGCAACGGCAACAAGGCGGTTCGCCTGATTCCGTGGCTGCGCGAGCGCATCGCGGCGCACTACCCGGGCACCCGGCTCGCGTTCACCGAGTGGAACTACGGGGCGGGCGCCCACATCAGCGGGGCGGTGGCCACGGCCGACGCGCTGGGCGTCTTCGGGCGCGAGAGCGTCGAATACGCGACGCACTGGAAGCTGCAGAACAGCGAGCCCTACGCCGACTCGGCGATGCGGGTGTTTCGAAACTACGACGGCATGGGCCACGGCTTCGGCGATACGTCGATCGACGCGAAGTCTTCCGCCGTGGACAAGGCGAGCGTCTACGCCAGCCTCGACGCGGCGCAGACCTCGCGCGTGGTGCTGGTGGCGGTGAATCGCGCCACGGCGGTGACACAGGCGGCCATCACCATCGCCCACCCGACCAACTTCACCAAAGCGAAGGTCTTCACCCTCACCGCGTCGAGCGTCGAAGTGACGCCCGCCGCCGACCTCACCGCGGTGGGCACGAACGCCTTCCGCTACGCCATGCCGGCGATGTCGGTCTCTGTGCTGGTGCCGACGCCGTAGGCCCACCGTGGTTCGCACGTCTCACCCGGAGGAACGCTGCATGCGACTTCGACTTCTGACCGCCTTGGCTGTGCTGGTGAGTGTGGCTTCCGCGTGCGGCGGCACCATTGAACCGAACGACGGGCCCCTCACCACCTCGCCGCCCTCGGGCACGCCGCCTTCGAACAGCGGGTCGCCGCCTGCGGGCGATTCGGGCGCGGGGGGACCTGATGCCGGCGCGCCGCCTGACGGCGGGGTGAAGAGCGACGCGGGCAAACCTCCCGACGCTGGAAACACCGTGGTCGACGCCGGGCCCCCGGTGGTGTTGCCCTTCCCCGACGGCGGGACGCGCGCCACGCCCATGGGGTTGTTGAGTCGCGGTCTGCCGGCGTTCTCGAGCTCCGGTCAGGCCAACCTGGGGGTCGACAATAACTACGACACCGCTTGGCGAAGCTCGGGCACCCCGTCGGACGCGGCCCCGCAGTGGATTGCGGTCTCGCTCGCCTCCGTGCCGACGGCGAAGAAGCAGCGCCTGCTGGTGCACTGGACCAACGACGACAACTACAACTGGGACGGGGTGATGATGCACGACCCCGCCTACAACCTGGCCCGCGACTACACGGTGGAAATCAACGGCGCCGCTGGCGGCAGCGCCGCGCCCACCACGGGCTGGACGCCGGTCGCCACGGTGACGGGCAACGGGTTTCACGGTCGCATGCACTTCGTCGATCCCGGCAGCACAGTGGTGAACTGGGTGCGCGTGCGCGTGACGGGTTCGGCCGGCTCCTCGGGCAACACCGACGTCTCGCTCAACCTCGACGTCTACGACGCGAGCGGCGGCCTGGGCGATTCGTGGATCTTCTTCGGCGACTCCATCACCGCCGGCTCGATGGGGCACCACTCCCCCTGTTACGGCGCCTGCGGGACCAACCTCTCCTTCGGTCAGCTGGTGAATCAGACGCGGCCCGCCTTCACCCCCGCGCAGGAAAACGGCGGCATCGGCGGGCTCACCAGCGCCGACGGCCGGGCGAACATCGAGCGGTGGCTCTCGCTCAGCCCGGCGCGCTTCGTCGCGCTGGCGTACGGCGCCAACGACGCGGGCGGGGGCTGCACCGGCACCTGCGCCGACAACTACATCGCCAACATCCGGTTCATGATCGACAAGATTCTCGAGCAGGGGCGCGTGCCGGTGATTGGGAAGATCAGCTGGGCCCGCGATTCTCAGCGCCAGGCGGGATGTCAGATTCTGAACGCCCGCATCGAGCAGCTCTTTGCGCTCTACCCGAAGTTGATGCGGGGCCCCGACCTGTACACCTTCTTCCAGGCGAACCAGTCGCTCATCTCCGGCGACAACCTGCACCCCTCACCCGCGGGCTACTACGCGCTTCGCCAACAGTGGGCCGCGGCGGTGACGGCGACCACCGGGCCCTACGCCCCCTAAAGCAACACGCGAGGCCCCCTGACCGCGGGAGCCTCGCGCGTTCCCAACAGAACTCCTCCGCCGCGACTCAGTACTCGAACGCGCCCAGGTCCACCCCCGCGCCGCGCGGGCGGCTGCAGCCGTCGAAGTCGACGGGGACCTGCGCCATCGCCAGGCCCACGTCGCGGGCCGGGCTCGCGCTGGAGAGGTGAAAGTCACCGGTGGACACGCTGACGAACGCCGGGTCCTTACCCACGAGGTTGTTGCTCAGGGTGAGCCCGCTCATCGACCGGCTGGTGATGGCCGCGCCGGTGGTGAGATTGTTGGACACGGTCATCGTGCCGCCGAATTTGTACCCCTGAATTCCAGCGCCGTTCGGCTGGTAGAAGATGTTGTTGCGGATTTCGGTGTTGGAGAACGTGGCTCCGATGATGATTTGCCCTTCGTGGTCGGCGTTTCCACCCACGAAGGTGTTGTTCAGCACCGACACGTCGCTCATCGTCCCCGGGTACAGCTGCACGCCGAACCCGTGCTTGATGTTGGAGAAGACGTTGTTGCGAATGCGGGTGCCGCTGGAGATGCCGCCGGCGCTCGACACGTACACGCCGTGGTCGTGCGCCCAGCTGTCCTGCTTGGTGCAGCCCTGTTCGTTCTTCCAGCGGTAGATGTCAGTGAAGACGTTGCTGTCGTACACGTTGTTCGGCCCGTCGTTGTACGCCCCCACCAGCCCGTTGGTGGTCGAGGTGCACCCGTGCACATCGTGGAAGCGGCCGTGCACCACTTCAATGTCGTGCCCTTCGACGTAGAGCGCTTCGGCGCTGCCCGTGTCGCTGTCACGGCGCATGCCCGACACATCGAACCCGTCCAGGCGCAGGTACCCGACGTTGGAGGTGATGTGAATTCCCGTCGAGGCCGAGCTCACCACCCGGGCGCCCCAGCGGTTGCGGGCCTTCACCCACACCCAGTTCGACGCCGTGCCACCTCGCTGAATATCGAAGGGCGGGTAGACGCCATCTTCCACCACCACGGTGTCGCCGGCGTTCACCGCGTCCACCGCGCGGGGAATGGTCTTGAACGGCGAGGTCGCGGTGCCCAGGGCCGTGTCCGAGCCCGACGGTGAGACGTACATCACCTTCCCGGTTCCGCTCTGTGGCGGGGCCGAAAGGCCCGCGCAGGTACCGCTGGTCAGCGGCGCACCGGCGTCGATGACCGTGCCCGCGTCCACCACCGGCGTCACGCTGCCGGCGTCGAACGACGAGGTGGGAGCGCCCGCGTCGACCACCGGCGGTTTCACGCCGGCATCCACGACCGGCGCAACCGTGCCGGAGTCGACCACCGGGGGCTTGACGCCAGCGTCCGCCACCGCGGCCACGTTCTTGATGAAGAACGACACCAGCTCACCGGGGCTCTGGTTGCCCCGGGCAGACTCGGCGATGGCCCGAAGCGCGTGGGCGCCGTTGGCAAACCGCGCGGTGTCGACCGGCAGCTTCCAACCCGAGCCGTCGTACGTCGCTTCGCCGATGAGCGCCCCGTCGAGCTCGAAGAAGAGACGGTTGGCGCGACTGCCGGCGCTGGCGACCAGCGTGGCGGCGCCGCTGAGTGTCTCACCGGCGGACGGGGTGTTGATGTTGGGCGGGCGAAGCAGCTCGCCCTCCGCGGCGTCCGTCGATGAGACAGTGAGTGATGCTTCCAGCGGGCCACAGCCCGCCACGAGGAGAACAACGGTCAACAGCGTGTGTTTGGTGGTCATGCGCAGAGGTATCGCAAGCCACGCGCCAACCACGCGCTCACCGTCGATGGCTGAAAGACGCGACGTTGGAACGCGCCGCGTGCGCCGCGACGTTCAAGTGGAGTGCTCCTCGGGGAGCGACACCGCTCCCCGTAAGAAAACACCCACCGTGTGGTTCTCATCGATGAGACACTTCGGTGGGCCCTGCGGGCGAGGAGGCAGTGCCGATGGACCGCCTCCAATCTCTCGGGTGCTTCTGGGTGTGTTGCGGAAAGCCCGGTCTAAGCTTCGGTGAGGCTCATGGCAGCTGCCGACGGAACCATCGGGAAGTATCGGCTGGTCCGCCCCCTCGCGGAGGGCGGCATGGGCTCGGTGTACGAAGCGAAGACCGAAGGTCCGGGGGGCTTCTCCAAAGAGGTGGCCCTGAAGGTGATTCACCCGCAGTTCGCCGCCAACCCGCGCTTTCTGGAGATGTTCCTGCGCGAGGCCCGCGCGCTGGGAGCGCTCAATCACCGCAACATCGTGCAGGTGTTCGACCTCGGCATCGTCGACGACCAGCCATTTCTGGCGATGGAGCTGTTGCGTGGCATCGACCTGCACCGCTTGAGCAGCACCCTTCGCACGCCGATGCCGTGGGCGATCGGCGCCTTCATCGGCGCCGAGGTCGCGCGGGGGCTCCACGCGGCCCACACCCTGGCCAGCGAGTTCGCGCCGCGGGGGTTGGTGCACGGCGACTTCTCACCCACCAACGTGGTGGTGTGCGTCGACGGGGCGGTCAAGGTGCTCGACTTCGGCATCTCCCGGCCGGCGGGGGTCGAGCTCAGCTCCCCCATCATCATGGGGAAGCTCCCCTACCTCGCGCCCGAAGTGCTGATTGGGGAGGCGCCCGACGCCAAGGTCGACATCTACGCCCAGGGCGTGGTGCTGCATGAGCTGCTCACGCGGGAGCGGCTGTTCCGCGCGGAGAACGACGCCCGCATCATGTACCGCGTCCTGCACGACCCCGTGCCCGCGCCGGCCGAGGTGAATCCGGCGGTCCCCGTCGAGCTCTCCGATGTGGTGATGCGCGCGATGTCGCGCGACAAGGGCCAGCGCTTCGCCACCTCGCTCGAGCTGGCGCAGGCGCTGGAGCCCTTCATCGGCTCGGCTGCTGGCACCACCCTGGCGTCGATGGTGACCTCTGCGCTGGGCAGCCCCCGGAGCGCCGCCGCGCCGATGGGTCGAGGCGCGCCGGACCTCTCGTCTCCGGCGACGACGCCCGCCTCACCAGCGGCGCTCGCTTCGAGCGAGGCGACGGTGGTGACCCAACCGGCCGCTCCCCGACGAACCCGAAGAGCCCTCATTGGTGCGGGCGTAGCGGCCGCGCTCGTCCTCGCCGCCTGGGCGGCGTTTTCGACCGCCGACGCCCCCGCGCCGGTTCCGAGCACGCCTGTTGAAGCCCCGCCCGCCACACCGCCGGCCCCCGAGGCGGTGGCGCCGCCGCCCGCGGAGCTCCCCGCCCCCGCCGCACCGGAGGCGGTGGAAGCTGCCCCGCCACCCCCCGAGGCGCGGCCAAGGCCACCCGGGCCTGTGAAGAAGCGCGGCGCCGTGAAAAAATCGTCCGCCATGAGTCCGGTCGAGCTGGTCGACCCCTACGGAAACGGGACGCGCAAACGATGAGAGTCATCTTCTGTCTCGCCTGGCTGTCCCTGGTCCCCGCGCTGGCCGCCAAACCGACGGCGGGCGTGGAGTCGTTTCGCGTGGGCGAGCGCGAGTTCAAGCTGGGGCACTTCGACCGCGCCCTGGCGGCCTTCGAAGAGGCCTATCGCCTCGACGCGTTGCCGGCGATGTTGGTCAACGTGGCGCAGTGCTACCGGGCCCTGGGCAAGCCCGCCGACGCAGCGCGGGCGCTGAAGATTTTTCTCACCGATGCGCCCGCCCACCCGCTCCGGGACAGCGCGAAGAAGACCCTGGATGAACTGGAGGCCGAGCTCACCAGCCGCGCGCCCGTCCCCGCGCCCGAGCCAGTCGCGACCGACGCACCCTCGCCGACGCCCACCACCGCGCCGGCGCCCACCGCGGTGCTGCCTGCCGCCGTCGAGCCTGCACCGGCCTCCGTGGCCGCGGAGAGCTCCGGTGGAATTCCGGGCTGGGTGTGGGGCGTGGGTGGAGGCGTGGTGGCCGCCGTGGCCGCGGGCGTGGCGGTCGGCGTGGTGGTGGGAAACTCGCAGCCGTCGAACCTCGGCCGCTGGCAGCTGCCCTAAATCATTCCGTACTTCCGCAGCGTGCGCTTGAGGTGGGTGCGGTCGATGCCCGAGATGCGCGCCGCGGTCTTGATCTGAAAATTGCACTGCTGCATCAGTGATTGGAAGTAGCGGCGTTCGAACTGCTCAATCGCGTGCGCTTTCTGCTCCTGGAACGGCGCTTCGGGGTCCATCGTCGGGACCACCGAGACGTCCAGCGGCAGCGTTTCGAAGGTGGCCGTCGGCTCGGCGTAGGCCACCGCCCGCTCGAGAACGTTTCTCAGCTCGCGCAGGTTGCCCGGCCAGGCGTGCTGGCGAAGCCGCGCCAGGTTCGGCCCGCGAATGGGCCCCGGCGCCCGCTCCAGCCGAGCGAGGAAATGGGCGCACAAGAGCTCCAGGTCATCGGGCCGCTCGCGCAGCGGCGGCAGCACCACGGGCAGCACGGCGAGGCGGTAATACAGGTCCGCGCGAAACCGCCGACGCGCCACCTCTTCCGGCAGGTCGGCGCGTGAGGCCACCACCAGGCGCACATCGCACGCGCGGGGCGTCTGCCCGCCGACGCGCGTGACGGTGGCGTCTTCACACAAGCGGAGCAGGTGCGGCTGGAGCTCGAGCGGAAGCTCGGCGACGTTGTCGAGGAAGAGCGTGCCGTTCGACGCCCGCTCGAAGACGCCGGCCTTGGAGTCCACCGCGCCGGTGAAGGCGCCGCGTTCATGCCCGAGCAGCGTGGCCGGGAGCAGCTCGGGTTGAATGGCACCGCAATCCACCACCACGAACGCGCCCGGTCGACCGCTGCGCTTGTGCAGCCCCTCCGCGGCCAGCTCTTTGCCGGTGCCGCTCTCGCCCATCAGCAGCACGGGCAGCGCGCTCTCCGCCGCCCGCTCGAGCTTCTTGAACACGCGGCGCATCACCAGGCTGCGCCCCACCAGGCCCTGCCATTCGCTGGCGTCGAGCGCTTCGTCCGCGGGGCCCCAGCGGTCCGCCGTGGACAGCACGAGCGTGGTCTGACCGATGCGGAGGAGCGCGCCCGGCGGAACCGCCGCCTCGGACACCGCCGAGCCTTCGAAGAAGACGCCGTTGCGACTCCCGAGGTCCTTCACGAAGAACCCGCGCAACGACAGCCTCACCAGCAGGTGTTCGCGAGAGACGGCCGCGTCATTCACCCGCAGGTCGACGCCTTCGCCGCTGCCCACGCGAACGCCTTCTTTGGTGATGGCCACGGAGCGACCGGCATCGGGGCCGTCGACAATTCGGAGCGTGCCCCCACTCAGGGTGGGCAACGTCGATGAGACGGCCGCGCTCCGGGTGGCGCCGGCCGACGCGCGCGTCGTTCGGCGGGCGAGGCTGGCGGGTGCTTCATCAGGGCCGGGCGTCTTCATGGTTAAGGCTCCCGGGTGACGCACACGTTGTCGACGTCGAAGCACACGCCGGCCGGTGGGACGTCGATGGCGAAGTACACGTCGTACGCAGCGACCACCCCGGCTCCCGGCTGCATCGACGCTCCGTTGAGGGCGTGCCAGGCCACGTCAGAGGTCGCGAGCGAGACCGAAGCGGTCGTCTCGTTCAGCTTCGTGCCGGCGTCGTTGGTCGCGCGCACCAGCACTCCGAGTGAGAACGAACCGCCGTCGGCGGCCACGGGCGACCTGCGCACCTGGCTGCTGACCAGGTACCGCTTTCCGCCCGGGAGCGGTGGCAGCGCCGTGGGCGAGTAGAACGAAATCCAATTGGAGCCTGTGCCCAGGTGGCAGATGCGGGCGGCGTTACCGCCATCGGGTCGCTCGGACGGCACGAGGGTGAGTGCGGGTTTGGGGTTGCCCTGGGAGTCGGTGAACCAACCGGCCGCGCCGGTTTCAAAGTCACCGTTGGAGAAGAGGTTGCCGGGGCAGGCCACGCCTGCGTCCGGGGTGCCTCCGTCGAAGCGGCAGACGTCTCCGGGCGGCGCGCCGTCGCTGTCCGCCTGATCTCCATTGGCCACGGCCGGACAGTTGTCGGCCGCGTCGGGAACGGTATCGGCGTCAGTGTCGGGGCCGATGGCCTCCAGGGTCGCCGTGGCTTGGGTGGGAACGCCGGCGGTCGCGGTCACCGTCGCCATCCCGAACGCGGTGCGCTCACCTCGGTTCCACCCCCACACGAAGAACCGGAGCGTCCCCACGTGGGCGCCGGTCTCGACGGAGATGACGCCTGGCAAGGTCGGGGTCCCTGTGGCGGGAAACGTGGTCTCGTCGGTGAACGCGCCGGTGGTGGCGTAGGCGCGGACCGTGAGCCGGTCGATGGGGCTGACGCGGCTCTCAACGCGCAGCGAAATTGCCGGGGCCTTGCCCCCGCACGCGCCGCACAGCGCGGCAACGAGGCCCAGCACCACGAGCGCGCGAACGCTTCGCACCGTCATCACGGGCGGCACGCTACCACTCTGTCGCTCCGACGCTCAGCGCTTGCGCGCTCATCCCTGCGCCCGTTCAGGCGAGCTGCGAGCGCCGACGGCGCAGGCGCAGCGCGATGAGCGCGAACGCCGTGGCGAGGAAGCCGGGATCAGTGGTGTTGCAGCCGCAACCGGACGGAGGAGGGGTCGACCCGCCCCCGCCGCCGCCACCGCCGGCCCCACCCACACCACCCGCGGCGCCGCCGCC
>CAZFXD010000198.1:0-9450 GCA_964522795.1 uncultured Myxococcaceae bacterium
CGCCTCGGGCCCGGGCGACCTGACCGGCCACCTGGGCCAGCGGGCCCAGGACGTCACCGCACACCAGCGCCTGGAAGGGACCGCACGCCTCGAGGAGTGCGATGGCCGCGCTCTGGAACGCGCCGGGGACGCGGTCGCGCATGAGCGGGCCGCGCGCCCGTCCGGCCGCGAGCACCTCGGCCGGGGTGGAACTCGGAGCCCACCGTTCGACGGTGACGCCGAGCGCGTCGAGCGCCTGAAACACCTCGGGAGCGGTCTGTTCGGACAGCGCCACCTCGACTGCGGCGCCCAGCGGCCGCGCGCGCACGCCCAGCGCGATGGCCAACGCCGCGTCGGCCGCTTCGCGCCAGGGCCCCGGGCCCGCCTCCGGCGACGACGTCAATCGCTCGCCCAGCGAATCAGCCCACGACCAGGTGGGCGTGAGGTGGGCACAGGCATAGCGAACCGCCGCCCCGTGGGTGCCACCCGAGATCGGGTCGAGCAACGCCACCACGGGCGTCGGCGCGACGGGGGCTGGTGGGGCGTTGGCCATGAAGTGACGAGAAGACTGCCCCAACCCTCGCATCGCGTACAATGGCCGCCTGATGCGCTCTTCCACCGACGCCGAACCGGTCACCGGCACCCACGACCGGCGCGCGCGGGTTCGAGCCACGCTCGAGCGGCGGCGGCTGCCCGAGTCCGTCTCCTTCGAAGCCGCGACTGACAGCTTCATGCAGGAGCGCTTCATTCACCGGGTGCGCGCCCTCTTCTACGCGCGCATGATGTTCCTCACGCTCGGGCTGTTCATCCTCGCGGTGCCGGCCTGGAGTCGATACTTCGGGTTTCAGGGCCCCACGCCATACATCGTCTACTTCCTGATGTTGATGTGGAGCACCGCGAACTTCCTCGTGGTGGAGAACAAGCGGGCCGGTCGAATCGTCACCTACGTGACCTTGTGCCTCGACCTGATGGCGCTGGTGGTCATTCTCGCCAAGCCGGCCCAGGGCGCTGGGCTGCAGAGCCCGCTGCTGGCAGCGCAGCTGCTGTTCACCATGCTCTTTGCGCTGCTCTTCCCCCGCCCGCTCGCGATTCTTCCCCCGCTGCTCGCGCTGCCGATCACCATTCGGCTCGATCAACTGTTGGACCGAAGCCCTTCGGCCGTCGAGATCCTCACCATCGCCTGGTACTTCGGGCTGAACTTCATCGTCATCTACGTGCTGGTGTACCTGAACCAGCGCGAGACCTCGGCTCAACGCGATATCGTGCAATTGCAGACCGACCTGCGCGAGCTGGCGGTGGTGGAGGAGCGCTCGCGGCTCGCCCGCGAGATTCACGACGGGCTGGGCGCCACCTTGAGTTCGCTCATCATCCAGGCGGAGTACCTCACGCGGCTGACCGAAGATCCCAAGATGCTGGCCGAGGTCAAAGAGCTGAAGACGTCGGCCGAAGAGTCGATCGACGAGCTGCGGCGCTCGCTTCGCATGATGCGGCAGGACTTCGACCTCACCTCCGGCATGCGCGATTACGTGGGGACCTGGTCGACCAAGAATGAAGCCACAGCGTCGTTCACCTCGTCGGGGCACGCTCCCGCGCGCATTCCTCCCGAGCTGCAGTTGGGCCTCTTTCGCGTCCTGCAGGAATGTCTCAACAACATCGGGAAACACGCGAAGGCCACTTCGGTGAGCGTGGCGCTCGACTATTCGGCGGACGGGCTGGCTCTGGTGGTCACCGACAACGGCGTGGGGTTTGACATGAAGCAGCCCCGCGTCGGCCACTACGGGCTCATCAACTTGAAAGAGCGCGCGCGCAGTCTTGACGGTGACGTGGTGATCGAATCCGCGCCCGGTCAGGGCACGCGCATCTACTTCCGCGCGCCGGTTCGAACGGGGGCGTTATGAGCGATGAACCTGGCGCAGGGGCCCAGCCCGAGGGGCCCATTCGGGTCTACGTGGTGGAAGACCAGACGAAGATCTTGAAGAGTCAGCTCAAGCTCTTCGAGACGAGCTCGAAGATCACCATCGTGGGCACGGCGCTCTCGGGCGAAGTCGCGGTGGAGGAGATTCCCCGCCTGGCGCCTGACGTGGTGTTGCTCGACCTTGGGCTGCCTCGCATGAGCGGCATCGAGGTGACCAAGGCGCTCAAGGCCTCCACGCCGAAGACCGAGGTCCTGATCTTCACCATCTTCGAAGAAGAAGATCGCGTGTTGGAGGCGGTCAAAGCAGGGGCCTCGGGGTACCTGCTCAAGGGAACGCCGGCCGATCGCATCATCGAGGCGATCATCGAAGTGAAGTCCGGTGGCACGGTGATTCAGCCCAGCCTGGCGCGGCGGCTGCTCAAGCACTTTCGCGTGGCGATTCCGGGTGAAGCGCCGCCCCCGCCGCCGGACTTCGCCGCCGAACCCGAGGGCAAGCCTCTCTCCGCGCGGGAGACCGAGATTCTGACCCTGATCGCCAAAGGCGTCTCCAACAACGAATGCGCCCGCATGCTCAACGTGTCGCCGGCGACCATTCGCACGCACCTCGAGCACATCTACAAGAAGCTCGAGGTGACCAACCGCGTGGAGGCGGTCACCGAAGGCATTCGCAAGGGACTGATCACGGTCTAGGCGTCAGACCGCCGCGGCCCGCGAACGGACTACTTGCAGAAGCCGAGTCGCGCACCGGTGGTCGAGGTGACCTTGGTGCAGGTCTTCCCGCCCGCGCACGTGGCGTGGGGCTCGGTGGCGCAGCGGGCGGGAGCGTTGGCCCCACCGCACTCGGTGTCGCACACCGTCAGGCAGGTGGTGGCGTCGGTGGCGTTGACGGCCCCGCAGACCTGACCGCTCGCACACACCGCACCCTTGAACGGATCGGTGATGGAGCACGCCGCGCCGGCGCCAGCGATGGGCGCGCGCTGCGGCACGCAAATTCCGCTGCCGTCGTTGCTGACGAAGAAGTCGCCGGTGGGCGACGTGGGGACGCAGCTCGACGGCACGGTGCCGTAGTTCGGGCAGTTGGTCAGCGCCGCATCGAACACGTTGCACGACTTCATGCACACGCCCGACACCGCGTTGTTGTCGCTGTCCTGCAGCCGGTAGATGTTGGCGCACGACTCACCGGCGCTGCAGGCCGGCACCGCGGTCTGGCCCGGGGCCGGCGGCGTGGCGTTGCAGGCCTTCAAGCACACGCCGGTGTCATCGGAGGTGGAGATGGCGCAGTCGAGCCCGGTGCCACACTGGGTGGCAATCGCCGTGTAGCTGTAGTCGCTCTTGCACAAGGCGTACTGGCCGGCGGTGCCCGGCGGGCGGCAGCTCGGAATCGGGTACTGACGGTCGTGGAAGGTGAGGAAGGCGTACGCGCACGTGCCCGTCATGGTCGCGGGAGTCTCGGTGAACTTCCCGGCCGCGTCCTTGAGCTGGCAGAGGTTGCTGGGGGCGACCGCGCGCTTGGTCGTTCCGCCGTCGGTGATCGCGCCGCCATCGGGCGCCAGGACTGAGACTTCGCACGCCTGGCCGTTGAACAAGCCGATCGGCAGGCAGGTGCCGACGGCCGCGCCTCCGGGCATGTAGCAGGCCTCGTTGCGCTGGCACTCCGGGGTGGCGGTGCAGCCAGGCAGACAGAAGTATTCGTCGGTGAAGACCTCGCTGCAGGTGGTGCCAGAAGGACACGGCGAGATCGCCACCTTGTCCGGGTTGCACGACTGGTAGCGCTTCGGGTTCAGGCACACGCCGTTGTTGCAGAACTTCGCGTCGGCCTTGCAGCTGTCTTCGCTGGCGTTGGTGGCTGAGACGCACGCGCAGCCGCCGCCGAGGCACGTCACCTGGCCCGCAGCGCAGGTGGTGCCGCCGCACGAGGTGACCACCGGGGAGCATTTGAACTGCCCCGCGTTGTCCTTGCCGCAGATGCCTCCGTCGCACGCGCCATGGCAGCCATCGACGCAGGTCTTGGTCGTCTTGTCGCAGTACTGGTTCTGGCCGCAGCCACCGCTGCAGTCGTCGAGCGGCGACGGGTTGATCACGTAGCCACCGTCGCTCCCTCCATCGGCGGGGGCGGTGGTCCCGGTGCATCCGGCGAGCAGCGCAAGGGCGAAACAACCAGCGAGGAGGGCAATACGTGAGGGCATGAACAATTCCTTCAATTGAATGTCTCGGCCGACGAAGGCGGCGCACCGTAAGGAAGGGGGAAATACGTGTCAAAGGAAAGCGGCGGCGCCTGGATCACCGTGCAACCAGTTGACAACCTTCACCCAGTGCGAGACGTGCGCCTGCGATGGATCTGCGCGAACTCCCCACGGCCGGTGCGCCGCCATCTCGCCACCCCTGGGAGCTGGCCCGCCTGCGAACCGTGACTCGATTGGTGGAACCGCTCGGCGTGTGGGACGGAGCGCGGCTGGTCCTCGACGTGGGGTGTGGCGACGCGTTCGTGGCGGCCTCGTTCGCCCGGGCGCACCCGCAGACCCGGGTGGTGGCCATCGACACCGCTCTCCGGCCGGACGAAGCCGCTCGGAGAAAGGCGGAGCTGGGTCTTCACAACATCGAGCTGTTCGACACGCTCGACGCCGCGGCGGGATCGCTCCGCCGACCGGTGGCCGCGATCTTCCTGCTCGACGTGCTGGAGCACATCGAAGACCCCGTCTCGTTCCTCCGCGGGTTGCACCAGGTTCCGGGCGTGTCGGAACAGACGCAGCTGATCTTGACGGTGCCGGCCGGCCCCTCGCTCTTCACCCAGCACGACGTGTTTCTGGGCCACTTTCGCCGCTACACCCGCGCGTCGCTCAGGGCGCACCTCGACGCAGGTGGTTTTCGGCCCACCGACCTGGGCGCCTTTTTCACGTCGCTCGTCCCGGTCCGCGGCGTGGAGGTGGTGGCCGAAAAGCTGCGGCCCCGGGCGGCTTCCACCACCGGCGTGCAGACCTGGTCGGGCCCACCCGCCCTCTCGCGCGTGCTGGCGGGCGCCCTCACGCTGGACGCCCGCGTCGGGGTCGCGCTCTCGCGCGCTGGTGTGCCGATCCCTGGGTTGTCGCTCTACGCGGTCGCGCGCCCGGGCTGAGTCGGCCTACGCGTGCCGTTTACGTGTCGCGGCGGCGATGCGGACCAACTCCACGCCCACCTTGGCGGCGTCGAAGGCGCGCAGCTTCGAGCCCTTCACGTCTCGCCAGGCCTCAAGCGGCATCTCGAGAAAGTCGGTGGCGCGATAGCCCGGGTGCGCCGCGTCGCCCGCCAGCAGGCGCCCCAACAGCTCCACGTCGAACACCCAACGAGAGAGAAACGGGGCCTCCAGCGCGGCGCTCAAGACCGGGTCCACCCGGAACAGCTTGGCGCCGCATTGGGTGTCGTACACGGGCAGTTGGAGAACACTCGAGGCGGCGGTGGCGAACAGGCGCCCCAGGTAGTGTCGGTAGGGCTTGCGCCGAATCTCGCGCCCCAGGAGCGCGACCCGCGACGCCATGGCCACCTTCACCTCGCGAGCCTCGAGGAGCGCGAGGAGCCGAATCATCTCCTCGCCCGGGGTGGCGCCGTCGGCGTCGTAGAAGCCGACCACCCGCGCGCCAGCGTCGATGGCCGCGCGCATGCCCAGGCGCACGGCCTCGGCCTTTCCACCGTTGACCAGACACGACAGCAGCGAGGCGCGCGCCCCCAGCTCGGTCACCAACCGTTCGATCACCTGCACGGTCTCGTCGGTCGAACCGTCGTCGACGAACAAGAGTGACATGCGGGGCGAGCCCTGCAGGATGGGAGCGAAGACCGAGGCCGAGAGTCGTTGGGCCTCATTGAAACAGGGCCCCACGATGGTGACGTCGGAGTCCGGCTGCTGCGGAGCGCGCGCCATTCGAATCAGTTCTCGGCGCCTTCAGAAGCCAAGCGTGAGGCCCCACAAGACGCTGAAGTACGTCTCAAACGCCGCTCCCCCGCAGTTGGGCTCGGTGCACTTGTTCCACTTCTGGCCCGCCCCGTAGAACTGATCGATGTAGGCGTCGTACCGCGCCTTCGCGGCGTAGCCGAGCGGGCCCACCAGGTCACCGGAGATTCCCGCCATCAGCTCGAACCCGCTGGAGGTCGCCCCGCCGTTGGCGCCGCTGGGGTTTCCAAACCCGACAATCTCGTTCAAGCCCGGCTTGGGCGAAATGAAGTACGACCCCGACACGTCGAGCCTGAAGGCCTTGGCGAACGGAAGGGACGCGTCGCCCCCCACCTGCGGGTAGAGGCGGTAGCCCCCCGGCAGCGGCACCGCCACGTTGGACCGCAGCACGTACTGTTTGGACCCCACGCCGCCATGCACGCCGATGTGGGCCACCAGCGGATCGCCCTTGGGCACATCCACGAACAGCGTCCCGTTCCCGATCGAAAAGTAGAGCCGGTAGGCGAGCTCGCCCGAAAACGAAATCTCATGGAACGTCACTTCGGACTCGCTGGTCATGCCAGCGCCGATGCTCTGGGTGTAGCGCACGCTGGAGAAGCCCAGGCCAAAGGAGCCCAGCAGACCGATGCCCTGCGCGGCGTTGTCCGTCGCGGCTGCGATGGGAAACAGCTCGGCGGTGCCGAGGAAGCCGAAATATGGCGCCGACGGGTAGAAATCGACGGTGGTGTTGCCGGGGGCCGGAGTCACCCCGCCCCGCACCGACTCGTCGTACTCCGCGCAACTGGTGACGCCCGGACGTGCGCAATAGGAGCGCCACACGGTCTCGCCCGCGACCCACACCTTGAAGACGCGGGGGCCGATCTTGGGGCCGCGGCGGTTGGCCTCGATCTCCAGATCTTCGTCAAACGGCTCGGCCGGCTTTCGCGGAGGGGCGGTCTGCGGCTCGAGGATGGCGGCTGCGTCCTCCGGCGACACCTCGATGATCTTGGGCTTCGGCTTGCGCCGGCCACCCGACTCCTCGGCCGGCACCACGGGGGCGTCGGAGACGGTGCTCTCTTCGGCCGGCTTTTCGACCTGTCGGGGCGGCGCGGCGTCGACCGGCGGGGCGGCGAGCGGCTCTGGGGGACTGGGGTCCGGCCCCTGCGGAATGCTCTGCGCGGCGGCCACGGCGGCTCGCGCCAACTTGGTGGCGAGGTCGTCCGACAGTCGTCCTTTCTTCAGCGGCAGTTGCCGCTTCCACACCTGGGCCCCGTGCGCGTCAAAGAACTGGACCGAGAGCTTGGTGGCAACAAACCCGGTGATGGCGATGTCGAAGGCGACCGAGAGTGCGATCTGTTCAATTCCCGGGCCGCTGGCCGCCTGCAGCACGGACAGCTTTCGCTTCGCCGCGGCGGCTTTGTATTCCTTGTAGGGGACGACCCGAACCTTGTTCGTTTTGCGCACGGCGTTTTCGATGGCGGCGCGCATCACGCCGTTCTTGTCGCCGTCGATTTCGATCACGACGATTCGCTGGGCCCACGCGACCGAAGAACCGAAGAGGAAGACACTCGCGATGAACGAACGCCAGGTTCGGCGCATGGGCGGCTGGTTGTAGCGAACCCTGCTCCGTCGCGACAGTCTTACGTGCGAACCACCGGGCGCCCGCGTGACGCTGCCCACGCCGCGAGCGGGGTGTCGGTGCCTGTGGGTGCGACCGCGACGCCGAGGGTGGCCATCTCCAGCATGGGGCGATCGAAGCGCGAGTCTCCGAACGCGAGGGCCGGTTTCAACCCGCGGGCGCGCAGCACCTCGACCTTGCCCCCGTCACACGGGAGCGGGCGAAGCAGACGGCTCGAGAGCAAATCGCCGTCGCCCTCCGTCTCCACCCCCACCACCCGCTCGGCGGGGATGCCCAGCAGGGCCGCCCCCGGCACGACGGCGATTCTCGGGCTGGCCGACACCACCCAGCATTCCGCGCCCACCGCGCGCACGGCGGCCAGCATGCGGGGCGCCCAGGGGAAGAGCTTCGGGGCCACCTGGTGGCGGGCGATGGCCGCGGCGCGGGCCTCCACGTCCACCCGGGCGAGCCCACCCATCACCGCGGCAGCGAAACCGAACGCGTCATCGAGCGATGCGCCCAGTCGTCGTTCGTACTCCTGGTACGCCCCCCCGTTCGGGAAGCCCGGAAGCGTGCGCGTCTCGTCGAGCGCGGCGAGGAGCGCCTCCCCCACGTCCAGCCCCCAGAGCGTTCCGTCAGCATCGAACGCCACCACGTCGCCCGGTCGCAGCGCGGTGGCCACGAACCGAATCACGGTTTCGGGCACCAGCCCTTCGAGCGCCGCCAGTTCGGAGGTAGGGTTCGTCTCCATGAAGCGAGTGTTTCTCGGCGCGACAATAATTGCGACGGTCATCGCGAGCGCCGGGTGTTCTGACGCGCAGCCGTGCGGGGTCGCCAGTTGTCCAAGCGTGGCGGGCCGCTACGTGCTCACCTTTGACGTGCCCAGCGCGACCGGCGCGTGCGTGGCGCTCACCGCGACCACCACCGCGCTGGTGGTGATGCAGGACAGTGAGAAGCTCAGCGCCGAGTTGGAGGGGCTGGCGGCTCGTGGAACGCTGCTCGACAGCTACGACTTCTCGCTCTCGGCATCGAGCAACTCGTTGGACGGGGGGCTCGACGTGGTGGCCCTCTCCGCCCGCTATATTCCCGCCACCACGCCCGACGCGGGCGCACGTCTGCGGGGCCGGCTGACGCAGACCTATCAACGCGGCGCTTCGACGTGCGATGTCGCGACGCCAGTGACCGGCGTCCACGACTGAGGACTACTTCTTCTTCGGCGCGGCGGCCTTGGCGGCGGCCTTCTTGCGCTCGCGGCGCTTCTTCCACGCCACGCGAATCTTGGTGCGAACTCGTTGGTGCTTGCTCTTGCTTCGGGCCATCGGGAACCTTCTCCTTGTTCGTGGAAACGACTGAACTGCCGGTACGGTTATCAGACTTTCCTAAGTCGCGGGTGAGGAAGTCGACGGCGGCTTCGGCCCGCCCGATCGGGGAATCGAAAAGAAGACGTGTTTCGACGCTTCGTACATGCGTCGAATCTCGTCCAGGGGCAGCGCGGGGCTGGTGTTGCCGTTCACGCCGGTGGTCTCGGTGGCCATGCAGAGCGAGTTCAGGATCGCCTCTTCGGTGGCCTCCATCACCGCCTCGTAGAGCGGGTCGAGGCGCTGATCGAGCAGCAGCTTCATCTTGTAGACCATGCGGCGTGTCCGGCGCGGCACCACGTTCGCCGTGGAGAACCCCACCACGATTTCCCCGGAGCCGTGCGCGGCATACGAACCGACCCGGCCAATGCCCAGCGCGACGCGCTTACACAGGCGGTTCAGCTGGTGGGGCAGCAGCGGCGCGTCGGTGGCCACCACGGCGATGATTGAGCCGTAGCTGAACTCACGGCGCGAGCGCGACTTGAACTGTTCTTGCAGCACCTCACCCACCGGCAGACCGCCAAACCGCAGGTTGTGCATCTTGCCGAAGTTGGACATCACCAGAATGCCCAGCGTGTAGCCGCCGAAGACTTCGGGCAGCTTGCGCGACGAGGTGCCAATGCCCGCCTTGAAGTCGCAGGTGATCATCCCCGTGCCGCCGCCGACGCACCCTTCGGCG
>CAZFXD010000199.1:0-9410 GCA_964522795.1 uncultured Myxococcaceae bacterium
AGGCCGACAACTGCATCATCGTCTGCTCGATTGAGAACCTGGACCCCATGGGCGTCCACACCGGCGACTCGATCACCGTGGCGCCGGCCCAGACGTTGACCGACCGCGAGTTCCAGCGCATGCGCAACGCCGCGCTGGCCATCATGCGGGAGATCGGCGTGGAGACGGGCGGCTCGAACGTGCAGTTCGCGATCAACCCGGCCGACGGGCGCATGTTGATTGTGGAGATGAACCCGCGCGTGTCGCGCAGCTCGGCGCTCGCCTCCAAGGCCACGGGCTACCCCATCGCCAAGGTGGCCGCGAAGCTCGCGCTCGGCTTTACGCTCGACGAGCTGAAGAACGACATCACCCGCCACACGCCGGCGTCATTCGAGCCGGCCCTCGACTACGTGGTGGTCAAGATTCCCCGCTTCGACTTCGAGAAGTTCCGCGGGGCCGACGACACGCTGGGAACCAGCATGAAGGCCGTGGGCGAGGCGATGGCCATCGGCCGCACCTTCACCGAGGCGTTCTTCAAAGCGCTGCGGTCGGGCGCATCCACCGACGGAATGGTGGGCAAGCCCAACGCCACCGCGGCCGAGATCGAGGCGGGGCTGTCGCGACCGTCGCCGCAGCGGGTCGCCTTCTTGATGGAGGCGCTTCGCCGCGGGGTGGACGTGGCGCGCATCGCCCAGCTCTCCGGCATCGACCCCTGGTTCCTCCGGCCCCTCGCCGACGTGCTGCGCGACGAGCCGCAGTGGGCCCGCCCCGAAAAGCTGTTGGAGGCGAAGACAGTGGGGTTGTCCAACGCGCACCTGGCGAGTCTGCGGGGGGTACCGGAAGCGCAGATTCGCGCCGAGCTGGCGGCGAAAGGCCGACACGCCACTTTCAAGCGCGTCGACACCTGCGCGGCAGAGTTCGAGTCGTACACGCCCTACCTCTACTCGACGTGGGAAGACGAAGACGAAACACCGCCGGCCACCGGCAAGACCAAGGTGGTCATTCTGGGCAGCGGGCCGATTCGCATCGGTCAGGGCATCGAGTTCGACACCTGCTGTGTTGAAGCCGTCACGGCGCTGCGCCAGGCCGGCTTCGAAACAGTGATGATCAACTGCAACCCGGAGACGGTCTCGACGGACTACGACACCGCCGACCGGCTCTACTTCGAGCCCCTCACGGTCGAAGACGTGCTGGCGATTCTCCGACGCGAGCAGGCGATGGGCGTGATCGTGCAGTTGGGCGGGCAGACGCCGCTCAAGCTCGCGCTCGAGCTGCAGCGCGAAGGGGTGAAGATTCTCGGCACCTCGCCCGACGCGATTGACCGCGCCGAAGACCGCGAGCGTTTTCAAGAGCTCATCTCGGAGCTGGGTCTGAAGCAGGCGGACGGCGGCGTGGCCCGCTCGCTCGAAGAAGCCAAGCGCGTGGCCGAGCGCGTGGGCTACCCGGTGATGGTGCGCCCCTCCTACGTCCTGGGCGGGCGCGCGATGCAGGTCGTTCGCAACGAGCAGGCCCTCGAGCGGTACATGCAGGAAGCCGTGTCTGTCTCGCACGAGCGCCCGGTGCTGATTGACCGCTTTCTCACCAACGCGCTCGAGGTGGACCTGGACCTGGTGTGCGACGAAGCGGGCGACGTGCTGATCGGCGGCCTGCTGGAGCACGTGGAAGAAGCGGGCATTCACTCCGGCGACGCCGCCTCCACGCTCCCCCCCCACTCGCTCTCTCCCTTCCTCGTGCAGGAGCTGGGCGCGCAGGCCACCTTGATGGCGCAGAAGCTCGGCGTGGTGGGGCTGATGAACGTGCAGTTCGCCGTGCAGGGCACCGACGTCTACGTGCTCGAGGTGAACCCCCGAGCGTCGCGGACCGTACCCTTCATCGCCAAAGCCACCGGCGTCCCGCTCGCCCGCCTCGCCGCGCTCTGCATGGTGGGCAAGCGGCTGGCGGACCTCCCGCGCGGCCCGGCCTCGCCGTCGACCAACGTGGCGGTCAAGGAATCGGTCTTCCCCTTCGCCCGGTTCGCCGGCGTGGACACCCTGCTCGGCCCCGAGATGAAGTCCACCGGCGAGGTGATGGGCCTCGGCCCTGACTACGAGACCGCGTTCGCCAAAGCGCAGATTGCCTCGGGCGTGAAGCTGCCCACCCAAGGCCGGGTGTTCATCTCAGTTCGAGATGAGGACAAGCAGACGATGGTCGGGCTGGCTCGCCGCCTCGAGGCGCTGGGCTTCACCATTCTCGCCACCGACGGCACGGCCAGGTACCTGCAGTCCTCCGGCGTGGCCTCCACGCGGGTGAACAAGGTGCTCCAGGGCAGCCCGCACGTGGTGGAGATTCTGCACGAAGGCAAAGTCGACCTGCTCTTCAACACCACCTCCGCCGGCCCGCAGACCATCTCCGACAGCTTCTCCATGCGCCGCGAAGCGTTGATGCTGAACGTCCCCTACTACACGACACTGGAAGCGGCCCGCATGGCGGTAGGCGCGATTGAGGCCATGTCGCGTGGGGCGCTCGGCGTGTGCTGCCTGCAAGATCACCTCGAGGGGCGGGCGTGAACGAAGCGGACGAAATCAACCGCGTCCGCGCCGAATACGAACGCCGCGAGCGAGACCTCCCCAAAGACTTCTACGCCAACGACAAGGCGGCCAACCTGTTCGCGCTGCACTCCCGTGAGCGCGCGCTTCGCCAGGGGCTGGCCGACGCGGGCCTGCTCCCCCTCACTGGACGAACCCTGCTCGAGGTCGGCTGCGGCACGGGCGAGTGGTTCCCCACCTTTGAGCGCTTCGGGCTCACGCCACAGAACCTCTCGGGCGTGGAGCTTGCCGCCAGCCGCCTGGCGCAGGCCCAGGCGCGCTCGCCCCGCTCGCAGTTGCTCGAGGGTGACGCCACGGAGTTGCCGTTCAACGACGGCACCTTCGACGTGGTGTTCCAGGCCACGGTGCTGAGCTCGATTCTCGACGACAGCGTTCGCGCCACCATCGCGAAGGAGATGCTCCGGGTGCGCAAGCCCGGGGGCGCCGTCATCTCCTACGACTTCGCCTTCAACAACCCCTCGAACAAGGCCGTGCGCCGCGTGACCCGCGACGACCTCACCCGCTTGTTCCCCGGGTGCCGCGCCACCTTCATTCCCTGCACGCTCGCACCGCCCGTGGCCCGCCGCCTGGTGCCGCTCTCGTGGGTGCTGGCCGAGGTGCTGCAAGCGTCCCGAGCGCTCAACACCCACCTGCTGGCCGTGATTCGCCCCGAGTAGGGCGGGTTCTCTTTTGGTGGCCGAAGCAGGTAGAAGCGCGGCGTGAGCCCCGCCGTCACCGTCATCGTTCCGTGCCGGAACGAAGCGAAACACATCGAAGCGTGCGTGACGTCGATTCTGGCGCAGACCCCGCCGCCGGGCGGGTTCGAGCTGCTGGTGGTCGACGGCATGAGCGACGACGGCACGCGCGACATTCTGGCGCGCATGGCGAAGGCCGACCCTCGCATTCGCGTGGTGGACAACCCGGGCAAGGTGAAGCCGAAGGCGCTCAACCTGGGGCTGAAGGCGGCCAACGGCGAGTACGTGGCGGTCCTCGACGCGCACAACCGCTACGCCGAGGACTACCTGGCGAAGTGCCTCGAGGTGCTCCTGGAGACGAACTCGGAGAGCGTGGGAGGCGCCGTCTTCGCCGAAGCGGAGGACTTTCTGGCTCGAGCCATCTCGGCCAGCCACCACTCCAAATTCGCGGTGGGCAACTCCAAGTGGCACGACACCGACTACGAAGGCGAGACCGACTCGGCGTGGGGCGGGTTCTTTCGCAAGTCGACGCTGGAGCGCGTGGGCGCCTGGGACGAGGAGTTGGTCCGAAACCAGGATGACGAGCTCTCGCTCCGCATCACCCGCGCGGGCGGCCGCATCTGGCAGTCACCGCGAATCAAGACCTGGTACACGCCGCGCGGCTCGCTGAAGAACCTGTGGAACCAGTATCGGCAGTACGGGTACTGGAAGGTGCGCGTCATTCAGAAACACAAGCTGCCCTCGACCGTGCGCCAGTTGATACCCCCCGCGTTCGTGCTGACGGTGGGCGGGTCGGCGGCGGTGGGCATTCTCTTTCCGCCGCTGTGGCTGGTCACGGGCTCGGTCGGAGGCGCCTACCTCGCGGCGTCCACCGCGGCCTCGGTTGTCACCGCCGCGCGCACGGAGTGGAAGTTTCTCCCCGTGCTGCCCGTCATCTTCGGTGCGTACCACGTGGGCTACGGTCTGGGGTTTCTCCGCGGCGTGCGTGACTTCGTGCTGAAGGGCCGTCGTGGTGACGAGAAGTTGAGCGGCGTCACTCGGTGAGCAGCGCGAAGTCCTGAACGCGCCTACGGCAGCGTCAGCTCGAGGATTCGAATGTTCATCTCCACCGCGCCCGGGGGATCGTTCGAGTAGCTCAGCACCAGCGTCTTGCCCCCGTCGCGCGCCAGCTCCGGGTGCTCGATGAAGAAGTAGTTGCCGAACACGCTCTCGGTCGGCTGCCCGTGAATGACCGTGCCTTCGCTCCACGGCCCGGTCACCGCCTTCGCCACCCGAACCTTCGCCGTCGGGCTCATGAACTCCTGGTCGACCATCAGGTATTTCCCCAGGTGCGAGTTGAAGCTGATGGTGCCCTGAGGTGAGACGACGTCGACCACGCGGGCCGCGGCGTTGATGTCTGCTCCCCACGAGGTCCCGTTCCAGAACTCGTACTTCGCACGCACCGCCGCGTCGGTCGGCCGCACGCGCCCCAGCAAGAGGCTCTGACCGCAGAGGAGCCCGCAGGCGGCGTCTTTCAGCTTCGCCGAGGTGAGATAGGCGTAGCCGCCCTCCACCAGGCCGTTGGGCCGAAACACCTGCTCACCCGGAGCGAACACGCGAACCGGCGCTCCCTCGGTGACCGTCTTTCCCGCCCGCACCACGTCCACGAAGGTGCCGTACTTGTCTTCGCAGTTGGCGTTCTCGCAATACAGAGAGGAATAGAAGATCCACGCGCTCTGCGAGTCGCGCACGATGCCTCCGTTGGGCCAGTGCGCGTGTCGTCTGAACTTTCCGCCGGGGACGTTCCACGCCACGTTGTCGGCGATCTCCGCCGGGGTGAGCGTGCAGAACTCCAGCTGCGTCTGCTGCGCGTCGACCGAGTAGTCGACGTTGAGCACCGGGGCGAGACCGAGGTTCGACCCTTTGGGCGAGTACTGGGCGGTGGAGCTGCGCATGCGCGTGACCCACCCCGACGGCGCGGAGGCGCTGGAGGCGCGCGCGAGCCCTGTGTCGCCGAACATCCACAGCATCTTGCCGCCCAGCGCCACGGCGTACCCGTCGTCGCGCCCGGTGGAGTTCGCGGGGAACGGGAGAAACCCTTTGTCGACCGCGGAGGCGATGACCGGCGCCGCGGGCGGCGTGGGAGGAGGTGGCGGGGTGGTGGTAGGCGGGGTCGTGGGCGGCGTCGTCACCGGCGGGAGCGTGACAGGCGGCGGGTCCGGGTTCTCCGGATCAGGGTGACAGCCCCACAGCGCCAGAGCCATCGCCACCACCACTGCCAGCCGAACCACGCGCATGCGACCCTCCCCAGGGCTACAAATTCGAGGGGATTGTCGTGATTCCGCTGCGCTTGTTGCGCCGAGGGCACACCCCGACCGACGGCGTTCTCACCCGCTGAGAGTCGTCCGCAACCCCGCGATTCTCAAACGGCCGCGAGCCCCGCCCGAGCGCCCAACGCGCCGCAGGCGAGCGTGACGCCGCCGCCGGGGTGAGAGCCGCTGCCGCAGAGAAAGAGGCCGGGGACGGGCGTGGTGTAGTGAGCCAGGGCCGGCGCCGGGCGCATGAACAGCAACTGATCAAGCCCCAGCTCGCCCTTGAAGATGTTGCCGCCCACCGCCCCGTACTCCTGCTCCAGGGTGACGGGGTCCAACACCTCGGAGCCCACGACCTTGCCGCGGATGTCCGGGTCGTACGCCGCGATGCGGCTGAGCACGTTCTCCAGCACCTTCGCGCGCGAGGCGTCGTTCCAGCCCGCGTCGATCTGGTACGGCGCGAAGTTCACCCAGATGCTCGCCACGTGTTTCTCTTTCGGCGCCAACGACTCGTCGGCCACCGTGGGCTGCCGAATATCGAGGCCGGGGAGCGCGGAGAGCTCGCGGTACTTCACCGCGTCGAACGCGTGCTCCAGCTCGTCCAGCGACTCCCCGATGCGCAGGTGCTCGAAGAGCTCTCCCGGGCGGCTCTTGGTGACGATGGGCGCGTTGAGCGCGAGGTGCACCTTGGCGGAGCACCCGCGCGAGCGATACGCCCGCACCTGGTCTCGCACCTTGACCGAAAGCGCGCGCGGGGAGACGAGCTCGAGCAGCGCTCTCTTGGGATGAATCGCGCAACCGACCAGGTCGGCCTTCAGCGTCTCACCGCCCTCGAGCCGCACACCCACGGCTCGGCCCTTCTCCACCAGGACCTCCGCCACCCGCGCCCGGGTTCGCGTCTGCCCGCCCAGCGACGCGAAGGACTTGCTCAAGGCAGCCACCAACGCCGCCGGGCCGCCTTCGACTTCGTTCACGCTCGAGGCGCGGTGCATCAGCAGCCGGGCGGCCGTTCCCGCGGACCACGGGCCGACGTACTCGCCGGTGATGCAGCCCTGCGCCAGCGCCGCCATCACCACGTCGCGCTTGAAGTGATCTCTCAGCAAGTCGCCCGCGCACATGGTCAGCATGCGGAGCAGCTCGTAGAAGTCCTTCTCGCCCAGCGTGCGGAGCTTGAGCCCCAGCTTGGCGAACTCGAGGAACTCGCCCATCGCCACCGGCAACAGCGGCGGCGGCGCTTCGTTGAGCGCAGCGTTCAGCGCCGCCCGCGCGTGATCGACCACGCGGCAGAGCTCGCGATAGCCCGCGGCGTCGGGCCCCATCTCGCCGGCCGACTTCTCGGGGTCATTGGAGATGAGCACGCCCTTCCCGTTCTTCTCCGGCGCGAAGACCGGCACCTCCGTGCTGCGCAGCTTGAGGCCGTGCGCGCCCAGGTTGAGGGCATCGATCAGCCCGGGGCGGATTTCGTCGGTGTCGGTGTAGACGCCCGGCGCGGTGAAGCCCTCGTGGAACTTTCGAGGCGCGGAGAAGCCGCCCACCTCGGCGCGCGCTTCCAGGAGCAGCACGTGCCGCCCGGCCTTCTGCAACGTAATCGCCGCCGAGAGCCCGTTGTGTCCGCCGCCAATGACGATGGTGTCAGTGCTCATCAGACCGCTCCGTCCTGAAGCATGGTTTGGGCACAGAGCGCGCCGGGAGTTCCCATCACGCCGCCGCCCGGGTGGGTGCCGGAACCGCACATCCACAGTTTGTCGATGGGCGTCTTGTACCGAGCCCACCCCGCCGCCGGCCGCAGGAACGCCAACTGCTCCAGCGACAGCTCGCCGTGGAAGATGTTGCCTTCGGTCAACCCGTAGGTCTGCTCCAGGTCCCACGGCGTCAGAATGTGCCGGTGCAGGATGCTCGACTTGAACCCGGGCGCGAGCTCTTCAATCACGTTGCACACTGCGTCGCCGAACGCCTCTTTGTGCTGCGGCCACGCCTGGGGGCCTTCCTTCAGGTGGTACGGCGCGTACTGAACGAACACGCTCATCACGTGCTTGCCCGCCGGGGCCACGTCGGGGTCGGTCAACGACGGGAGCACGATGTTCATGAACGGTCGCTTCGAGAACGCGCCGTACTTGGCGTCGTCGTAGGCGCGCTCGAGATAGTCGAGCGAGGGCGCGACGGTGATATCGCCCTGCAGGTGCAGGCCGGGGCCCGGGAGGCTCTTGAAGCTGGGCAGACGGTCCAGGGCCAGGTTCACCTTTCCCGAGCTGCCGCGCATGCGGAACCGCCGAATCTGCTGCACGAACTCGGGCTCGAGCTCCTTCTCGCCCACGAACTTGAGGAACGTGCGGTGAGGATCAGCGCCGGAGATGATGGCCTTGGCCTTCAGCTCATCGCCGTTCTCCAGCACCACGCTGACCGCGCGCCCGTTGCGCACGTCGATGCGCGCGACGCCCGCGTTGGTCCGAATCTCCGCCCCGAACGACCTGGCGGAGCGGGCGATGGAGTTCGAGATCTCGCCCGTGCCCCCCTTGGGCAGGCCCCAGGCGCGGAAGCTCCCGTCGATCTCTCCCATGTAGTGGTGGAGGAGCACGTACGCCGTGCCGGGGCTGCGCACGCCGAGGAAGGTGCCGATGATTCCCGACGCCGACATGGGAGAAATGAGCTGCTCGGACTCGAACCACTCCTGAAGAAAGTCGACCGCGCTCATGGTCATCATCTTCAGGTTGGCTGCCACGAGGTCGTTGCCCGCCCCCTTCAGCACTTTGCCGAGGCGCAAGAGCTCGAACAGCCGCGCCGGGTTGAATGACGCGAGGTCCGGCGCCGGGGAGTCGATGATGGGCTTGATCACCCGCGACAGCTCCGCCATGGCCTGGCTGAACAGCGGCGCGTTCTCGGCGTCTTTCTTCGAGAACTTCGAAATCTCCCGCCGCGTGGTCGCGGCGTCGACGCCGCGCAGCAGGGACGTGGCGGCGAGGTACGGGGTGAAGGTCGTCTCCAGGGGCAGAATGTTCAGCCCCTGTTTGGTCAGCTCGAGGTCCCGAATGATTTTCGGGCGCAGCAGGCTCACCACGTAGCTACAGGCCGAGAAGGTGTAGCCGGGGAAGATCTCCTCCGACACCGCCGCTCCGCCCAGCACGTGGCGCTTCTCCAGCACCAGGACCTTCTTCCCCGCCTTGGCCAGGTAGGCCGCACACACCAGCCCGTTGTGTCCGGCCCCGATGATGATCGCGTCGTAGCTTGTGCTCATGGCTTTCTCTTGTGCTCGGGGTCGTAGAAGGGCTTCTTCACCACCCGCGACTTGAGCAGCCGCCGGTCGTATTCCACTGTGTGTTCAATCGACAGCTCACTGCCCAGCGCCGCGAACTCGGACTTCACCGTGGCGAGGCTCACCATGCGCTTCAACATCGGAGACCAGGTGTGGCTCGTCGCCTGGCCGACGCGTCGACCATCGACGTACACCGGCACCGCCACGCGGGAGGCCGCCGCGGACAGGCCCGGCGGCAGTCCGTAGCTGTCGTAGAGCGCCTCCAGTTCGACCCAGTCGGTCTCCAGGCCCACCAGAGTCCAGGGCGAACCGGCCGCTTTTTCCTTCTTCAGCGCTTCGCTGCCCATGAACGGCTCGCGGTCCAACTGCACCGTCCAGTCGAGGCCGATCTCGAAGGGCGAAGACTTGCGCGACTCGAGCACGCAGTGCGGCGCCGACTGGTAATCGATGCCCAGCAGAATGAAGCCGGCTTCAACCCGCGTCATGTCCAGCGCGTCGAGGCCGCACACGCGCAGGCCGTACGCTTTGCCCGCTTCGGTGATGGCGTCGAAGACCGGCAGGGCGTCGGCGTTCTTGACCCACACCTCGTAGCCGAGGTCGCCGGTGTAGCCGGTGCGGGAGATGCGCACCT
>CAZFXD010000200.1:0-1058 GCA_964522795.1 uncultured Myxococcaceae bacterium
AACACGCGCTGCCCGCGCTTGATGCCGTGCGACGCCAGCACCGCCGCGAGCCGCCGCGACGACTTCCACAACTCGGCGTAGCTCTGGAACTGCTCCTTGTCTGCTTCGTCTTCCGGCAAGAGCGTGATGCCGTGTTTCGTCCCTGACTTCACCGCCGCCGCGAGCGCGTGCAGCGTCGTCTTGTGGCGTGGGCGAATGTGACCGGCGGTGGATTCTGAAAAGGGCGACTTCGAGATGACCGGGTCTTCGAGCCGCAGCCCGGGCACCGGCGCAACGGAAGTGATTCGGCTGTCGTCATCATCCAGTGTGGCCCGTCGACTCATGACGTTCCTCCGGTGAGGCGGTCCAACACCCGGCACAAGCGCGTGCGCAGCTGCGCGGGTTCCACAATCGCGTCGAGATAGCCCTGCTCGGCCGAAGCCCAGACCGAGTCTTTGGACTCGCTCCATTGCTTCTTTGCCGCCGCGCGCTCGGCTTGTTGCGCCGGCGTCGCGCCTTCGAACTCCGGCCCGAAAACCACTTCAAAACTCGCGTCTGCCCCCATGGTGTCCACCCGCGCGAACGGTAGAGCCAGGCGCACGTCAGCGGCGAACGAGAGCACGCTCGCGCCGCCGTAGCTCTTGCGCAGCACGACGGCCACTTTCGGCACGCGAGACTCGGCGTAGGCGATGAGCAGCTCAGCGCCTTCCGACAGAATGCCGTTCTCCTCCTGGGCCTTTCCCGGGAGGTACCCCGGCACGTCGACCAGCGTGACGAGCGGCAGCCCGAGCGCGCTCACCCACTTCACGAACGCAGCCCCCTTCTTCGAGGCGTTCACGTCGAGGCACCCGGCCAGCTGCAGGGTCTGACTGGCCACCACGCCCACCGGTCGGCCGCCCAGGCGCGCGAACGCCGTCACCAGGTTGGGGGCATACGCCGACTTCAACTCCAGCACGCTCCCCGCGTCGGCGAGCGTGGTGAGCACCTTCCGCACGTCGTAGGCGCGGCGTGGCTCGGCGGGGTGATGGTGGCGTACCTCGTGCTCTACCCGCGCGCCCGCGTGAACATGCTCTTCTTCT
>CAZFXD010000200.1:1068-9402 GCA_964522795.1 uncultured Myxococcaceae bacterium
GAATCAATGCGTCCATCTCCGGCTGGTCGCCCAACGGCGCCCGCCCGGCGTGAACGCTCGCGCGCGTGACTCCGAGGAGCGATTTGACCCAGGCGAACCCTGCTCGCTCGTCGGGAACAATTTCATGGCACGCCCCGGAGACCTTGGTGTGCATCAGCGGGCCACCGAGTTCGTCGATGTCGGAGCGCTCACCCGTGACCACTTCGGTCACCTTGCCTCCGGTGACGAACATGAACGACTGGCCGTGCACCATGGCCACCGCGTCGGTCAGCACCGCGGTGTACGCCGCCACGCCCACCGCCAGGCCACACACCAGCGTGAGCTGGGGCACACGGCCGCGGAGCCGAATCGTGCGGCTGATGACGCCGGCCACGGCATTCAACGCGTCCACGCCTTCTTCGACGCGAACGCCTTCGCAATCCACCAGGGCGATGACGGGCAGTTTCTGCTCGTACGCCAGGTCCAGCAGCCGACACAGGTTGTCCGCGCCCGCTTTGCCGAGCGTGCCGCGCAGCACCGTGGGGTCGTGGGCGTACACCGCCACCGTTCGCTGATCGATGGTAGCCAGCCCGCAAATCATTCCATCGCCGGCCGCGTGCGTGGCCGCGATGCGCGGGCTCTCGGTGTGCCGGCTTCTGGCGTAGCGCCCGAGCTCCTCGAAGCTCCCCGCGTCCACCAGCAGTGAAATCCGCTCGCGCGCGTTGAGCCGGCCCAATCGTTTCTGCCGCGCCTGACGCGCGTGGCCCCCGCCGGCATCGACGCTCTGTTCCTTCTCCCGAATCGCTTTCAGCAATTCAGAGAGCGTCGAGTCGCTCATGCGGGCTTGTCGGCCTTCTTCGCCACTTCGGTACAGACGTGGTCAATCACCTGCTGCACCGTGTGCAGGTTGCGCCAGGGGTGAAGGTTCTGGGGCAGCCCGTATTCCTTGCAGAGCAGGTACACCAGGTCGACGGCGTCGAGCGAGTCGAGCCCCAGCGTTCCGCGGAACGAGGCGTCGGGTGAGACGCGGCCGCGATCGACCTTGAAATCGCGAGCCAGGACTTCCTT
Source organism: uncultured Myxococcaceae bacterium (assembly GCA_964522795.1). Classification (GTDB taxonomy): domain Bacteria; phylum Myxococcota; class Myxococcia; order Myxococcales; family Myxococcaceae; genus CAZFXD01. Next base: position 2,116 of record CAZFXD010000200.1, read on the forward strand.
CAGGGTATTCAACACGTCGTCGGCGAGCACGGGCCGACTATAGCGGGACGGTCGCGCGAAGCAGCGTTTCATCGACACGAAGCAGCGCCGCCCCGGCCGTGAAACCGCCCCCCGCCGCGAGCAGCAAGATGCGCCCGCCCGCGCGCACCCGACCGCTCGCCAGCGCCTCCGTCAGCGCCAACCCACACGACGCGCCCGCGGTGTTGCCGTAGCGGTCGACGTTCACCATCACCTTCTCTTTGGGCAGACGCGCGAGGCGAACGAGGCGCTCCAAAAGCCGGCCATTGGCCTGGTGGGGCACCACGAGGTCGATGTCGTCGAAGCTGAGTCCAGCGTCCTTCAGCACCACCTCCGACATGGTGAGCATGCCCTCCACCGCCTGGAAGTAGACCTCGGGGCCGTCCTTCATGTGAATGAAGTGCGCTCGCGCCTCGACGGTCTTCTGCGTGGCGGGGCTTCGGCTTCCGCCCGCGGGTACGTGGACCGCCGTGGCGCCCGAGCCGTCCGCCACCAGGGCAATGGACAGGAGCCCTTCACCGACCGGGCCGCTGGCCACCACGGCCGACACGGCGCCATCGCCGAAGAGCGCCGCGGTGCCACGGTCTTTCACGTCGAGGAACTTCGAGCGCGCGTCCGCAGCGGCGACGAGGACCCCGCGTTCTCCGGTGGCGATGAAGCGCGCAGCCGCATCGAGCGCGTAGAGAAAGCCCGAGCACGCCGCGGAAATGTCGAAGGCGGGGCGCGGCGCCAGGCCCAGCGCATGCTGCACGATGCACGCGGTGGACGGGCTGGAGAAGTCCGAGGACACGGTCGCGAGCAGCAACCGCGAAATCTGCTCCGGTCCCGTGCCCAAACGCTCGAGCGCTTTTCTGGACGCCGCGATCGCCAGGTCGCTCGCCGCCTCGAGGTCGCTGCACCAGTGTCGCGCCTTGATGCCGGTGAGCTTCTCGATGTCCGCCACCTCGAGTGGGGCGCCCATCGCCACCAGGTCGGCATTGGTCACCACCCGGGCCGGGACGTGGCCGGCCAACGCCGCCAGCCGCACGCCGACGCCCATCGACTGAGGCCTGAAGACCTGGACGGTCACGTGCGCTTCCCGTTCACGTAGCTTTCTATCCGGGCGAGCGAGCTGAAGTTCGCCGGGTTGATCTCCGAAGGCCTCGCGCGAAAGTGAAACGCGACCTCCAGCTCTTCCACCAGGGCGACCAGCACCAACGAGGGAAGTTCGAGCCTCGCGTCCGGACCCGCGAGCGTCACGCCCTGCCCGCCGAGGAATTCGCGAATGAACGCCCCCGCCTCTAGCCCCACGTCCACACCGCGCTTCCCCACGACATTCCACCGCCGACCGCGGCGATGAGGGTGGTGTGGCCGGGTTCGACGAAGCGTTGGGCCCGCGCTTCCGCCACCGCCACCACCCAGCCCGCCGCGCCCACGTTGGCGTGGAGCAGCGTGTTGCCGAACACCCGGTCCGGCGGAAGGCCCAGCCCGGCCGCCACTTTGTTCACCACGTCGCGGCTGGGCTGGTGCGGGACGTAACGGTCGACCTGCGCCGGGAGGCAACTGGCGCGCTCGAGGGCGGCGCGCGTAATCCACCCGTAGCGCTCCAACACCGCTTCGGTGAGCAGCGCCGGCTGCCCCGAGAGCAGGTAGTCGCCGCGCTCCATCGCCTCCAGCGTGGGCGGGAGCGCCCCTTCGGTGCGCACCAGGCCCGAGAGCGAGCCGTCCGACTCCACCGCCACGCTGTGGAGGCGCGCCGTCTTCACGCTCCCCAGCACCAGCGCGCCCGCGCCATCGGCCAGGGCCAACGCCGCTTCTTTGCTGAGCGCGGGGATGACCTTGGAGAAGGTCTCTGCTCCCACCAACAGCACCGGGCCGATGCCCGCCTGGTGCATCAGCGAAAGCTGGAGGAGCCCGAACAACCCACCCGCGCAGCCGGTTCGCACGTCCATGCACGCGCCGTGAACTCCCAGCGCAGCGCCAATGCCGGCGGACACGGTGGACGTCATGCGATGCGGCGTGGAGGTGCTGCAGATGAGCGCGCGAATGTCTTTGCCTTCGAGCTTGGCGTCCGCGAGCGCCTGCTTCGCGGCTTCAATTCCCAGTTCGAGGACTGACGGCTCCTCGAGGTGATTGAACGGCGTCCCCGGCACGTGCGCCCACGCGCGCTCGCGCACGCCCATGGTCTCTTCCAGCCCCTTGGCCAGGAACGAGAGCTCTTCGTCTTCGGTAATCTGCCGCCGGGCCCAGGCACCACGAGGCAGCAGGGCCAGCACGTCTCGGTTGGTGTAGCGCTTCGACGGAAACGCGGTGCCTGCACCGAGAATCCCGAAACCGTCGATGGGGCCAACGACCACCGGAGCCATTGGTGGAGACGCTAACAGAGGCTACGGTTCGCTCCCGATGGATTTGAAGCTCACCAATCGAGTGGCCCTGGTCGCGGGAGCGAGCCGAGGCATCGGGCAGGCCATCGCGGAGTCGCTGGCGCGCGAAGGCGTGCACGTCGCGGCGCTGGGGCGGACTGCGGCGGGGGTGGAAGAGACCGCCAGGCGCTGCGCGGCGCTGGGCGTGAAGAGCCTCGCGCTCACCGCAGACGTCTCCCGGCCCGCTGACCTCGATGGGGCGGTGGAGAGAGCGACGAAGGAGCTGGGCGCGCCGACCATTCTCGTGCTCGCGGTGGCCGTGGTGTGGGAACCGCACCGTCTCCAGTTCGAGAGCGACGAGGTCATTGCCGCGCAGTTCCAGACCGACCTCACCGCGGCGGCGTGGCTGTGCAAGCGCCTCCTCCCGGGCATGGTGGCGGCGAACTTCGGTCGGGTCCTGGCGCTCTCCAGCCTGGCGTCTCAGGCGGGCATGCCCGGCGGCGCGGGCTACGCGGCGGCGAAGGCGGGCCTCGAAGGGCTCATGCGCGGCATCGCGCTCGACTACGGGAAGAAGGGCGTCACCGCCAACGCACTCCAGTTGGGCTTCGTGGAGACGGAGCGGCTCGCGTCGCGTCTCAAGGACTCGTCGAACACCCGCGAGAAGCTCGCGGGAGCAGCGGCGCAGAAGCGAATCCTCGCGCCGAAGGAAGTTGGAGACGCGGTCGCCTTTCTCGCTTCGCCGCTCGCGGAGGGAATTACGGGCGCGACCATTCCCCTCACCGCGGGCGCACACCTCAATACGCTCTGGTAGGCGCCGGACGAGGAGCCAGACGCGTGGCCCGCTTGCGCCGCAGGCCTTCCGACCTCCACAGGCTGGTCACGCCGGGGTCTGTTGCCCAATGCGGCGAGGCTCAAGCGGCGGCGTGGGGCGCAGCTGGCCAGCTCGGCGCCGAGTTCGTAGGGCACCTCCCCCTCGGGAGGGGGCCATGAGTGCGACACCCGTAAATCACCCGTATTTCGATTTTGCGGGTGAAATACGGGTGAAGTGGTTCAAGCCCCACCCGGCACCCGGTGCTCCATGACGTTCGGCAGGGTGTCCGCCGCCCCCGACCCCACGCCGCCCATTGGAGCCCGACGGCGATGGGACTACTCGCGAGGCGGGTAGCGAGTTCCCTTCGCGACGCGGGTCCCCTGCGGCACTCGCGCCTCCGCTTGAACCACCGCGCCGTCCTCGAGCACCACGTTCGCCTCGAGTCGGGCGCGATGCTTCACCACGCACTCCGCGCCGATGGTGACGCCTGAGGCAATCATCACCTGGTACCCGAAGTGACAGTTGGGGCCGATCTTCGTCCGACCGACGAGGCGCGACTCGGGGCCGATGACCGTGTTGGCCCCAATCTCCGTCCCCGGCCCCATTCGCACGTCTTCCATCAGCTGCACGTTCTCACCCAGCGTGCACCCCTGGAGGAACAGGCGCGTTCCCTCCATGGAGTGCCCCGCGATGACGTTGAACGCAGAGAGCATGGCGCCTCGCTCAACGGTGAGCAGGGCGGCGTCCGTCAGTCGCAGCGTGGAGGCGTTGGTCAGGTCGTACGCGACCCGCCCGCCCAGCGCGCGCACGTGCATCCAGCGCAGGGCGGACACCGAGAAGACCAGCTCGCGCCACAGCCCGATGTTGAGGACGCGCTCGAGCGCGAAATAGAGTCCCCACCGCATCGCCATCGCGTCTTTGCCGAACGTGTACTCGCCGGGGACGAGTCGCCCGAAACACAGGCGGAGCACGGCGGCCGACAGAAATACGATGGGCAGAAAGACGAACGCGAGGGCGGGAACCAGCAGCACGCCCCACTCGCCCACCCAGTTCGCCGCGGGGAGAAGCCACACGCACGCCGCGAACGCAGGCGTGGTGACCGCGATGAACATCAGGACGGTGGCGAGGTCGAGTGCGATGCGCTTGCCGAGCATGGAGCGAGCTGACTCTACCCGCGGCGCGCGGGACTGCGTGGCTAATACATCGCCTTCGCGTCGGGGATCAGGCTGACCAGAAGCCGATGAACTTCGTCATCGCCAGTCGAGACCGTGCGCTCAGAGAAGGCCACCGTGGGGTCGCCGCCCTCAACCACGCGCTTCAGAACGACCGAGCCACGGAGCGACTCGTGCAGCGCTCGAATCGGCGGCCGGCCGATGAACCACTGCACCACTTCCGTCTCGGTGATCTCCAGGTAGCCCACCGGCGTTCCAAACGAAGCGTCGGACGTTTTCCTGGCCACGTACGCGAGCCCGAGTCCCGCCGCCATCAACGCACCGATGGTCCACCCGGACGGAACGGCCATCAACGCGGCGCTGCCCACTCCGAACAGCAGCAGGATCGATCCTGCGACCGAGCTGCGCTGAACTCTCCCGCTCAGCGTCGTCCGCTTCAGCACCACGGATGCGGCTCCACTCATTGAGGGGGGCTTGATGGCGTGGAGCAGGGCAATCAGGCTCGCGAGGCTCGGCGACTCACGCTCTTTCCAGTCCCACAGGGCGGCCACCTGCGCTGCGCGAGTCGCCACGCGCTCGAGTTCGAGTCGAAGCTCCCGGGGAACCCGGCGCCCCGCGTGAGCCTGGTCCCACTTCAAACGCTCGGCCGTCTTCTCAACCGCCTCCGCGTCGGCGAGGAGCGTCGAGCGGGCCTGCTCCAGCCATTCCAGCTCGGCCAGGTGCTCAAGCGCCTGCTGGAAGTCCCGGGACTCCACCACCTCGGCGACCTTCCGCACCCGGCCCAGGGCGCGCTCCAATGCTCCCAACCTGCCTTCGGTAACCGTGTCCCCGACGGCGAGCGTCTCCTCGTGCTGCGAAACACCGGGTGGACGCACGCGCTCCACGTCACGCCCCTGCGGCGTGGAACAGCGCGCTCGCCTGGTCCCGCAGCGGCTCGAGCTGAAGCTTGCCGTTCGGCGTGCGCGGGAATACCGCCAGGGCCACCAGCTTCGCGGGCCGCGCTGCCACGGGCAGTTGGGGCAGCGCCATTTTCGCCACCGTCAGCCGCCCCTCGTCTCCCTCGATGAACGCGACCAGCCTCGTCCCGAACCGAGCGTCCTCAACCCCCACCACGCACGCGTCGCTCGCGCAGGCCGCGCGCAGGTGTGCGCTCACTTCCTCGAGGCTCACGCGCACGCCTGCCACCTTCACCACGCCGTCCGACCGGCCCGACACGAAGAGGAACCCCTCGGCGTCGAGGTGGCCTCGATCGTTGGTGAACAGGCTCCCGTCGGGGCGCAACACCCGCGCGGTGGCCTCGGGCTCATCGAGGTACCCCAGCATCACCGACGCGCCGCGCACGATGACGTTCCCTTCTGCCCCCGCCGGAAGCGCCACACCGTCATCGCCTTCGATGGAGATGGAGATTCCCGGAATGGCGCGCCCACACGAGCCTGCGTCGAACGCCTGCTCGGCGCTGGACACCGCGCTCACGCGGGGCGAAGCCTCGGTCAGTCCGTATTGGTTGAACAAGCGCGCCCTGGGGAACGCCTTCTTCATCAAGGCCCGCGTCTCGGCATCGAGTGGCCCGCCGGCTGAGGCGAGGTAGTGGAGGTCGGGCCGCTCCCTCACAGGCACCTCCAGCGCCGCTTCGCACAGCCGGCGCAGACTGAGCGCGACCGACGAGAAGCCCTGGGCGCCGCCGTGCTTGAGCGCACCCAGTTGCTCGCTCGCGTACGGCGTGGGCGGAATGAGCACCACCGTCCCCTGGGCCTTGAGCGTGGCGAAGACCTGCCCGACCAGCGCGTAGCTGTAGAAGAGCGGCAGCGCGACCGCGGTTCGAGGCGCCTCGGCCACCGGGAGGTAGGAGAGAATGGCGTCCACGTTGGCGAGCACGCCGTCGCCCGAGAGCAGTACCGCCTTCGGAGGGCCAGATGAGCCCGAGGTGAAGATGACGAGCGCCGCCCGGGCGTCGAGGGGTGCACCGCCAGGCCCGGGTTCTGATCGCAACGCGCCGTTGGCATCGAGGCCCCGCAGCACCACCACGGCCCGCGTTCGTCGCGCCAGCGCCCCCAGCGCTTCGTCGGGAGTCGACGGGTCCACCAGCACCGCCACGCCCCCGGCGAGGAGGGTCCCCAGCGCGCACAGCACATAGTCAGGGGGAGAGGCAGCGGCGATCATCACTGGCACACCCGGCCCGATGCCCGAAGTCTTGAGCTGATCAGCGATGGCCTCGGCGCGGCTCTGAAATTCGCCGTACGACCAGCGCAGCTCGCCGGGCACCACGATGGCCGCCTGGCGGCTCGTCCCCCGAAGGAAGCTGGAAAAATCAGCCATTGCGCCGGCATGGTGCCACGAAAGCGCGACACTCAGCGCATCGGAGGCGAAGTTTGAGTGCCACGCCGCGTCGCGTCGTGCTATGCGCCGCGCACCGTTTTTCCCAAGGAGACAACGTGTTTACGAGAGCATCCCGCCTTGCCTTTTTGACCGCCCTCTTCGCCCCGGTGTACGCGTTCGCGTCTGAAGCGAGCCTCGTGCTCCCCGACTTCACCACCCAGACGTTCGTGGGCGGCATCAACGGCAAGACGCTCCTCATGCTGGGGCTCATCGTCGCCGGTCTCGGCCTCGGCTTCGGCTTCCTTCAGTACAAGCAGCTGCGCGACATGCCGGTGCACAAGGTGATGCTCGAGATCTCCGAGCTCATCTACGCCACCTGCAAGGAGTACCTCGTCACGCAGGGGAAGTTCATTCTGCTCCTGGAAGTGCTCATCGGCGGCATCATGGTGGTGTACTTCGGCTTCCTTGACCACCACGAGTCGACGGGCGCCGCCGCCGAGTGGTCGACCCCGGCCCGCGTGGCCATCATCCTCGCCTTCTCGCTCGTGGGCATCGCCGGCAGCTATGCCGTCGCCTGGTTCGGCATTCGCGTCAACACCTTCGCCAACTCGCGCGCCGCCTTCGCCTC
>CAZFXD010000201.1:0-9343 GCA_964522795.1 uncultured Myxococcaceae bacterium
GACCTGTGGGGCGGCAACGTGCTGGTTGGGCCGAGCGAACACCCGTCGCACACGCCGTGGTTGAGAATGCGCCATGCGTAGGGGAGCTCTCGACGGTTCTCCCAGAGGACGCGCAGCATCTCGCGGAAGTGGCGCGGCTTGGCTGGCACCAGCACGCCGAACGGAAAGAACGTCCTGAACCAGCGAACGAATCGCTTCAGCATTTCGCTCGGTGGGAGAGGCGTTTGGGAAAGGTGTAGACCGTCGAGCGGTCGGCGCGTGCGAAGGCGGTGAGACAGATGCCGCAACGCTCAGCCAGCTCCACCGCCAGTGACGAGGCGGCGCCCATGCAGGCCACGAACGGGATCTGCGCCCGGGCCGCCTTCTGGACAATGTCGAAGCTGGCGCGACTGCTGACAAAGAGCAGCGCTGGTGGCGTCGACGGCAGGCGCCCGCTCCTCAGCAGCGCGCCGATGGCCTTGTCCACCGCGTTGTGTCGCCCCACGTCTTCCTTGGCCACCAACAGCTCCCCGCTCGCATCAAAGAGGGCGGCCGCATGAACGCCTCCGGTGGCGGTGAAGAGCGGCTGCGCCGCCCCGAGGGCCGCCGGGGCCCGCTCGAGCAGCCCCATGGGCAGGGGGGCCCCGGGGGCCAACGGCCTGAGTCCGGCCAACAGGTCGTCGATCTGCTGACGCCCGCACACCCCGCAGGACGACGTCACCGCCGCGCCGCGGCGAGCCGACGCCTCCAATTCAATCACCACCCCAGGGGCCGGAACGATGTCCAACACGTTCTCGCTGCTACGGTCGTCGGCCCGCCCGCAGTGTGAGAGCGAACTGATGTCCTGCGCAGAACGAATGAGCCCCTCGGAGAACAAGAAGCCGAGCGCGAGCTCGGCGTCGCTGCCCGGGGTGCGCATGGTGGTGACCAGGCGCTCGCCATGCACGCGGAGCTCCAGGGGCTCCTCCACGGCCAGGGTGTCGGCGCCCGCGCGGTCAGGCCAGGTGGCGGGCCGCGTGACGGTGGCGTCTTTCTCGCGGCGAATCATTTCTTCTTCGGCTCGTCTCGCTTGCCCTTCTTGAGCACCTCGACCTTGCCGCCCCCTCGTGTCAGCGTCACGCCCTCCGCATCGCCCACCACCGCCGCGGAGCCGGGGGGGTGGTAGACGACTCGCATTCGTGGCGCGATGGCCACGGGGAGCGATGACACGTCGACCAGAAGGACCACGGATTTGTCCTGCACCCGGACGCGCTCGGGGTCGTGGCGCGAATCCCACGAAAAGACCTTTTCGCCCAGGTGGGCCGCGGACGCCTTGCCGCGAAACGACTTGATCAGCACCGAGAGCGACGGCACGAGGTTGTTCTCGATGTAGTCGCGCGACGCCTGGAAGGTGATGGAGACATCGGCCCCGTTCTCCGGGGCCCGCGCGTCCTCCAACTTGACGCCGGTCTTCGCGTTCTTGTCCGTGTCGAGGAAGAGCGTGGCGTTCGCGCAGCGGGACTTGCAGCTCTCGCCGGTGGGTTCGCGATCGAAGTCGAGCTGGAAGACGAGGTCGTTGTCTTTCCGGTCCACGAACAATTGGGTGACCACGGGCCGGTCGGCGTCGGCTGGCGGCGGCGCCGCCAGGGTGAGCACGGGGGCGTTGCCCGCGTACGCGGTGCAGGTGACAAAAGCGCCAAGTCCGGCAAGTCTGGGAAGCGACATGGCGCCGACAAAACCACCAAACCTCTACTCTCGCCAACTGGAGTTGGGGCCGATGAAGAATTTTGTGTACCTGGTCGGCGCCGAAGGGGCTCCGGACGCGGCGGTGGTGGACCCCGCGTGGGACGTGGGGGCCATCTTGAACGCCGCAGCCGAGGACGGGCGCGTCATCTCTGGCGTGGTGGTCACTCATCACCACGCTGATCATCGCAACGGGCTGGAGGCGCTCCTCGCGGCGGTCGACGTGCCGGTGTACGTGCAGAAGGCAGAGCTGGAGTTCTCAGAGATCTTCCGGCCCTTCGCTGGCGCGATTCACCCGGTCGGCCCCGGCGAAGCGGTGGTGCTGGGCGGCATGAGGGCGACGTTGATTCACACGCCCGGGCATACGCCGGGATCTCAGTGCGTGCTGTGCGGCGGTGCGCTGGTCTCGGGTGACACGGTGTTCGTCAACGCCTGTGGTCGTTGTGATTTTCCCGGGGGCGACATGAACGCCATGTTCGACAGCCTGCACCGGGTGCTGGGTGAGCTGCCCGGAGACACCGTGCTCTACCCCGGTCACGACTACGGCGATGTCCCGGTGTCGTCGCTCGCGCGCGAACGGGAGTTCAACCCGTACTTTCGTCAGAGCACGCTCGAAGCGTTTCGGGCCACGCGAGGGAGGCCACGCACCTGAGCCGAGCGCGGTTTGAGCGCGGTCCAGGTGGCGAAGACCAGCAGGGCGACTGACAGCCCGCTCCACAGCACCGCCCACACCAGGGCCGGGACGTAGGTGATGTCCGCCAGAATCTGCGCGTCGGAGCGGGCGCGGACCGACGCGGTCCACAGGTCATCTTTGACGTCGAGGATCGCGTAGAGCGCGTTGAAGGTGGCGACGAACACCGTCACCATTGGGGTGAGGTCTCGGGGCAGAAACCGGGCGAGGAGTCCGAACACCGCTCCAGTGACCAGGCAGAAGGCAAAGGTGAACAGGTCCCTCGCGAAGAGGAGCCCGAACAGCAGCAACCACGCGGCGAAGACGATGAGAATGGGGCGCCCCACACGCGCGCGGAGGGTCAGAATCAACAACAGCGCGCTGATCAGCGCGTTGCCCACGTAGCCACCCGACGAGACGAGTACGGCGGCGAAGAAGCTCTCGGGGCGTCGAGACATGCAGGCGCCACTCTCATTGAGGGCGATGCTCACCTTCTCGACCGTTCCCCCCACCAACCAGGTGGCGATGGCGTGGCCGGTCTCGTGCGTCATCACCGCGAGCAACTTGGCGGGGAGCAGCACGGGCGTTTCCCAGGCCCACAGACACACGCCCACGAGCGCGAACAGGCCCAACATGCGGCCCCAGGCCAACGTCGGGTGAGGCGCGGGCTCGGGCCGGGCGGGCTCGGTCACAACCCCGGAACGCCGGTGTGGCCGCAGAAGATGTCGCGGTCCACGGGGCGGCCGTGGGCAGGCAGGCGCGTGGGGAGATTGCGCAGCGCCGGGTAGTCGCGCAAGAGGTCGGCCAGGGCCCGCTGCGAGAGCAGGGCGATGGTGGTGGCCACCGGGGCGTAGATGCGGAAGCGCGTGGGCACGCCGCTCATCGCACTGGTCAGTGCCAGAAACTCGCCCTCGGTGACTTCGAGAACGCGGTTTTCAGACGAGGCGCGGGAGCGGCCTTCCAGCGCCAGGGCGCCGTGGGTGATGACCGCCATCAGGTTGACCACTTCGCCGGGAGAGACGAGCGTCTCGCCCGCCTCCAGCGCGCGGGGCTTGAACGCACCAATCACGCGCGCGCGGGCGATGGAGTCGATGTCGGAGAAGAGGCGGGAGGAGCCGAGGAACCCTTCGAGAATGCGCTCCTGATAGAAGCGGAGCATGCGGCCGTGCAGCACGTCGTCGTGCTCGAGCACCGTGCGCAAGGCACTCACCGGGACTTCCAACACCGTCGCATCGCCGATGGCGCGGGCACACGCCGCGCGAACCTGACCGGAGAACAACCCGAGCAGCCCAATGCCTTCGCCGCGCCCGAAGTGGCGAAGCGCGACTTCACGACCCTCGCGGCGCCGCAGAATTTCCAGCGTGCCGTCGATCACCACGTAGAACGAGTCGGCCGCGTCTCCTTCGAGGAAGAGGAACTGGCCGTCGGGCACCTGCACTTCGAACGCCCCGCGGACGAACTGATCAATCGAGGCCTCGGACACGCCGTTGAACAACGCGACTTCCTTCAGCGCGCTGGCGGCCGTCTTGCGATTGGCCGGGCCCTGCGAGAGGAAGATGGGGCTCTCGTCGGTCAAGGCTTCCAGCGGCTCGGCGGGCGTCATGGCCACTTCAACCTTGGCGCGAACCAACTCGGCTTCAGCTTCGAGCGCGACTTCCTGTTGGTAGGCCTCCAGCACGTCGTGCGGGATCAGCGAGGGCGCGCTCGGCGTCGGCGGGGGCAGCGGGCGGCTCGGCTGTGGCATCTGGTTGGGCACTTTGCTTGCCTTGAAGTTGGCGACGTCGGAGTCTCGATCAGGCGCCTGTCTGAGGGAACTTTTGTGCACACTCCAAGTCACCGCCCGGTGACAACGCGAGCGCGGCCTCGCCCGCGGGCGCGAACGCCCCGGTTCGACGTCGCGATCCTCACGGGTGGCCGGGGGTTACGCCTGGGGGGCGCCGACAAGGGGCAGCTCAAGGTCGAGGGCCTGACGCTGATCAAGCGCCTCGCCGCCCTCGCCCCGACCCCCAGGTCGGTCTTTCTGGTGGGGCGCCCACCGGCGGGAGATTCGGAGGGCGATTTTCGTTGGGTCGGCGACGTGGCCCCCGGGCTGGGCGCACCCGGAGGCATCCTGTCGGCCGCGCGATACGCCCGGGCGCCGTGGGTGCTGGTGGTGGCGTGCGACATGCCGCGTGTCCACCGGCAGGCCGTTGAACTCCTGCTGGCGCGGGCCGGGCCTGGGGTCGATGCCGTGGCCTTCGCTGACGCCAAGCGTCTGTGGCCGTTCCCGGCGCTGATCAGGGCCGCCGCGTTCCGAACGCTCCTGCGAGTGGCCGAACCCGGGATCTCAGCGCGAGCGCTACTGCGTGCGTCGAGGTTGATCACGGTCCCGCTCCGGGAGCTGGCCCAGGTTGATCCACGCCTGGAATCGCTGGAGAGCGTCAACGAACCGCAAGACCTGGTTCGCCTGCGGATCGACATCGGAATATAGCCCGCGCGTCCAAGCCTCTGTTACGGTCTGGCGCTCACGCGATGGCTAAGACATTCGACAAAGCGGTCACCGGCTTCAATCACAACATCAAGCACAAGGGGAAGGTCTACCATGTGCAGACTGAAGACTCGGGTGTGAACAACCCGCACGTGATCACCCACTTGTTCGTGGGCGGAAACATTCTCGCCTCGAAGAAGACGTCGTACGCGGACATCGCCACGTCGCCCAACCTGGCTGAACTGGTGCGCGAGATGATGGAGGAGCAGCACAAGGAGATGCTGCGCAACCTCGTCAACGGCATGTACAACAACCTGGAGACGGCGCACTCGCGCCACTACCAGCCGGGACAGCTGGCCTCGGAAAAGGAGGCCAAGGCGGCGCAAGACGCGGCCAAGCAGGCGCCTCCGCCCCGGCCCTCGACGCCGACCGTCATTCCTCCCGAAGTGCTCGCCGCGCGAGCCATGACCGAGCAGCCCAAGCAGAACGACGTGGGGGTGGAGACGCTGTTCGGGGAAGACTTGATTTCCGAGAAGAGCCTCGACGAAGTCATCCTCGGCTACCTCGCAGGTCAGGGCGACAACTGACCCGTAGTTCGCTACATCAGCCCCCGATGGAAAACGATTCTTCGACGTTCGGCCCGACCGATACGTTGTGCATCAACACCATTCGCACGCTCGCGATTGATGCCATTCAAAAGGCCGACTCGGGTCACCCCGGCTTGCCCCTCGGCGCGGCGCCCATGGCCTATGTGCTGTGGCAGCGGCACCTGAAGCACGACCCCAAGGCGCCGCAGTGGCCCGACCGCGACCGGTTCGTGCTCTCGGCCGGGCACGGCTGCATGCTGCACTACGCGCTGCTGCACCTGACGGGCTACCCGCTCTCGCTCGACGATCTCAAATCGTTTCGCCAGTGGAAGAGCCTCACCCCCGGTCACCCGGAATTCGGCGTCACCCCGGGCATCGAGGCGACCACTGGTCCGCTGGGGCAGGGGCACGCCAACGCGGTCGGCATGGCCATCGCGGAACGCGCACTGGCCCAAAGGTTCAATCGACCTGGCCACACCATCGTCGACCACCACACCTGGGCGCTCATCTCCGACGGAGACGTGATGGAGGGCGTGGCCTGTGAAGCGGCCTCGCTCGCTGGCCACCTGCGACTGGGAAAGCTGAACTGCATCTACGACGCCAACGACGTCACCCTCGATGGCCCCGCGAGCCTGTGCTTCAGCGAGGACGTCGCCGCCCGCTATCGCGCGTACGGGTGGCACGTGCAGACCGTAGAGCGGGGAGACACCGACCTCGCCGCGCTGGACGCCGCCATGGCCAACGCCCGGGCGGAGACCTCGCGCCCGTCGCTGGTGGTGATCAAGACGACCATCGGCTTCGGCTCTCCGAACAAGGCCGGAAAGTCCTCCTCGCATGGCAGCCCGCTCGGCAAAGATGAGCTGGCGCTGACGAAGAAAGCGCTGGGCTGGGAAACGGAGACGCCCTTCTTCATTCCAGAGCCGGCCCGCGCCGCGTTCCGGAAACGCGCCGAGGCGGGGACGCAGGCACACCAGGACTGGCACGCCCGCTTCGAGGCGTACGCCAGGGCGTTCCCGGACCTCGCGGCCGAGTTCAAGCGGGTCATGGCCGGCAAGCTCCCCGACGGCTGGGACGCGGCGCTCTCCGCCGTGGGAGCCGAGGCGGCCGAGTCGAGGACGTCAGCGGGAAAAGCGCTGAATGCCATCGCGCTCAAGGTCCCCGAGATTCTGGGCGGCGACGCGGACCTCGGTGGCTCCACCAAGACCGTGCTCAAAGATCTGGGCTCGTTCAACGGGCAGAGCGGCGCGGGTCGCAACATTCACTTCGGAGTGCGCGAGCACGCCATGGCCGCCATCGCCAATGGCATCGCGTACCACCGGGGCCTGCGACCGTTCACCGCCACCTTCTTCTGCTTCTCCGACTACATGAGGCCGTCGGTGCGCCTCGCCGCCATCAACCACCTGCCCGTAGTGCACGTGTGGACGCATGACTCGATTGGCCTGGGAGAAGACGGCCCCACCCACCAGCCCGTCGAACACCTGATGGCGCTGCGGACCATGCCCAACCTCCACGTGGTGCGACCCTGTGACGGGCCGGAGTCGGCGCAGGCGTGGAAGCTGGCGCTGGAGCGCACGGACGGCCCCACGGGGCTCGTGCTGTCCCGGCAGAAGCTCCCCTCGATTGACCGCACCACCATGGGCAGCGCGGCAGGGTTGCTGAAGGGTGGCTACACGCTCTGCGACGCGAGCGGCCCGCTGCAGGCCATCGTCATTGCGTCGGGGAGCGAGATGTCCATCGCGCTTGAGGCGCAGAAGGTGCTGCACGCCGAGGGCATCGGGACGCGCGTGGTGTCCCTCCCGTGTTGGGAGCGGTTCGCCGCGCAGCCGCAGGCCTATCGCGACTCCGTGTTGCCGCCTCAGGTTCGGGCGCGCGCCTCCATCGAGGCCGGCGTCACGTTCGGCTGGGACAAATGGATTGGGCCGCACGGCGTGGCGGTGGGCGTCGATCGCTACGGCGCCTCGGCGCCCGCTGAGATCATCTTCAAAGAGTACGGGCTGACCGCGCCGAACCTTGTCGCCGCGGTGAAGCAGAGCCTCCAGAACGTCAAAGCCGCTGCGCAGTAGCCGTCGTCGTCTTCATCAGGAGCCACCATGCACACTGCCGTCATTGTCGATGCCGTTCGAACCGCTCGCGGGAAGAAGAAGGGCTCGTTGGTCGGGGTCCACCCGATGGACCTGTTGGCGCACGCCCTGAACGCCACGGTGCGCCGGGCGGGCATTGAAGCCTCGCAGGTGGAGGACGTGACCGCGGGGTGCGTGACTCAGATCGGGGAGCAGGGCCTGAACATCGCGCGCGTCGTGGGGATGCTCGCGGGCCTGCCGAGCGGTGCTCGCCGCCGGCTGGCCCATCGACGTGGCGGCGAAGACCGTGAACCGCTTCTGCGGTTCGGGGCTGGAGGCCGTCAACCAGGCGGCCATGGCCGTGATGTCAGGTCAGGCCGAGATCGCCGTCGGCGGCGGCGTGGAATCGATGAACCGAATCCCCATGGGCTCGGACGCGGTCGGCCCCGGTGACGGCCCCGTGTCGCCGCGGCTGGGCCAGCGCTTTCCCAATCTCGTGCCCCAGGGCTTGTCGGCCGAGATGGTGGCCGAGAAGTGGAACCTCAAGCGCCTCGAGCTCGACCAGTTCGCCGCTGAATCACAGCGCCGCGCCGGGAACGCGATTGAGAAGGGCTACTTTAAGGCGGAGATCGCGCCGATCGAAGTCGACCTTCCCACCGGCAAGACCCTGGTGGAGCGCGACGAACACTGCCGCCCGCAGACCACCGCTGAATCGCTCTCCACGCTCAAGCCGGTGTTCAAAGAAGACGGGGTGATCCACGCGGGGAATTCGTCGGGCATCGTCGATGGCGCTGCAGCCGTGACCGTGATGAGCGCCTCGAAGGCCAGGTCTTTGGGCAAGAAGCCCCTGGCCCGCATCGTCTCCACGGCCGTGGCGGGGTCGGACCCGGTGATCATGCTGACCGGGCCCATTCCGTCGTCCCAGAAGGCGTTGGCTCGCGCGGGGCTGAAGGTGTCGGACATCGACCTGTGGGAAATCAACGAGGCGTTCGCCCCCGTTCCCATCGCCGTGGCTCGCGACCTCGGCATCTCCCTCGACCGCGTAAACGTGAATGGCGGGGCAATCGCCCTGGGGCACCCGTTGGGCGCGACGGGGGCCATGCTGATGGCCACGCTGCTCCAGGAACTCATTCGTCGCGACCTGCGTCGAGGCGCCGTCACGCTCTGCATCGGCTACGGCATGGGCATCACCACCATCGTCGACCGCGTGCTCGAAGGCTCGTGACGCCCGCGCAGGCCGCATTGGGCAGGTGAAGCGAAAACTGTTACGCAGCTGTCGGTTTTGGCCGGGGAGAACGTATGAAAAAGTTCATCAGTGTCGTCGCGTTGGTGGCCTTCGGCGCCGTGGGCGCAGAGCTCCCGCCGCTGGCGATTTCTGCGTTTGAGAAGGGCGAGGAGGCCCTGGCCGCGGGCCAGTTCGATCAGGCTGAGATGGCCTACAAAGAGGCCATCGCGGCGGCCCCCAACTATGCCGCGGCGCTCAACGGCCTTGGCAGCGCGCTGTTCAAGCAGTCCAAGAAGGAGGAGGCCATCGCCCGCTTCCGCGCGGCCATCGCTGCGGACCCCGGCTTCAAGCTGGGGTGGTTCAACCTGGGCTACGCGGCGCGCAAGACGGGCGACTTCAAGGCGGCCGCCGAGGCGTACGAGAAGTACACTGCGCTCGACACCACCGACCCCGACGGCTTCTACGGCCTGGGCGAGAGCTACAAGGCGTTGGGCAACACGGCCAAGGCCATCGCCGCGTACGAGACGTACCTGCAGAAGGAGAAGCGCGCCTCCGAGCAGAAGTGGATCGACAAGGCCAAGGAGTCCATCGTGGCCCTCAAGGCGCCTCCGCCCGCACCCGCTCCGACGCCGA
>CAZFXD010000202.1:0-9264 GCA_964522795.1 uncultured Myxococcaceae bacterium
CCGCCGCCCGACCCGCCGCCCGCGCCGCCGCCGACACTTCCACCTCCGCCGCCTCCAGTGGCACCACCCCCGACACCGCCGCCACCGCCGGCGCCGCCGCCCACTCCGGCGTCGACCGCCGCGCAGCGGCCGCTGATGCACACCAGGTCGTCACTGCCGCACGGGTGCTCAGCATCGCAGCGCGTACCGAGACGATCGTGAAACGGGGGCAGGCACGCCGCGAGACTGAGTGCAGCCATGGCCGCCAGAGGGCGCATGCGCGCACTCTAACGTCTTTCGCCACCATCGGAAGTCTGTGGGTGCCCGCACCACTTCTGTTGAGCAGGATGCTTCTGAGGCGGGGCGGTGGGTGCTAAAGATCAGGCGTGTCCTTCTGGCTCGCGCTCCCCGTGTGCGCACTCCTCCAAGCGAACCCGTACCTGGAAGACGCCCAGAAGGCCTTCGATGACCTGCACTTCCGCGACGCGGAGACCAAGCTGAAGCTGGCGCTGTCCGCGCCCGACTCCACCCCGAAAGAGACCGAAGCGGCGCACGACCTGCTGGCGCGCACGCTGCTCGCCCTCGGGCGCCGCGCCGAGGCGGAGGACGCCTACGTGGCGCTCCTCACCCTCAATGCGAACGTGCCGGAGCCCACGAACGTCTCACCCAAGGTGAAAGACCTGTTTCGGGAAGTGAAGGCGCGCCTGTACCCCAAGGGGTTCATTCGCCTGCAGCAGGTGCAGTCGTCCCCCGAGATGGTGGTGGTGCGCATCGTCGACCCCTGGAACCTGGTGGTGGGGGTGCGCTTCTCCGCACGCCTGATGTCGGGGCAGGTGCGAGAAGAACCCCTGCGCATCGAAAACGGACGTGGCTCAGCCAACCTGGGGCCGCTGGGCCCGCTGGCCAGGGCGCCGGAGCTGGTGGTCCTGGGCAAGAACAGCGAAGAGCTGATGCGCATGGCGATGGAGATGCCCACCGGCGTCAAGCCGGGCGGCGAAGGGCTCGACCCGAAGGTGGTCTCGCGGCCTCCGGGGCTGGTGGAGAAGGGGCCCGAGCTGCCGTCGACCCCGGTCAATTGGCCCGCGTGGACGACGACGGCCGTGGCGGTGGTGGCCGGCGCGGCGGCGCTCGGGCTCGGTGTCTCGTCGGGCGTCGACTACGCGCGGGGAGGCAACCCCGATGCGTTCGCCTCTGAAGTGCTGGCGGCCGACAACGCCGCGCGCAGCAAGGCGCTCGCCGCCCAGGTGGTGGGCGTGGGCGCTGTCCTCGCCGCTGCGGGAGCCGTGGCGCTCTGGGTATGGTGAAGCGACTCGACGAGCCGCCCCCGGAGCTGTTCGGGCGTTACCGCCTCGGGCCGCGCATCGCGCAAGGTGGCATGGGCGAGGTCTACCTCGCGGTGCAGCTGGGGCTGGGGTCGTTCGAGAAGGTGGTGGCGCTGAAGCTCCTGCTGCCGCAGCTCCTGGATGACCCGGAAGCCGTGCAGATGTTCTTGAACGAAGCCGCGCTCTCGGCGCGCCTGTCTCACCCCAACATCGTCCAGGTGCTCGACGTGGGGCTGATTCAAGGCCGCTACTACATCGCCATGGAGTTGGTGCAGGGCGACTCGCTGGGGCACTTCCTGGCCGGGCTCAAGGTGGCCAAGGAACGCATCTCGGCCAGCGAGCTGTGCTTCATCGCGCACAGCGTCGCGCAGGGGCTGGCGGCGGCGCACGGGCACAAGTCGTCCACCGGGTCCAAGCAGCCCATCATTCACCGCGACATCTCACCGCAGAACGTGCTCGTCAGTTGGACGGGCGTGGTGCAGCTGACGGACTTCGGCGTGGCCAAGCTGCAGCAGTCGGGTGGCCGCGGCCGCGACAGCCGGTTGCGCGGAAAGTTCGAGTACTTCGCGCCAGAGCAGCTGAAGGGGTTTCCCGCTGACGAGGCGTCGGACATCTTCGGGGTCGGCATTACGCTCCTGCACCTGGCGACCGGCATTTCGCCGTTCCTGCGAGACAGCGACGCCGAGACCCTGGCGGCCGTGCAGACCTCGCCCATTCCCAGCCTGTCGGAGATACGGCCGGACCTCCCGGCGCAGCTGTCGAAGGCGATTGAGAAGGCGGCCGCCCGCGCGCGCGGCGAGCGCTTTACCAACATCAACGACTTTCGAGCGGCGCTCCCCCCCACCGACAGCTCGGCCCAGACGGCGCTGGGCGAACACGCCCGCAAGGTGTGCGGACCTCACGTGAAGGAGCTGCACGACTACACGCTGGCGATGACCTCGGTGCGGGCCCCGCTGCGAGAGACGGTCGACGGTCGACCGGGCTCCAAGGAGCGGGCGCTGGCCGCGTCGCGGCGCAAGCGCGTGGGCATCGCTGCCGCCACGGTGGCAGTGGTCGGCGCGGGGGCCGCGGTGATGTGGCCCTCGAAGCCGAAGCCGGTCATCGACGGGCCCGACGTCGCGCCTGTGGCGGTGAACGCGGCGGTCGACGCCGGGGCTCCCGTGCAGCCGCCGCCGCCCGAGGTCGTGACCCCGAGGGTGGTGGAGGCCCCGGTGGCGGTGAAAGACGCTGGAGTGGTGGTGGAGCCGCCTCGACCGGTGGTGAAGGCCCCGAAGGTGCGGCCGGCGGAGTCGCGGCAGGTCCCCGGGGAGCCCGGCACCCTGGCGGTGAACGCCAAGCCGTGGGGAGAGGTCTACCTGGGGGGCCGGAAGTTGGGTGAGACTCCAGCGGAGTTCAAGCTGGAGCCGGGGGTGGTGGTGCTGGAGTTTCGAAATCCCGAGACGGGGCGCTCAGTGAAAAAATCAGTGAAGATTGTTTCCGGAAAATCGGCTCAACTCGTGGTCGACCTCCGATGAGCCCTAAACCGATAGTGACAGAAGGCATTGGCGACCCCAACGCGACCGTTCCCACGCGTGTGACCATTGAAGCGGTGGAAGGCCCGGGAATGGGCGCCCGCTATGAGCTCGCGCAGTCGACGGCGTTCGTGGGGAGCGGCGATGACGCAGATTTCCGCCTCAACGACCCGGCCGTCTCGCGCCGGCACCTGTCGATTGAGCTCGCGCCCGGTGGCGTGAAGGTCAAAGACCAGGGCAGCAAGAACGGCATCGTCTACCTGGGCGCGACGATTCGCGAAGCGCACGTGCCGCTGGGTGGTTCGCTGGTGGTGGGGCGCACGCGCCTTCGCTTCACCGGGCCTCAGACGGGCGGGGGCCTCAAGCCCTCGACCAAGTCCGAGCTGGGCGGCCTCATTGGCCACTCGCTGGCGATGCAGCGGTTGTTCGCGCTGATGGAGCGCGTGGGACCGTCCGAGAGCGCCATTCTGATTCTGGGCGAGACCGGCGTGGGGAAGACCGAAGTGGCGCGGGTGCTGCACAGCCTGTCCGCCCGGAAGGACAAGCCGTTCGTGGTGGTCGACTGCGCGGGCATCTCACCCAGCCTGATTGAGAGTGAGCTCTTCGGGCACGCCGTGGGCGCCTTCACCGGCGCGGACAAAGCGCGCGCGGGTCTGATTGAGCAGGCCGACGGGGGTACCCTGTTCCTGGACGAGGTGGGCGAGCTGTCCATGGGGCTGCAGCCGAAGCTGCTCCGCGTGCTGGAGTCGGGTGAGTTCTCGCGGGTCGGCGAAACCAAGATGCGCAAAGCGTCGCTCCGCATCATCGCCGCCACCCACAAGCCGCTCGAGGCGGACTCGCAGGAAGGGCGGTTTCGCGCCGACCTGTACTACCGCATCGCGGCCACCACCCTGGAAGTGCCGCCGCTGCGTTCGCGGCTGGAAGACATTCCCATTCTCGCGCGCAAGTTCGCCAAGGACTCGGCGGGGGACGACATTCACCTCGACGAAGCCACCGTGGCGGCGATGCAGTGTGAGCCGTGGCCGGGCAACGTGCGCGAGCTGCGCAACACCGTCTCGCGCGCCGTCGCGCTGGGGAGCATGCATTCTCCGCCTCCTGAGAACACCACCGCGCAGGGCTTGTTCGAGGCGCGTGAGAAACTCGTCGACCGGTTCGAGAAGGACTACCTGACCACCTTGCTGGCGCGGCACGAGGGGAACATCTCGGCCGCGGCGAGAGCGTCTCGGGTTTCGCGACCGCAGTTCTACCGGCTGCTGGCCAAGCACGGGTTCCGCGAGGCGGCCCAGGCGGCGACGGACAAGGGCGACGAGTAGCGGGCGGCTGTGATGGTCCGCTGAACCTCGAGGGAGCGCAGGGCGGCGGAGGGCCCCGGTGTCCCCGGCTTCCCGCCTCACGCGAGCGCCGTTTCCCGAGGAGCGACCGAGACCGCGTGTCCTCTGGGCGTCGCACGCGCTTCATCGAAGAAACACCGCCACGGTAGTCGCGTGTCGGTGGCGCAGGTTCATTCTGTTTCGGGGGCGAAACAGGTGCGCCAGGGCGATCGAGTCGTGCCGCCACGTTGGAATGCGTCCACTCGTCCGATCACAGTTGTTGGCCCGTGGCGGCATACTTGCTCTGGTAGGAATGCCCATGAACGCCGCTCCCCGCACAGCCAGAACGTCGCGCACCGCTCGAGGCGGGACGCGTGGGCAGGCGACGGTGGAGACCGCCATTGTGCTCCCCACCATTCTGTTCCTGATTCTGGGGACCATTCAGTTCTTCGTCATCGAGCATGCGCGAATGACCGCGCAGTTCGCCGTGCAGCGCGCCGTGCGGGTGGGCGTGGTGCGGCACGGGGAGTGCCGGGGAATGTTGGAAGCGGCGATCGCGAACCTGCTCCCGACCATCACGCGGATTCTCAGCGCGAGTACGCCGGGGTCGGCGCCCTGGGACAAGTTGACCAACGCGTTCATGGCGCGGCGGGGCAACGAGTTCCTCTGGACGGATGTGAAGGAGGGCGCCACGTCGCCCACGGGTTCGGGCGATGCGATTGTGTGGATCGACCCCTCGCTCGATCGCGGCATTACGCCCGCCACCAACGGCGCGGTGGACGAGGAGGAGTTCGACGATCCCGAGTCGGGCACCGACAAGGGCGCCTACGTCATGTCGGCGCGCATGACGTACTTCTTCCCGCTGCGCTTTCCGTTCGTGAATCGCATCCTGACCCGTACCTGGATGGCCAGTAACTCCGCGTCCAAGGTGTTCAACGGGCCGAACCCGCTGATGAAGTTTCAGGCCGCGAACTGGACGAACACCACCAGTGCCCCCAGTGACCTCGTCGATGAGGTCTCGCTGCGGTTTGGAAAACAGCACTACGTGCTGCCGATCGTGGTGACCGCGAGCATGCGCATGTTCTCACCGCCGCGGCCCCAGAACTTTGCGGGGCGCTGCGAATGAGCCCGAACCGCACACCCCAGGCTCGCCGCGGCCAGGCGCTGGTCGAATTCACCGTGATGGTCGGGTTGTTCACCGTCATTCTGCTGGGCGGAGCGTTCTTCGCGGAGGCGCACATCGTCGGCCTCAAGTTGAACGAGGCGGCGACGTTCGCGGCGTTCGATGTCACGACGCAGCCCGCGGTTCGCGTGCGACCGACGGGCGAAGATGAGCGCGCCAACTCCATCGCCAACACCCAGACTCGGGTGGCGGCGCGATACCAGGACTTCGACGGAACCAGCCCGACAGGCGGGCCGGCCACCGCCCATCAGGTCGCGACCGATGCCACGTTCACGCTGGTGTGTTCGCCTTCGAACTATCAACAGACCGACTTCTTCTCCGACACCGGCTCGACCTTCGGCGTGACCGTGAACGCGGGAAAGTACAAGGACGAGAAGGGCGCCCAGTTGGTGGTGGACAATCACGCCTACCACATGGGCGATGGTAGCGGCCGGTACGCCGCGATGTTGGGCGCGCTCCGCGATGTGTTTCGGGAAGACGAGAACAGCCCCTCGGTGGCGTGCCACGCAAAAGCCACGGTGATGAAGCGGGCGCTGAGCGGACTGTCGGTGGTCGGGGCCGGGACGGCCGCCCTGGCGAAGACCATCGTGATGTGCGCGCCACGGAATCGCGCCGGCGACTGTGGCCGGTACAACGTGCTGGTTGGCGATTGGGCGATGGAGCCGGGAGGCGGCGTGACCGATGCGGCAAACGATTGCACGCAGCGAGCCCCGGGCGGATGCAACCGGACGTATGTGAACACCGTGAACAAGGTGTTCACAGCGAACATGCCGGACCCCGCGAACGCCATAGGTCGTCATTTGGATGACAACTCGACGGCGTGGACGAACGAGCTTCAGCTCCTCGATTCGGCCAACAACGATGTGCGGCGCTTTAGCTTCGCGGGCGAGGAACATGAATTCTATGATCGCCACGTCAGCAACGGCAGCACGGGCTACTGCCACAACTCGAGCGGCGTGTTTGCGCCAACGAATGCAGGCTATCGGGCGCTGGTGAATGCCAAGGGGGGCGGGGTCGGGCGCGAAGGCGGCACGTTGGATGAGCCGGTCGCGAACTGCACACAGAAGGGCGGCACGACGTTCTTCCGACCTTCGCGGTTGAATGGGCATTGGCTTGGGTTGCCGACATATTCCGGGCGTCCCAACGGCCGAACCCCCAGCGCGTACGGTGCGCCATGAACATTGGCGTTCTGGCTTCGCTGTACGTGCTCGCGGCCGCTCCGACGGCTGGGGCCTTTCAATGGAATGTACCCGGCGTCGTGGGGGAGATCGACGTGCCAGGAGCGACGCGCGTTCCCGGCGGCGAAGTCACGCTCCACACCTGGTATTCGAAGTCATCGCGGTTCGAGTTGCTGAAGCACTTCGCCACCCAGTTTCTGAATGCGGGCTTCTGGATTGCTCCTATTCCGCCCAAGCGCCGGAGCGCGCTCGAACCTCAATTGACCGCAGTCGATCCGAGGACGTTGCGCGTCTATTCGGTGCTGCTCGTTCCCGCGAAGGGGGCGATTGCCGTCACCACCGAGATCACCGACCCACGCGGGAATGACCGGGTCACCGCGCTCGACATCCCGCTGCCGAAGGACGCCACCTCAATTGTGCGGAGCGCGTTCGAAGGCGGCGAGACGGTTGTGTTCGAATCGCGGCAGGACCCCAAACGGCTCGAAGCGTTCTTCAGCGAGCGCCTGAAGGCGAAGGGGTACAGACAGGAGCTCGACGGTTCGTTCACGACGCGGCGTCGCGAGCTCCGGGTTGAGGTTCACGCGGCTGAATCGGCGGGTGCCCCCAATCACGTGGTGGTGATGGACCATCGCGGTTCGTCCGGGGGGCCGGAATGAAGACCGCGCGCGGACAGGTGTTGGTGCTGATGACGATGTGCATTTTCTTCGTCGCCGTCCTGGCGGTGATGACGATGGCCATTGGGCAGCGCATTCGTGAGAAGGCCGAGCTGCAGTCTATCGCTGACGTTGGCGCCTACAACTACGCCGTCGCCACCGCGCGCGGTTACAACGCGTTCTCGCTAACGAACCGGGTCAACGTGAGCCAGTGGGCCTCGCTGGCCGCGACGCACGCGCTGTTCGCGTACTGCCAGGACACGACGGGGTTTAAATGCGGTACCGATGTCACTGAGGCCAACTTCAAGGCGCAGGTCGCCGATATCTACCACTCGATCCGGCACGTCGAGGTTCTGCAGGCCAACATCTGGTGGCAACTCGTGTGGGAACACCGATACGTCGACCGGGCACTCGGTGACGCCATGGGCAGCACGAACGGTGAAGTGCGCACTGCTGGGACGACCGGCTGTCGGGAAGTCTGTCATTCGACTGCTGACGCCGATGGCACGACCAGCGACTTTGAAGACCTCGACACAGAGGAGACGTACCAGGCCGTGATGGCGTCTCGAACCATTCGGCGATTGGAGTGGAAGGCGGAGAAGCCGCGCATGCCGACTGAAGACGTGCCGGCAAATCGGCCCAACAATTGGGGCAACGCTGAGATTTTGGCCGTCGCCGTAGATGACGACCGAGACTTCCCCGCTGGAACACACCCGATGCCGACGCTTCAATTCAACGCCGTAGGTGGATTTGCTCATCGACCTGCGTCTAATCCCCCGAGCGCCGACGACCACGTTTGGCATTCTGTGTACAGCGGAGGGGGGGGCGAAAACGGAACGCCAGGAACTGTTCAGGGGGACACGTGGTGGCTGCGTCGCGGGTTTCACCCGGACGCCGTGTTCCACAGTCCTCCCCCTGCGATGCCGCCGGAACCCCCGCCGTCAGTCCTACCGCAGCCGCTTCCGTGG
This sequence comes from uncultured Myxococcaceae bacterium, assembly GCA_964522795.1. Lineage (GTDB taxonomy): Bacteria > Myxococcota > Myxococcia > Myxococcales > Myxococcaceae > CAZFXD01. The sequence goes on from CAZFXD010000202.1 coordinate 8,105, forward strand.
GTTCAGCCGGACACACCCGACAACCGTACGCATGTCGTGAACGCGCCGGGCGACGAGCAAGACTACGCGCGAGGCGTCTCGCACGATGGCAACGCCAGTCCCATCTCAGCCAAGCACCGAGGCATTTTTCATGGCGGGTTCGGTCTGGTGGACTTCACCGCCATCCCAGGTCCGCAAGCGCCTGACGCCCGAGACCTCGGGTGCGTTTCACCTGGAGACCGCTGCATCGTCGGGCCGCGCGATCTCTACGGCCAGCCGAAGCTCACGGCGATGCTCATTCGCGACCGCTCGAACCGCGGCAACAAAGCGTGGGAGAAGGCGTTCTCCACCAACATCCTCGGAGCCGATGCGCAGTTCGTGGCCAACGACCCCAGCAGAAACCTGACCACCAAGTCGCGTCATGGGCTGGGCGCGCACCCCGGGCTCGAGGTTCAAGTCGCCGTGGCGGCGGGGTTGGCGTACTACCACCGCCGCGGGCACCTGAAAGAACCGCCCAACATGATGAACCCGTTCTGGCACGCCACCTTGACGCCCTGGGACATCGACGTGAACGGTCGCGCAGCGTTCAACCAATACCAGACGCCCGTCTACAGCAACCCCGAAGCGGACGAGATCTGGTCCGTTGGCGCGCGGCGACCCGATTTCCCCTACTTGATGCGTCGCGCGGGAAACGACGCCGCTGCGCCAGTGCTCGACAACGGCAACGCGTTTCTCGATCACACGTACACGTACAACGCGTTCGTCGTCGGCCCGTCCGAGACCCAGTACTGGGGCGTGCACTGAGTTTCTCGCGATGCCGGAGGCCGCTCATTCACGAGACAACCCTGTCCGTAGAACGCTCGGCGTGACGCCCGGTTTTTCGAGCATCTCGCGCCCCAGAGCGTAGACTGCGCGCCGCGCGCCTCATGCCCGAGCGTCGCGCCACCCTGGGGTTCGCATGAAAAAGCTCTTGGCTCTCGCGCTGGCGATGTTCGCGGCTGCCGCACTGGCTGAACCGTTCGTGAAGTTGAAGGACATCAACACGATCGAAGGGCGACCGTACCGCCCGACGCCCGTGGGCCCCATCAGCGCGCCCGTCGGTGGCCTCTCGGTCTTCTCGGCCAATTGACCTGCCCCCCGAAAACTGGCCCAAACGATAGTTGAGGGGTTCGCTTAGCCCG
>CAZFXD010000203.1:0-9120 GCA_964522795.1 uncultured Myxococcaceae bacterium
CGGACATGGTCTTCGTCACCGCCGGCATGGGCGGCGGCACCGGAACGGGCGCCGCCCCGGTGGTGGCCGACATCGCCCAGTCGATGGGCGCGCTCACCGTGGGCGTGGTGACCAAGCCCTTCATGTTCGAAGGCAACCGCCGCCGGAAGGCCGCCGAGCAGGGCGTGCAGGAGCTGAAGGCCGCGGTGGACACGCTGATTACGATTCCCAACCAGCGCCTGCTGTCCATCTCCAACGAGGCCATGCCGCTGTTGGAGACGTTCAAGAAGGCCGACGAGGTGCTCTTGCACGCGGTGCAGGGCATCTCGGACCTGATTCAGTACCACGGCTACATCAACGTCGACTTTGCCGATGTGAAGACCATCATGAGCGAGCAGGGCCTGGCGCTGATGGGCACGGGCCGAGCCAGCGGCGACAAACGCGCGCTGCGCGCCATGGAGCAGGCCATCTCCAGCCCCTTGCTGGAAGACGTGATGATCGACGGCGCCCGCGGCATGTTGATCAACATCACCGGCGGTCGCGACATCACCCTGCAGGAAGTGAACGAGGCTGTTTCGCTCGCCCACGACGCCGCCGACCCGGAAGCGAACATCATCTTCGGGTCGCTCATCGACGACTCGATTCGCGACGAAGTGAAGATCACCATCATCGCCACCGGCTTCGTGTCGCGCGACGTGAAGGCGCAGCGCATGCCGGTGATGGAGCGCGTGCAGGTGCAGGTGCCGCTGGCGCCTCGCCTCGATCGTCCGGCCGCCCCCGCGCCCGTCGCGGTCGCGCCTCGCGAAGAGGTCGCCACGCTCGTTCCCAACAAGGCGCCGCCCCGCACCATGTCCTCCTCTGAGCACAAGGTGGTGGTGGCCCCCCGCGCGGCCCGCGAGGGCGCGTTGCCGCTCGATGAAGACCAGTACGACATTCCCACCTTCCTGCGCCGCCAGGGCCAGACCGAGATGCCGTAGTCGCCGTTCGAGGCCTGCTCACGCCATGGCTCGCGCGCTGGGGTTGGGGATGCTGGTGATCGTCGCGCTCAGCCTCTCCGGCTGCGAATCGTTCAATTCCACCTCGGGGTCGGTGGCCGGCTTCTCGCTCTCGCCTCGCGACGTGATGTTCCTCAACCTCGCCTACGGGGGCAGCACGCCGGCCCTGGAGTTGTTCGTGTCCAACACGGCCAACCTCTGCCGCGACTTCAAGGACAACCGCCAGCCGAAGAACTCGACCTTCATGGTGCTCACCCTGGTGGAATACGAGGTTCCCGCGCAGGGCGCGGCGACGGCGAAGACGCCCACTGCGGGGGAGTTCCGCATCGCGCCGGGCGGCGTGGCCACGCAGTCGGGCCGCTACATGACGGGGCGGTTCGACAGCCTCAACTCGAATTGCGGCAGCCTGGTGGCGTCGACGGCGGGCACGCTGACCGCGGGCTCTCTCACCGTGAAGTCGTTCGACGCCAGCGCGGGCGGTCTGCTCAAGGGAAGCTTCGACCTGTCGTTCGGGAGCGATCGCATCACCGGGCAGCTGAACGCGACCTGGTGCGACGCGCCGTCCCTGCCCAGCACCCCGCAGTGCTACTGAGCTACAGCGCTTCGATTCGCAGGTTGTCGAAGTAGAGCTGCGCTTCCCACGACGAGAAGCCGAAGCGGTCGTGGCCTTTCCCCACCAGGGGAATGGGGTCGTTGAACTCCATGAACTTCTGGCCGTTGATGAACCAGGTGATGAGCGAGCCGCGGCGCTCGACGCGCCAGTGGTACGTCATGCCGATTTGAACCGGGAAGGGGTTCGCTTCGACCCGCATTCGCGTCTTGGCGTTGAACACGCCGGTCTCCACCAGGTTGGCGTTGGGGAGGTTGCGCGCCTTCGCTTCGTTCTGGGCGTCGCGTTCCAACTCGGCCAGCGGGCGGCCGTGCTCGTCGAGGCGCGCGATGATCGAGAGGGAGTTGTTCCAGCCGCCGAAGATCAACACGTACCCGGAGGCGTGATCGATCCCGTCGCCGAAGATTTCCATCTTGATGTCGCCTTCGGGCGAGTGCGACTTGGCGTCGAATTCGATGGCCACGTTTTGAGGTAGCCGGGCCTTCAGCCACAAGGGGTTGTTCTTCACCCCGGGCGAGAGCAGCCAGCCATTCTCGACCCGCCAGTACCCGCCGATGCTCGAGTAGTTCTTCGCCACCGTGTCCGGGTTGGAGAAGTCGTCCTCGAACGGAACGGAGACCGTGGCCTCGGCTTCCCCGCGGAAGACGTAGTAGTGAATGAGCGGAACGTTGAAGAGCACCACCAGCGCCGCGACGATCAATCGACCGTTCCGGGTGAGCCCCTGAGGTGGCGTCCACGCCTCGCCTTCGGCGACGTCGCTCTTCGGCAGTTCTTTGGCTTTGGCCTGACTCATGACAGCGGCGGCACCTAACACAGGCCGGTGGGTGACAAAACACTCACGAAAGACAAAACATTCCCCGGGTGGCGGGGCCCGGTCGTGCGTTTAACGCTCCGCGCCGCGGCTGGCCCAACGGTCGGCGTTCTCGGCGTCGTGGAGCGCCTGGCGGCGCGCTTCCTCCTTCGCGGCGCGGGCTCGAATCCGGTCCTGCTCAGAGGGGAGCGCGAGCAGCTGAAAGATGAGCCCGGCGACGAAGAAGAAGCCGGCGGCGATGCCCGCGACCAGCGGTGAGTGGTACAGCCCCTTGGAGGCCGGCGACAGTTCGACCGCAATTCGAACGAGCCCGGCAGACAGGAACACCCCACCTGCGGCGCACGAAAGCGTTACCAGCACCACCCGCTGCGCCCAGAAACCCACGGCCGCGCCGCACAACGCGCCGAACGCGGCGCCCCACATCTGGGTGTCGGGCGCCACCACTTCGACGCCAATCATCGCTCCGGCCAGCAGGCCCAGAATGGGGGGAAAGGTCTTGGGCGCCAGCGTTCCCAACAGCGCCAGACCTGCGAACACCACCACCAGGCTCCACGGCGGCAACCGCAGCCCCATGCGGGCCGAGAACGGACCTTCCAGGGCGAACACCAACGCCAGCGCCAGCGGGGCGGCCCCCAGCCGAAACAAGCGGCCACCCCCGAAGAGCATCAGCAAGATCCCCACGAGGGCGATGGCGATCGCCACCCAGAGCGGAAACCGCTCCAACGGCGTCAACCACTGGCTGGGCAGCCAGTGGCGATAAAGCTCGAGCTCCTTGGGAAACGCGAGGTCCATCAGGCACTGCGGAACGCGGCAAGGGTCAGCATCAGAAGGTCGAGCAGCGCGGCCACGCCGACAAAGATGTAGGCCTTGGGGCGGATGTTGGTGCGCCGGTTGAGCTCGGTGGCCACTGCGCGCGCGTCCGATGGTTCAGATGCCGTCAGGCCGAGCTGCGCCGCCAGACCTTTCGCGGCTTCTTCGTCCGCAGGCGTCGCGGGCCCGGCGATGACCCGCGCGTACGCACGCCGCGCCATCACCAGATCGCCGCGCTCGAACGCCGCGAAGCCCTGTTGCAGCGCCGAAGAGGCTGCGGCTTTGCTCGCTTTGGCCATGGCGCTGCGTATATCGCCAAAGGACCGGGGCTTCGACCTATATAGCGCGCATGTCATGTTCCCGACGCGAGCTGACGGCCGGGCTGGGGGCGCTGCTCTGGGCTCCGGCCGCGCGCGCCTTTGGCGACGCCGGCAAGTTCATTCCGGCGGTGGCGCAACACGCCGGTCGCTGGGACACGCGGGCCTCTGGCCTGCGGCGAATGGCCTGGGAGCTTCAGCGCCGCACGTCGGTGGAGCCCGTGCTGGAGACCCGCGCCTTTCGCCTCGATGACCCGGCCATCTTCGCGCACCCGTTTCTCTACTTCGGGGGCGAAGGAAGTTTCGGTGCCCTGACCGACAGCGAGCTCGAACACCTGCGCCGCTATCTCAACTTCGGCGGGTTCGTGTTCGCCGAGGCCAACGACACCTCGGATGGCAGCGGCTTCGACGCGTCCTTTCGACGGGAGATGACGCGGGCCTTCCCGCAATCACCGCTGGCGCCGGTCCCCTCGACGCACGTGGTGTTCAAGTCGTTCTTCCTGCTCGACGCGCCGTTCGGTCGGGTCCTGACCCGCCCGCATTTCGACGCCGTGTTCCTCGGGGGCCGCGCGGCCGTGCTGTACTCGCAGAACGACGTGATCGGCGCCTTGCAGCGCAGTGAGGCCGGCGGCTTCGAGTTTGACGTCACCCCCGGCGGTGAGCGCCAACGCGAATACGCGGCCCGCATGGCCATCAACATCGGCATGTACGCGCTCTGTCTTGATTACAAAGACGACGCCGTTCACCTCGAACGCATCTTGAAGAAGCGCCGGTGATGGACGACGCGGTCTTCGACGCATTCTCGATCGTCTCGCTCTCACCATTTCCCCGGTGGTTGCTGGCGCTCGGCGTGGTGGCGGCCATCGCCGGCGTGGTGGCGGCGATCGTCGGGCTCCGGACCGAACGGGTGCGGTGGCGCTGGGGCCTGCTCGCCTCGCTCCGCGTGGCGTTCGGGCTCGCCGTGTTGGGCTTCTTTCTTGAGCCGGGCGTGCGCGACCTGAAGATGTCTCGCTCGCGCAGCCGACTGGCGGTCCTCGTCGATCGATCGGCGTCGATGGCGGTGGCCTCCAGCGGCGGGCGCACGCGAGCGGCAGAAGCCCAGGACGCGGTCAAACGCCTCGAGGCCGACGTGGCAAGGCTTCGGGGCCGCTACGCGCTCGATCTGGAACTGTTCTCCAACGACGTCGGCCCCTTCAGCGCGGAGGCGCTCGCCGCGCCCGATGGGCCTTCCACCGACGTCATCGGCGCCATCGCCTCAACGGCGCAGCGCGACGAGGCCCGGAAGCTCGGCGGCATTCTCGTGGTGAGCGACGGCGCCGAAAACGTCGAGGCCGACCCGGCCGCCGCGGTCGCCCGCTTGACGAAGTACGGAGTGCCCGTTTCCACCATCGCCGTGGGGGCCGACGATCTGTCCGACGTGGCGATTGACGACGTGCGGGTCGATGAGTTCGCCTTCGTGCGAAGCAGCGTCACGGTGGAGGCCACGGTGAGCGGGCGGGGGACTCGCTTCGGGTCCGTCCCGGTGCTGCTCAAGCGGGAAGGGCAGGTGGTCGCCACCTCGAACGCCAACCTCGATTCGGCCGGGGCGCAGGCCAAGGTCACCTTCACCTTCACCCCCGATCGCACCGGGCGCGCGGGGTACTCCATCGCCGTGCCGGTGCAACCCGGTGAGGTGGTGGCCGAGAACAACGTTCGACCGTTCGTGCTCCGCGTGATCCGCGATCGCGTGCGCGTGCTGCTGGTGGTCGGGCGCCCCACCTGGGACGAGCGGTTTCTGCGCGCTCAGTTGAAGCAGGACCCGAACGTGGAGCTGATCAGCTTCTACATTCTTCGAACCAACACCGACATCGGCGACCCGCCGGTCGATGAGCAGGAGCTGGCGCTGATTCCGTTCCCCATGGAGGAGATTTTCGACACCAAGCTGGGCACGTTCGACGCGGTCATCTTCCAGAACTTCGGGTACTCCGAGGCCGAGCTGCGGGTCGCGTACTATGAGCCCAACCTGCTGCGGTACGTGAAGAACGGCGGCGCGCTGGTGGTGATCGGCGGGGACCGCTCGTTCGGTGAGGCCCGGTACCCATTCAACACGCTCGGCGAGGCGATTCCGCTCGAGACGGCGGGGCCCGCTGACGTGGCCCCCTTCAGGCCCCGAGCCACCGCCACGGCGCTCTCCCACCCGGTGCTGCAGCTGAGCGAGCGGGGCGAGACCCTGCAGTCCGTGCTCGCCAACTTGCCCGAGTTGATCGGCACCAACGTCACGCGCGCGCGGCCCGGGGCCACGGTGCTCTTGGAGCACCCGTTCGCCCGCGCCCAGGAGAGCAACGCGCCGCTGCTCGCGCTCTGGGAATACGGCCGCGGCCGGGTGATCGCCCTGGCCAGCGACAGCACGTGGCGCTGGGCCTTCGCGTCGAACGCCGCCGGTGCGCCCTCTCACTCGTACGCGCGGTTCTGGAGCAACGCGCTGCGCTGGTTGACCCGCGATCCCGAGCTGACGTCGCTTTCGCTCGTGCCCGACGCGGCGCAATTCGAGCCGGTGCAGAAGATCGGCGCGGTGGCCACTGTGCGAGGCGCCGATTTTCGGCCCATGCCCGACGCCGATGTGGTGGCGGAGCTGGTCGAGGTGGAAGCGCAGAAGGTGGTGGAGCGAATCACCACCAAGACCGGCAACGATGGGGCTGCGCGCCTGGAGTTCGCCGCCGCGCCCATCGGGGTGTACCGGCTTCACGTCGTCGCGCGGCTCGGTGAACGCGAGCTGGGAACGGCCGACGACTCGATCGCCGTCACGGCGAGGGACCCGGAGCGAGGTGACCTGCGAACCAACCACGCGCTGTTGCGCCAGATCGCAGACGCCACCGGCGGAAAGTTTCGCTTCGCCGCGGACGCGTCGCTCGATGTTCCCCTGAACGAACCGCCGCTGCAGGAGATCGGGCGCTCGGCCGATCGCCCCGTCTGGGATCGCTGGTGGTGGTTCGTGCTGGCGGTGGCCCTGGCCGCGGCCGAGTGGGTGGCCCGACGCCGCTTTGGTTTCATCTAGCGCCGACGCATCGACGTGCGGCGCGCGCATTTGCTATGAGCCTTTTTGAGGCCGGCCATGACTGACTTATCGACGGAACAATTGACCCTCGCCCTCTACGGCGAGGTGCAGGGCGTTGGTTTCCGCGCATTCACCTCCCGCGTGGCTCGACGGCTCGGGTTGGTGGGCTTCGTGGAGAACCTCGACGACGGCTCGGTCAAGGCCGTTGCCGAAGGTCCTGGCGCCAAGCTCGAGCAGTTCCTCGCGGCCTGCAAGAAGGGTCCGGCGGGGGCCACCGTCGAGCGCTGTGTGAAGACGCGCCGGAACGCGACGGGCAAGTTCATCGGGTTCGAGGTGCGCCGGTGAAGTTTGATCCGGAGATGCTCCTCGCGCCGCCATCGACGCTGCTGGGCATTCGGGCCGGAATGAACGTTCGCGTGTTGGGGGCGCCCGATGGTTTTGTCGAGGCGCTGGTGCTGCCGGCCGGGGCCGGGCTCGTCACCTCTTCGCCCACAGGCATTGACGTGGCCGTCTTCTTTACGCAGCGCAAGACCGAGTTGGTGGAGCGGCTACCGGAGTTCGCGCGCGGCATGGCCGCCAAGGGCGCGGTCTGGGTGTGCTTCCCCAAAGATCCCGCGCCGACAGCGCCGGGTGAAGACTTCGTGCGACTCGCCGCCCTCGAGATCGGGCTGATGGACGATAAACATCTGTATCTCGACAGTTTTTGGCGCGCGCTGCGGCTGGTGTGGAAGCCGAAGGGCCCGCGCCCCGAGATCCCGCAAGCCCGGGCGTAACCAGGACGCGGCGCATCCGGGCTTTACAGTTCAAGCCAATGTGTGGGAGTGTGCGCCGGTTCGAGTTTTGACGGGCCCCAGCGAAGACGCCTTATCCAGCGGCAAGTCCGCGGCAGAGCCGGGGTTGGTTTTCGAAATGCGAAAACCTTTGGCAGTACACCAATGGAGGACGCGAAGTTGGGCACCTGGGCGACGCACGCGAACCAAAGTTCGATGCTTGCGCTGACCTGGCTGACCTCGCGTCAACTCCACAACACGCACGATTTTGATTTGAGGACGCCCGATTCCCGTCTCGGGAGCTCGCCTCAGGTCTGTGTGCGAATGGAAGAGTTTTATGGGCAGCACACTGCTCATCAACGCGGCCGGTCGCGAGACCCGGGTTGCGCTGGTGGAAAACGGTCAAATCGCGGAGTTCTATCTCGAGCGTAAGCGGGACAAGGGCATCGTCGGGAATGTGTACAAGGGCCGCGTGACCCGCGTGCTCCCCGGCATGCAGGCGGCATTCGTCGACATCGGGCAGGACAAAGCGGCGTTCTTGTACGTCACCGACGTCTTCTACGACCCTGAGTTCGCGCGGTCGGAGTTCGAGCTCACCGAAGGAGAGCACGAAGAGGGCGGAGACGTCCCAGACGAAGCTGAGGGCGCTGAGGTTGACGCCGCGGCGTCGCGCACCACCACCGCCGAGCTGGCGATTCCCACCGGCGAAGGGCCGTCGTCTGCACCGACGCCACCGCCCGGTCCCTCGCCCGAAATGTCCGTCGCTCCGCCGGCCCCCGCGGTTGAGACCGCGGCCCAAACGGCGGCGACCGGTCCCGACGCGGTGCCTTCACCGTCCGCGCCCGCCGGCTCCCCCAGCGGCGCGGAAGTCATCGCTGCCGCGGTGGCGGAGAAGGCGGCCGTGGCGCCCCCGTCGGGCGCCGAAGTGATCGCCGCGGCGGTGGCCTCGGCTCAGGCCAACCCGCCGCCCCAGACGCAGGGCCGCGAGTCGCACCAGAAAGACGCGCGGACGCGCCGCGAAGAACGTGAGCAGCGACAGGCCCGCCGCAACGCCCGCATCGAAGACCTGCTCAAAGTGGGGCAGGAGGTGTTGGTGCAGGTGTCCAAGGATCCCATCGGGACCAAGGGCGCGCGAATCACCTGCCACATCTCGATTCCTGGTCGGCACCTGGTGTTCATGCCGACGGTTGACCACATCGGCATCAGCCGCCGCATCGGCAATGAGAAAGAGCGACGCCGGCTGCGCGACACGGTGGAGCGCCTTCGTCCCCCGGGGACGGGGTTCATCGTGCGCACGGTGGCGGACAACGTTCCTCAGGAGAAGTTGGAAGCGGACATCCGCTTCCTGATCGAAGTGTGGAACGAGACCGTTCGGAAGAACGAGAAGCGCCACCAACCGGGCCTGATGCACGCCGATCTCGACCTGATTCTGCGCGCCACCCGCGATCTCTTCGCCCAGGACGTCGAGAAGCTGGTCATCGACGACCGAGAAGAGTTCGAGCGCGTGCAGGGGTTCATCATCGCGCAAGACCCCGCGCTCAAAGATCGTGTCCTGCTGCACGACAACGAAGAACCCATCTTCGACGCCTACGGGATCGAAGAGGAGATCAAGCGCGCCACGGCCCGCAAGGTGTGGCTCAAGAGCGGCGGCTACCTGATCATGGATCAGGCCGAGGCGCTCACCGCCATCGACGTCAACTCGGGTCGCTACGTGGGCTAGATGTATCTAGTGGAGACGATCTCCTAGATGAACATCTAGGCGGCCTTAGAGTTTGTCTTCCTGCTCGTCCTGCG
>CAZFXD010000204.1:0-9112 GCA_964522795.1 uncultured Myxococcaceae bacterium
CGACGGGCGGAGGCGATGGAGGGGGCGCGCTGCTCACCGACGGCGGAGCAGGGGGCAGCGGCGGGCTCGCGGCGGGCGGGGGCGGCGGCACGAGTCCCGGCGTGGGCGGGTGTCACTGCGGCAACGCGGCGGACGCCTTCTCGCCCGCGGTGCTGGCGCTGCTCTTTGGGCGCCGGCGACGGCGGTAGCGATTCGTCAGCGCGCGCGTGGGACCCGAGCCGGGCGCGATTCCCGCTCGCCCCACCGCTACGCGCTGTGGGTGCGCTTCAAGACCTCGGTCAGCTCGTGCGCCGACAACTCGGCCGTTCCCACGGCGTGCAGCAGTTGGTTTTTTTCCATGCGGCTGTGGTGGTCCACCTCGGCCACCAGCTCAGGCATGGCCCGGGCGAACCGCGCCTCGTCGTTCTGACAGATGGCGTTCCACACGAACTCCATCGAACGTCGAATGCGGCCGTGCTCGTCGTGCATCTGCTTGAGGAAGACGCCCGCCCACCGGTGGTGCTGGTCAAGCTCGAGCAGGGTCCGCTCTTCCTCGGCGAAGTGGTGTTCCTGGGTTCGGCGAAACTCCGCGAACACGCGCGCGGCCGAGAGGTACGAGCGCTGGGTGCACAGCGTGGCCACGCTACGGAGGAGGTGGGTGATCGATTCGTGATCTCGATCGAAGAGGGCCACCAGCGCCTCCCGACCCGAAGTCTCACTCCTCATATCCGCACCTCCTTCGCCGCGCTTGCCGGCCCTACGCTTTAGTCTTCTCCGGCGACTTGATGGCCACTTTGCGAGACTGGACTTCAGGTCGCTTGGGGACCGCGATGGTGAGCACGCCGTCTTTCAGCTCGGCGCGCGACTGGTCCGCGTTCGCGCCCGCCGGCATGGTGAACGTTCGGGCGAACGAGCCGTAGGACCGCTCGCAGCTGTAGTACTTGTCGGTCTTGTTTTCCTTCTCGGCCTCGCGTTTTCCAGAGACGGTGATCTGATCTCCGCTGATGGAAATGTCGAGGTCAGACTCTTTGATGCCCGGAACATCGGCCTTGAACACATAACCCTCGGCGGTCTCCCGAACCTCGAACGCCGGGTTGAACGTAATCTCCCCCATTCTGAAATCTTTGAAGGGGTCGTAGCGGAACAGCTGCGTCATCTCGCGAAATGGGTCCCAGGTAGTTGGGGTGGTCTCAGGTCCTTTGTGCGGAATGATGTTGGCCATGGTGTGCTCCTTTGCGGCGCGGATCGCGGTGTTGCGCTCCGGCGAATCCGTGGTGAGCAATCGAGGTGCCATGGGTTTCATCGGTCGGGCGTGGTGGCGTCGCGCCACACGGTGACGGGGCAGTGGGCGTGGTGCACGACGCGATCGCTCACAGAACCCAGCAAAAATCGCGCTCCAGGGCCGAGGCCGCGTGCGCCCATCACCACCAGGTCGGCCTGCTCCTTGCTCGCCACGTCGCAGATGGTGTCGGCGACTGGGCCGATCTCCACCCGAAGATGCGCCTTGACCGCAGATTTTTCGGCGGCGATCGCGGCCAGCGTCTCCTTCAACTTCGCGATATCGGCGGCCGACGTCGGCGGCGTCAGCACGGCAAAGCCAGACATCGGCCCCATCGGAAGTACTTCAGGTGGTTGCAGCACGGTGAGCAGGGTCACCTCGGCGTTCAGCTCTTCCGCCAGCGTCAAGGCGAACCTCGCGGCGTGACGCGAGGGGGCAGAACCATCAATCGCCACCACGATGTGTTTGAGCATGATCAACACCGCTGCAAGTCGCGCGCCCCGGCGCCCCGAGGGAACACCGCGGGTTCATCGCAAATCTTGCGTGGCCCCGGGGCCGCTGGCGGTGCGATCCTTGCTACCCAACCCCTTGATGGGCACGGCGACGCCATTCTGGGCGCAAGAATTGACGTCGCTCTTGACCGAGTTGGGCACCAGCGAGCGCGGGTTGGCCGAGGCTGACGCCCGCGAGCGCCTCGCGCGCGTGGGCCCGAATGTTCTTCGACCGGGCCAGCGCCTCTCGCGCCTGCGCGCGTTGTGGGCGCAGATCGAAAGCCCCCTCGTGTTGCTCCTCATCGGCGCGGCGGCCCTGTCGCTCCTCACGGGCGAGTTCGTCGACGCGACCATTGTGCTGTTGATCGTGGTGGCGAGCGTGGTGGTGAGCTTCCGCCGTGAATACCAGGCGCAGGCCGCCGCCGCGGCGCTGGCGCGCCGACTGGGCACGCTGTCGACCGTGCTGCGCGACGGCGCGTGGGTGCAGCGCGCCGTGGCTGACCTCGTGCCCGGAGACCTGGTGCGGCTCCAGGCCGGAACACTCGTGCCGGCCGACGCCCGGTTGATCGACGCCAAAGACCTGTTCGTGAGCGAGGCCGCGCTCACCGGCGAGAGCTTTCCCGCGGAGAAGCGCACCGGGGTGGTGGCTCCGGCGGCCGCGGTCCGCGAGCGGTCCAACTGCGTCTTCGTCGGCACCAACGTCCGGAGCGGCACGGCGCTGGCGGTCGTGGTGACCACGGGCGCCTCCACCGAGTTCGGGCACATCGCCGAACGCCTTTCGCTGCGGCCGCCGGAGACGGAGTTCGACCGCGGCCTTCGCCGGTTCGGGCAGCTGCTCACCGTGGCCATGCTGGTGATGGTGGTGCTGGTCTTCGCCGCGCACATGCTGGGCGGTCGCCCGCCGGTGGATACGCTGCTGTTCGCCATCGCGCTCGCGGTGGGCTTGAGCCCCGAGCTGCTGCCGGCGATTCTGAGCGTCAACCTCGCGCGGAGCGCGGAGGCGATGGCGCGGCACGGGGTGTTGGTGCGGCACCTGAACGCGATCGAGAACCTGGGCAGCCTCGACGTGCTCTGCACCGACAAGACCGGCACGCTCACCGAAGGGGTGGTTCGCCTCGAGGGTGCGTTCGACGCGGCCGGGGCAAGTTCGCCCGAGGTGCTTCGGCTCGGCCGCATCAACGCCGCGTTCGAGACCGGCATCAAGAGCCCGCTCGACGAGGCGATTGTGTCGGGCGGGGCCGAGGTGTCGGCCGGTTGGACCAAGCTGGGCGAGCTTCCGTTCGACTTCAATCGCAAGCGGGTGAGCGTGATTGTGAAGTCGGGCACCCAGACGCGCCTGATCGTCAAAGGCGCCTTCCATCATGTGCTGCCGGTGTGCGTGGGCGCCGACGTGGAAGGGTTGGAGCGCCGCTACGCGGCGTGGAGCGCGGCCGGCGTCCGCGTGCTGGCCGTGGCGTCGAAGGCCGTGGACGAGCGGCCGGGCTACGGGCGCGACGACGAGAGCGGGCTCACCTTCGAGGGCTTTCTCACCTTCCTCGACCGCCCCCGCGCCGACGTGCGGCGCGCCCTCGACGACCTGAACCGGCTGGGGGTGACGGTCAAGCTGATCACCGGCGACAACGCCCTGGTGGCGCGCCACGTCGCCGAAGAGGTGGGGCTCACGGTCACCCGGGTGTTGACCGGCCACCAACTGGACGAACTCCACGACGAAGCGCTCTGGCGCGACGCCGAGCGCACGCAGATCTTCGCCGAGGTCGACCCCAACCAGAAGGAGCGCATCATCCTCGCGCTGAAGAAGATGGGGCACGTGGTGGGCTTCATGGGCGATGGCGTCAACGACGCTCCGGCCATGCACGCGGCCGACACCAGCATCTCGGTGATGGACGCGGTGGACGTCGCCAAAGAAGCCGCTGACTTCGTCTTGCTGGAGCAGAGCCTCGACGTCATTCGACGCGGCATTGAAGAAGGTCGGACCACCTTCGCCAACACGCTCAAGTACGTCCTGACCACCACCAGCGCCAACCTGGGGAACATGGTGAGCATGGCGCTCGCTTCCCTCGTGCTCCCGTTCCTCCCGCTCACCGCGGGTCAGATTCTGCTCAACAACCTGCTCTCGGACATTCCCGCCATCGGCCTCGCCACCGACGCGGTGGACGGTGAGCTGGTGGCGAAGCCCCGGCGCTGGGACCTGAAGTTCATCTTCCGCTTCATGCTGCAGTTCGGGCTGCTCAGTTCGCTGATGGACCTGTTGACCTTCGCCGCCCTGCTGCTCGTGTTTCACAGCCCCAAGGCGTTGTTTCAGACCGGCTGGTTCGTGGAGTCGTTGTTGACCGAGCTGTTCGTGGCGCTGGTGGTGCGAACGCGCCGGCCGCTCTACGCCAGTCGGCCGGGGCGCACGTTGCTGTGGTTGACGGGCGGGGTGGCCGCGGTGGCGCTGCTCATCCCCTACCTGCCGGGCGCGAGCTGGCTGGGGTTCGTGCCCATGCCCTGGCCGGTGCTGGGCGCGCTGGTGGCGATCACCGCGCTCTACGTGGTGCTGACCGAGTTTCTCAAGCGGTGGTTCTTTCGCCGCGGGAGCTGGGCGTAGCGGCTCACGCGGGGTCGATGCGGCACCGGCTCGAGCGGAAGGCGGGAAACCCGCTCAACGGGTCTCGCCTCGCCGGGTCCACCAGGCGATTGGGGTTGGCCTGGGCCCAGCCGGCCGGCATCACCACGCACTCCGGGTGCACGTCGGCGGTCACCACGGCGCGAAGCTCGATCTGGCCCAGGGGGCTCGTCAATCGAACGCGCTGGCCGTGCGTGATGCCCTTCGCGCTGGCGACCGACGGGTGCACCAGCACCTCGGCCTCCGGCAGCCGGGCGCGAATGCTCGGGCTTTGACTGAACTGCGAGTTGATGCGGGCGCGCGCGCGCGGCCCCGTGACCAGCCGGAGCGGGTAGTCGTCGGTCGGTGCCTCGACGGGTGGGGTGTAGACCGGGAGCGCGGCGTACCCCGCACGCTCCAGGATTCGACTCTGGAATTCCACCCGGCCCGACGGCGTGCCGAAGCGCGGCTTTTCCGCCTGCGCGTCGAACCTCGGCTGCCGCGCGTCGTCGAGCATCCACGGCTTCATGGGCGCCGCCATGGCTTCGCCGAAGGTCGCCCACGGAAAATAGGAGCCGAGCCCGGTGGCCTGCGCCAGCCCGACCAGAATCTGCCAGTCGGTCTTCGCCCCCGGGTGGGGCGGAACCATGCCGGCGCTCCCCACCGCGCGATCGTCGGCGTCGACGTCGGCCGATTCGGCGAAGGTGGTCGCGGGCAGCACCACGTCAGCGCGGCGCGCCGAGTCCGACAGAAACGGGTCCACCGACACCAGGAGAGAGAGCTTCTCGGCGGCCCGGGCCCATTGTTGGGTGCCCGAGAATGTCTCCAGGGCGTTGCTCGCCCACAAGACGAGCGCTCGCACGGGGTAGGGCTTGCTCTCCAGAATCGCCCGGGGGAGCGCTTCGCCCTGGGCCTCGCGGTTGTAGACCTCGAAGAGGGGAAACGACTCCCGCCCCACCGGGGGCACGCGCACCTCAGGCGGCACGGGGTCGGGGGTCTTCATGTCGTACAGGGCCGGGAGCATCGCGTGCGACCAGTCGTCGGGCACGGCACTGAGCAGGCTGCGGTCACTCTCCACGTCGGAAAATCGCCCCAGCAGGGCCTCGAGCGACGAGATGGCGCGAATGGCCTGCACGCCCCCCTCGTGATGCTCGACGCCGAGGCCGACCCAGGCGCTGGTGGGCCGGTGCTCGAACATCAACGACGCGGCCCGCGCGATGTCGGCGGCGAGAAGCCCCGTGAGCTGAGCGACGCGCTCGAGCGGGTACTCGGCGGCGTGCGACCGCAGCGCGTCGGCGCCCAGCGTGAAATCTCGGGTGAAGGCCTGGTCCACCGCGCCTTGCTCAAACGCGAGGTGAATGAACCCCAGCGCGAGCGCGCCGTCGGTGCCGGGTCGAACGGGCAGGTGCAGCGTCGCCTCTTTGGCCAGCGCCGTCTTCACCGGGTCGATCACGATCAAGTTGCCGTCGATGGCCTTGCGACTGACCACGTGGGCGAAGGGAGGCGCGGTCGTCCACGGGTTGGCGCCCCACACCACCAGCGTCTTCGCTCGGCGCACGTCCGGCGCGTACTTGGAGCCGACGGTCAGGGCCTGCCCCATGCGCAGCGAGGCCTCGCACAGGCTGGCCACGGTCGCCACGTTGGGAGAGCCGAATGCGCGCGCGAAGCGGTGCAGAAAGCCGACCAGGGGGTGGCGAACGAACGGCCAGCCGGTCTGAATCGCCAGCGCTTCGGGGCCGAACTTTTGCTTCACCGCGGCCAGCCGGGTGGCGATTTCGCCGAAGGCCTCGTCCCAGCTCACCTCGTGAAAGTCCGACCCCCGTCTCACCAGCGGGTGGGAGAGCCGCTCGGACGCGTGCAAGAGCTCGCGCAGCGCATACCCGTGCTCGCACACGAAGCCGCGCGTCCGCGAGGTGAGGTCGCCTTCGACTTTCAGCAACTGGCCGCCCTGCACCGTGCACACCACGCCGCAGTGCATCTGGCAGAAGCGGCAGGTGCCGCGGGTCTTCACCGTCTCTCCGCGGGATCGCCCGTGCAGCAGCAACCCGGCCGCGCCCGCGCCGACCGCCGCGATGGGGGCGGCCTTGAGGGCGTCGCGCCGCGTCCACCGCCGGCGCACCACGGTCTGAATCGGCTCGTGGCTCAACGCTTCACCGTGGCGATCTCGCCCAACGGCTCGATGTGAATGGCCCGAGCCTCCGACGGGCAGGCTTCTTCGCACAGCCCGCACCCGACGCAGTCTTTGGCTTGAAACATGGGCGCTTTCTGCGGACCCACCAGCACGACCGCCGCCTCTGGGTACGGGCAGACCTGGTAGCAGAGCCGACAGACGCCTCGACCGTTCCACGGGAGGCACTTTGAACGCTCCAGCACCGGGGTGCCCATGCGGACCTGCGTGGCGACAATCGACGCCACCGGGGCGATGGGTGTGAGCGCGTGGGTGGGGCACACCTGCGTGCACTTCATGCAGAGCACACAGGCCGACGCAGCCGTGTCCACGAACGGCAGCGCCTGCTCGAGGGAGAGCGTGGTTGGAAACTGAACGCACCGGGTCGGGCACACCTCGGCGCAGCGAAAACAGCCGATGCAGGTCTGCTCGAACGCACCGGGGGGCAGGGCGCCCGGCGGGCGAATGCGCCGCGTTCCGGCCCGGGCCCGGCGAGGCGCCGCCGTGAGCACCAGCGCGGCCGCCACGGCCCCGATGATCGCGCGGCGGTTCACGAGCGGTCCTCCGGTCTGTTGCCCGGCAGGCCCAGCTGCACCAGCGGCGGTGGGCCCACCGTCCACGAGAGCGCGCCAGTTGGACAGGAAGCGATGCACTTGCCGCAGCGTTCGCAGCCGGCGTCGAGGCGATTATTCATGGGCGACTGGCCGAGGTTGCACACCACGTCGCACGCCGTGCAGTCGGTGCACTTCGAGCGTTCGTTCTTCACCCGAATGGGAGAGGCGTTGGCCAACCACGAGAACATCGCCCCGCCCGGGCAGAGCGAGCGGCAGAACCCGGCGCGGGAGACGAAGGTGTCGAAGAGGAAGGCGCCCACCACGAACAGCGCGCCCAGGCCCACGCTCCCGGTGAAGATGGCGCGAAACGCCTCGCGGCCGATGATGGCGGGCGGGTACACCAGCGGGACGAGCTGAACGCCCAGCACGCCGCCCACCACCAGGGTGAGCAGGAGCACCACGCGGTTGGTGACCCGGGGCAGCTGCACGTCGCGAATCGGCACGCCCAGGCGGGCGAGGAACCACCGACAGGCGTTCGAGGCGGCGAGAATGGGCAGGTAGGGGCAGGCCCACCCGCAGAAGAAGCGGCCGAACGTCACCACCAAAAGGACGCCGGGCAAGACCATCCACAGCCACGACCAGGAGACGCCGCGAAAGAGCGCCACCGCGGTCGACTCCAGCGGATCCACCAGCTCGAACAGGCTGATGTCGATGGACGTCGGCGCTCCGCTGAACGGCGGTTCGCGATCGAACAGGCTCAGCGGCCCGGGCAGCGGCGTGGCCGCGCCGGCTCGGCCCGCGCTCGCCAATCGAAGCGCGTGCAGGTGCCAGAAGGGCAGTCCGACGGTGAGCGCGACGGAGAAGGCGAGAAAGCTCCGGCGGACCCACTGGTAGCCGCGCGCGTGGCGAAGCACGACATCGAGCGGCTGCAGCGGAGCGCGTCGCATCGATGCTGATCCTGCGCTGTTTTCACCGACGCTGTCGACGTCAGCCCACCCGGAATCGTGACGCAAAGTTTGCGGCGCCTACCTCGCGCGAAAACCCGCCGCACCGATGATGGGAACGAAGCGCACGTCGTCGAAGCCTTCGGTGACGAAGTGGCCGGATGTGCGCCGCGTCACCCGGGTCAGCCGCTGTGCGTGTTCGGTCCCCACGGGCATGACCAGCCTTCCGCCCAGCTCGAGTTGTTCGAGGAGCGCCGGGGGAATCTCGGGCCCCGCCGCGGCGACGGTGATGGCCGAAAACGGGGCGGCGTCCGGCCAGCCGAGCGAACCGTCGCCAACCCGCAGATGAATGTTGGTGTACCCGAGAGCGCCGAGCGTGGCGGCGGCCCGCGCCGAGAGGTGCTCGAGCCGCTCGAGCGAGAACACCTCGCGCACGATGCGGCTCATCACCGCGGCCGCGTACCCGCAGCCCGTGCCGAGCTCGAGCACGCGGTCGTCGCTCCCGAGGGCGAGCACTTCGGCCATGCGCGCCACCACGTACGGCTGCGAGATGGTCTGGCCCTCGCCAATGGGCAGCGGCATGTCGTCGTAGGCGTGCTCGCGTTCGTCCTCGGGAACGAAGACGTGGCGGGGAACCTCGAGCATGGCGGCGAGCACGGCGGCCTCCCGAACCCCGCGCGCCTCGATGTCGCGGCTGACCATCACGGTGCGAAGCGCGAGTTCGCTGTCTGCGACCGACGGCATGCCGGGAGCGTACGCCGGCCTCCCCGGCTCGGACATGGGCCAGAACGGGCCCTCCAGCAGGGGTGCACCGCGGCAAACTCTCGTGCGCTTGTTCCGTTGGGTATTGCCCGATTCGGGCTAGAACCCGTCCCCAAATCGCCGGGAGAACCATGATGAAGAACCATCGGTTGTTGGTGCTTGCCTTAGGTGCGCTTGCCGCTGCGCCCGCGCTCGGCCAGGCCGTCACGCTGCTCAAGGAAATCAACAACGTTCCGGTCCGGCCTCTGCCCCCCTACAACCCGATGGAGTTCTCCACGCCGACGAACGGCCTGGTGATGTTTCGCGGGAGCTCGGCGGCGCACGGCGGCGAGCTGTGGATTACCGACGGCAC
>CAZFXD010000205.1:0-9106 GCA_964522795.1 uncultured Myxococcaceae bacterium
GCGCCTCGGCGTGAAGCGCGAGAACGTGCTGCTGGTCGACACCAAGGGCGTCCTGCACACCGGCCGCGGCGACGGCGGCTTGAACCAGTGGAAGGCGCCCTGGGTGCGCGAGACCAAGGCGCGCACGCTCAGCGACGCCATGACCGGCGCCGACGTGTTCCTGGGCTGCTCGGTGGCCGGGCTCGTCACCGTGCCGATGCTGAAGTCGATGGCCGACCGACCCATCATCTTCGCGCTCGCCAACCCGGACCCGGAAATCTCCTGGCCCGAAGCGAAGCAGGCGCGGCCCGACGCGGTGGTGGCCACCGGGCGAAGCGACTACCCGAACCAGATCAACAACGTGCTCGGCTTCCCCTACATCTTCCGCGGGGCCCTCGACGTGCGCGCCCGGCAAATCAACGAAGAGATGAAGTTGGCGGCGGCGCACGCCCTCGCGGCGCTCGCACGTGAAGACGTGCCGGAGTCGGTGACGCGCGCGTACGCGGGCCAGCAGTTCACCTTTGGGCCCGACTACATCGTGCCCAAGCCGTTCGACCCGCGCGTGCTCCTCTCCGTGGCCCCCGCGGTGGCCAAGGCGGCGATGGACACGGGCGTCAGCCGGCTCAAGGTGGACCTCACCGCCTACCGCAGCGGCCTGCAGAAGCGGCAGTCGCGCAGCTACGGCGTGATGACGGCCATCTTCTCCAAGGCCCGCGCGAGCAAGAAGCGCCTCGTCTTCAACGACGGGGAGCACCCGCGCATTCTCCAGGCCGCGCGCATCCTCCGCGAAGAGGGGCTGTGTGAGCCGGTGTTGCTGGGCGCACAGTCGGTGGTGAAGCAGGCGATTGCAGACGCGCGGCTGGAAGATGAACTGCAGGGCGTCGAAATCGTCGAGCCGGCGCAGAGCCGCTACCTCGAGAAGTACGCCGCCATGTACTGGGAGCGCCGCCAGCGGCGCGGGGTGACCAAAGAGACGGCGCAGATGCGCGTGCTTCGTCGCGGCTACTTCGCCTCGCTGATGGTGGAGGCCGGCCACGCCGACGGCATGGTGACGGGCCTGACCCAGAGCTACCCGGACGCGGTGCGCTCTGGGCTCGAGGTCATTCGCACCCGGCCGGGCCGGCGCGCGGGCGGCGTGTACCTGGTGGTGCAGCGAAATGAGTTCAAGTTCTTCGCCGACTGCACGGTGAACCCCGACCCCACGCCGGAAGCGCTCGCCGAAATCGCCGTCGCCACCGCCGAGCTCGCGCGAAGCTTCGACGTGGTGCCGCGCGTGGCGTTTCTCTCGTACTCCAACTTCGGCGACGCCAAGGGCGGCAGTCCCGAGAACGTCCGCAAGGCCGTGGCCCTCGCCCGCGCCCTCCGACCTGACGTGGAGATGGACGGCGAGATGCAGGTGGAAGCGGCGTTGTTGAAGGAGGAGCGCGAGCAGCGCTACCCGTTCAGCAAGCTCACGGGCGACGCGAACGTGCTCGTCTTCCCCAACCTCGACGCGGCCAACATTGCGTACAAGTTGCTGTGGCGCTTTGGCGGCGCCGAGGTCGTGGGTCCGCTGCTCCTCGGCATGAACAAGCCCGTGAGCGTGCTGCAGGAAAACTCCAGCGTGCAGGACATCGTCAACCTGGCGGCCGTCACGGCGGTGCGGGCGCAGGGCGGCGAGTTCGCGTTCTGACCACGATTCGGCGCAGGCCCACGAAGGGGCGCTACTTCTTGCGTCGCGGCGGCGGCTTTGCCTTGCGCGGCGAGACCGCGTGCACGCCCACCACCGACGCCCAGGTGAACGCTGAAGGCGGCGTGCTGAGCGCGTCGTCGAACTCGGCCTGCTCGCTCGGGGTGCCTGAGACGCGGACTTCGTTCCCCACGAACTGAACGTCGAGGTCGTAGTTCTTGCCGGAAGGCAGGGCGTAGCCGATGGGCAGCGGGCCGATGCACGTGGGCTTTGGCACCGTGGGGTCGCACACCACGAGCATGGTGCGCGCCACCCGAGCGGTGCTGTCGACGCGCGTGGGAGGCGTCACCGGTCCGCCGTCGGCCGTGTTGGGGTCGAACGCGGGCGGGGCTTCGTCGGACCCTTTGACCCACGCCCGCTCGGTGTACCGCAGGGCCACCAGCCCGGCGCCGACGCTCTCAATGCGCTGCACGGCGAGCGATTCGATTCCCGAGGAGGGGCCGGTGTCGCCGAGGCACGCCGCGTCCTTCTGCATCAGCCAGCCGCTCTTGGTCCTGACGGAGAGCCGCACGCAATCGAGCGACGTTCCAATCGCGCGATCCAGGTGCACGAACAAAGGCCGCACTTCGCGAACGGGCGCTGGCCAGGTCTCGGAGTTTTCGATGGTGGCGATGGGGCCGGGGCCCGAGGGGCACACCGTTCGGTCGACCGGGCCGGCGTCTTTGGTGGGTAACCGCGCGTCGGCGTTGAGGCGGGTCTTGCAGTACTTCTCGGGCGTGGCGAACGGTCCGTCGAGCTTCCACTGCGGAGGGTGGGCCGCCGAGGCCGCGGCGAGCGCGGTTGAAGCCCAGAGCGCGGCGCCGAGGACGGTGCTCCCGTGGAGGAACCGCCAGACGCCCATCGTGGCAGCGGTGCGATCGCGACGAGTCATTGGAGGCATCAAGTCGGGGAGTTACACCACCGTGCGCGGTTTTGTGTAGTCACCGCCGAGCCTGAACTAGCCGCGGCCGGCGTACGCGTCGAGCGCCTGAAGCCCGCTCGCCCAGTTCGACTCCAGCGCGTCGAGGCCGGCCGAATAGTCCTGAGCCTTCTTGGTGTTCACCGCGCGCGCCACTTTGAACTGCAGCGCCTTGGCCGTGTTGGCGATGGTCTCGAATGACGTCGCCGCCGTCTCGAGCCCTGCCTCGCCCTGCGAGGTGAGCCACTTCACGTAGTCGCTGAGCAACTCGAACGACGCGCCAATCTGCCGCAGCGTGGCGAACGAGTAGAGGTGAAACTGCGACAAGGGCTGCGTCTTCAGCCACTCCATGTCTTCAGCGAAGCGCGGCCGGTAGCGCGTGATGGGGTTCGTCTTCGGCCGCCGCGCCAGGTGCTCGCGCAGGAGTTTCTTCGATGCCGCCAGCAGCGCCGGGCCTTTCTTCGCCTGCGCCATGTCCCACTTCACCAGCTCGACGTAGGGCGGAAGAATGTTCGGGTTCTCCGACAGCTCCTTCGTCAGCCGGAACACGCCGTCGAAGTCGTCGCCCGACAGCTCGTAGTACCCCGCGTTGTGGAAGTACCCGAGCGTCTTCTTCTCCAGGTCGATGGCGTTCACCCCAATCGACGTCTTCACGTGCTCGTGCTGGTACGCCGTACCGCGCGTGTCAGGCAGGTAGAACGAATCCATCTCCACGATGGTGAGGCGGCCCTGGCGCAGCTGCTCCTCGCAGTGAAAGCGCACCGGCTTCCAGATGGAGAGTTCCTGCACGTCGGCGCCGTAGAGCTCGAGCAGGTCCGAGAGCGGAAACTTGAAGAACGTCCACTGGTCGCCTTCGAAGTCGAGCCCGAGCGTGAAGGGGAGGGCGGCGCGCGGCTCGAACCCCAGCCCGTTCAGAATCTCAATCCACAGGTCCGTGTAGCAATTCGTCTCCGGCCACGCGCGCTCCGGCTTGTGCAGCAGGTGCGGCGTGTACGACTTCGGGTCGAGCGCGCGGAGCTCAACCTTCAAGGCCAGAGTTCCTTGCGAACCGCGGCGGGCCACTTCTGCACGTCGAGCCCGTGGTGCTTGAAGAGCGCCAGCGCCACGCGCTCCATGCCGAAGCCCACGCACGCGGTGTGCGCCACGCCGCCGTCGGCGGTCTTGATCTTCCACAGTGCCCCGAAGTGGTCCTGGTGGTAGTTGAACGAGAGACACGCGGTCGGCTTCTCTTCGCTCGTCACCGGAATCAACAGCTCGAACTTCAGGTTCTGGTCGCGCTGGTTGACCGCCAGCATCTTGCCGGCGCGGCCGAAGAACGGGTCATTGGCCACGTCGATCTTGAGCGGCACGCCGAGCGACTTCATCAACTTCTGCCCGCGCTCCAGCCACTGCTCGCGGAAGGCCATCACCTGCGCGGGCGTGCCGATGCGCACGTACTCGCGCATGCGGAACAGCTGCATGCGGGCCGGGTCAATCGAAGGCTCGTGGCGGAAGCAGTACGAGAACACGTCCACCAGGCGGCCGTCGGTCGGCAGGGCGCCGCGCTTCGCGATGGTCGGGTAGATGGGGTAGCAGGCGGCGGGCGTCATCACCACGCGGGTCGCCTTCTGTCCCACCGTCCAGTCTTCGCCCTTCTCCACCTTCTCCAGCAGCGCGAAGTGATCTTTGTCGTTGCCCATGAACGAGTGAATCGTTCCCGCCAGCTGGGGGAAGGACTTCAGGTACTCGCTCTCTTCGAAGTACTTGCGGTTGATGGCGGGCGGAAAGCGCATCACCTCCGCGCCGTCGCCGCCGCCGTACTTCGACACCAGCTTGTCGAAGCGCTCCACCACGTCTTCGAACACGCCGCTGCGGCCGTAGAGCCCGTCGACGCCCGTGTCGATGAGGAGGCCCGCGTCCAACAGCTCGCCCAGGTACTTCTTCTGCGCCGTCTCGAGTGCGTCAGCCATGTCAGTCGTCCTTGTGCACCAGCAGCAGTGCCGCGTTGGTGGAGAAGATGCGGTCGTTGGAGACCATGATCGCCGCGCTGTGGACGTCGCGCAGGTGCCGGCCGACCGAGAACTTGGAGTCGTTGCGGTACCCGTGAATGCCGCACACCAGCATCGCGTGGTTCACCACCTGCACCGCCATCTGCGAGGTGCCGGTCTTCACGTTGTTCATCTTCAAGGTGAAGCCGATGGAGGTGAGGAACTCCATGTCGCTCGAGTGCTGGTCGTGAGTGGCGATGCCGTCCGACACGTTGGAGCGCATCAGCTGCAGCATGTTCATCACCTCGGCGAGGCGTATGGCGCCCGGCGGCGTCCAGCCCGGCTTCTGCCGCGCCTCGTTGCGCACGAACGCGCGCGCGCGATTCACCGCGTCGGTGGCGATGCCCGTCCACAAGGACGCCCACAACAGGTGCGTGGTGGGGAGCATCGTCTGCGCCGACATGTCGCCGTAGGAGGTGGGCAGAATCTGGTCCACCCCCGCCTTCGCTCGCAGCATGTAGCCGTTGGAGCAGGTGCCGCGCATGCCCAGGGTGTCCCACCCGGTGGTCTGCTCGAGCGTGTAGTCGCCCTTGCGCACCACGCAGAGCACCTGGTCTGAGGGAGGCGCCTCGGGGTTCTTGCGGGCGGTGACGAAGATGGCGTCCGCGTCGTCGCCGTAGGAGATGACGATGGCGTTCTTGGTGAGCGTGAAGTTGTTGCCGGTGCGTTCGACCGCGCAGCTCGAGGTGCGCACGTTGCCGCCGATGCCCGCCTCCGAGGTGGCCGAGGCGAAGAGCAGCTGCTTCTCCACCAGCTCTCCGGCCAGCTTCTGGAAGTAGGGCACCTCCAGCCCGTGGCGAATCACGCACGCCACCTGAATCTGGTGCATGGCGTAAATCATCGCGGTGGACCCGCAGTAGTGGCCGAGCGTGTTGCACACCGCCGCCACGTCGCTGAACGTCGCCCCGTCGCCGCCGAAGCGGGTGGGAATCCAGATGGAGAGGAGCTTCTCCTTCTTCAGCGCGTCGAACGCCTCTCTGGGAAAGCGCGCTTTGGCGTCGACGTCGCCTGCGAATTTGGCCGCGACTTCGCTGCCCACGCGCTTGGCGCGCTCCACCAGCTGTTCAGTGAGCTTGCTCACAGGTCACCCGCCCTTTTCTTTGAGCAGCTCGTCGATGGCTGAGCGAATGGCGGTGATGGACTCGAAGGACTTGCGCTTGAGCAGCCGCTCGGGAAACTCGACGTCGAATTTCGCTTCGAGGGCCAACATCAGGTTCACGCTGGCGTGCGAGGTGAGTCCAGCGGCGTACAAGTCGGCCCCGTCGGCGAGCGTGGCGGGGTCGACCGAGAGGCGGCCGTGTTCTTTGAGGATGGAGCGGATGTCGTCGGTCATGGCGCGCGGAGCATAACCACAGAACTCGAGTCTGTGATCGAGATCCGCGCGAACGCGTTAGCGCAGCCGGGTGCCGTGCGGCGGCGTCACGTAGAACGTCACGTCTTCTTCGCCGACTTTGATGCGTTCGTTGAGCGCGAGCCCGCCTTCAATCGTCATCGACCACGAGCCGTCGCGCTCCTGCTCAATCTGAATCTTGGGGTTGGTGTCGCGAGGCTTCCGGGGGGGAGCGCCGGCGCCCCCCGCACGGGCGCCGCGCTGTCGGTCCTTATTGGATACCAGCTGCACCACCGGTTTCACCGACATCGCCGCCCTCGATTCCTGCTCAAGACACCCTTCACCTGGAGCAATCGGCACGCCACAGGGCTGATCAAGAAAGACTCGGGGGTTGTCCGGGCCCGACCCCCCGAGTGGTGCAGACAGGTACCTTCTCTGGTGTTTCCACTGGGGTTCACAGGCAGCACTTCGACAACCCCCGCCGTGGTCATACAGTGCGCACCCATGCGCCAACTGTCAGCCTTTTTGACGCTCGTCATGTGCCTGCCGGCCGCCGGCGCTCCAGGTCCATTCGCCCTCAAGGCCGTCGACCGCGACTCCGGTGTTCCACTCGCCGACGTCCAAATCGAGACCACCGGCAACCTCCGGTTCCGCACCGACTCCACCGGGTACGCCGCCTTCTTCGAGCCCGGCTTGATGGAGACCACCGTCTTCTTCACGCCGACGAAGAAGGGGTACATGGGCCAGGCCGGCTTCTTCGGCATCATCGGCCAGCAGTTCATCACCTACGACGGAGGTCAGGGCACGCTGCTCATGGACCGGCTGCCGGACGCCGGCGGTCCCTCGGTGGCTTCGGACGCCGGCGACATCAGTGAAGCGACCAAGCTCTTCTGGGGCGTGCCTGCCCCGGGCGACTACTTCCGCATGCGATTTCTCGACGCGGATTCGGGCCGCGGCATTCCGCTGGTGCGCGTCAACGACGGCCGCCACCTCTACGTCTCCGACAGCGCGGGCGAAGTCGCGTACTTCGAGCCGGTGTGGTTCGACGCCGGCCGGCCCTTCGACGTCTTCTCGCAGGGCTACCGCACGCTGGCGGACGGCGGCACCACGGTGCTGATGACGCCGAAGCGCGGCGGCTCGGTCACCGTGAAGTTGGACCGCACCAACGTCGCCGAGCGCCTCTACCGGCTCACCGGGCAGGGCATCTACCGCGACAGCGTGCTCATGAATCTCCCTGTGCCGCTCGCCAACCCGGTCAACGCCGGCCGCGTCATCGGGCAGGATGGTTCGGAGAGCGCCCTCTACAAAGGGCAGGGGTACAGCGCGTGGGGGGACACGCTGCAGGCGCCGTTCGCGTTCGGGAATTTCTACACCAGCGTGGCCACCTACTCGCTCGCTGACGCGGGTGGGCTCGACATCGAGCAGGGCGTGAACTTCAACTACTTCGTGGCCGACAGCGGCTTTGTCCGGCCAGCCTGCCCGCTCCCCACCGTCGACGGAGGCGGCCCGGTGTGGACCGGCGCGCTGGTGGCGGTGAACGACAAGAACGGCAACGAGACGCTCCTGGCGCTCTACATGAAGGAGATTGCCGGGGCCCTCGACGTGCCGGAAGAAACCGGCATCGCGAAGTGGAACGACACCACGCAGGTGTTCGAGAAGGTGGTCCGCTTCAGCGACTACGCCACCGATTTCCTGGACCCGGGCCCGCACGGCCACGCGCACAAGGTGTGGCACGGCGACGCAGGGTACGTCTATTTCATCGGCGCCACCCGCGTGCCCGCCCTCGCCGAGGCGATGTACGACGCGGGCGCGTACGAGAGCTACTCGCCCTTCGTCGCCGGCAGCTCCGTGCTCACCCGCCGCGCGGATGGCGGCGTCATCATTCCCGCGCCGGTGGTGGACCGCGAGGGCGACGGCGGCGTCCGCTACGGGTGGAAGAAGGGGGCGCGGGAGCTGGCGCGCCAGGACTGCGACGGGGGCTTCATCACCGAAGCGCAGTGCCTCGCCGGCCACGCGCGCGACATGGTCGACGGCGGCCTCATTCCCGCGTCGCTCCTCGGCCAGATGGAGTGGAACGCGTACCGAAAGCGGTTTCTCCACTTCACCACCCGCGCCGGGTTCCTCGGCTTCCACTCCGGCGACGTGGTGTACGGCGAGGGCGATACGCCCATGGGGCCGTTCGTCTGGTACCGCAACGTGGCCGAGCACCCGGGCAGCACCATGTACCTCCCGGCGCGGCACGCCCACTGGGACAAGGCGGGCGGCCGCCTCGTCTACTTCGAGGGCACGTACACCCAGTCGTTCGCCTTCACCAACTTCGTGCCCACGCCGCGCTACGACTACAACCAGCTGCTCTACAAGCTGGACCTGGCCGACGACCGCCTCTTCATGCCGGTACCGGTGTACGCGCCCGACGCGCTGCGAGGCGCGACGCTCGTCACCAAGACCGGCCTGCGCCCCACCGACGTGTCTCCCTTCATCGCCTTTCTTGCCCCCGACCGCCCGATGCCGGGGACGCAGGCGGTGACGTGGAGCGGCGCGTCGTGCCGCAGCCCGCAGCTGTTGCTCGGCGCGGCGAGCAACCTGCCACCGCTCTTCTACGCGCTCCCGCTCTCCGTGAGCGCGCCCGAGACCGTGGAGCTCCTGGAGTTCGTGCGCGCGGCCGATGGGCGCCGCGCGTATTCGACCAACCCGGCGTGGACCGCGCCCGGGTTCGGCTCGGGGACGCCGGTGATGCGCGTGTGGAAGAACCCCATCGCGGTCAACTTCCCCGTGGAGCAATACCTGGGGCCCGTGGTGGCGGTCGCCGGTGACGACGTCTGCGTGACGTCGTCTGCGCCCGATGCCGGAGTGGCTGTGCCGCTCGACGCGTCGGCCTCCACGGGGACGATTACGAGCTACACGTGGCAGAGCGCCGCTGGAACGCAGACCGGAAAGACGGCCAACGCGACCTTCCCGGTGGGCACGACGGTGGTGACGCTGACCGTCGTCGGTCCCAACGGAGAGTCGAGTCGAGCGACCCGCATCGTCGACGTCGCCCCTTTTGACACAGGGACCGGCGGCGGCACGGGCGGGAGCGCAGGCGGCGGCACCGGTGGCGCCGGGGGCTTTGCGGGGAGCGGCGGCGCTGGCGGGGGCGCGAC
>CAZFXD010000206.1:0-6468 GCA_964522795.1 uncultured Myxococcaceae bacterium
GCGGCGAGGTCCATCACCTTGCAGATCTTCTGCGCGTACGCTCCCGACAGCGAACCGCCGAACACAGTGAAGTCCTGAGCGAAGACGAACACCGGACGGCCGTCGACCTTGCCGTGGCCGGTGACGACGCCGTCGCCGGGAATCTTCTTATCCGCCATGCCGAAGTCGGTGGCGCGGTGGGTGACGAGCTTGTCCAGCTCTTCGAAGCTCCCGGGGTCGAGCAGCAGCTCAATCCGCTCGCGCGCGGTGAGTTTTCCCGCCTCGTGTTGTTTGGCCACTCGCTCTGCACCGCCGCCTTGTTCGGCGAGGGTTTCGAGGGCCAGCAGGCGGGCTCGAAGGGGATCAGCGTCGAGTCGTTCGGACATGGCCGCCGTCTATCACGGGGCGGCGGACTTCGGGCTGGCAACCTCTCTCGTCCCTGCGCCGAGCGTTCCCCAGGAGAACGCTGCAGAAGAACAAGTCACGCGCCAGCTGCGTCGGCCTTCGCTTTCGCCCACCGGATGTTTTCGGCGAGTCGTTTCGCCTGCTCTCCCTCGATCAGTCCAGACAGCCATTCGTGCACGCGCTCGGCGGCCGGTGTTTGGATTCGAGCTGTGGTGTGTTTCGTCAGAATGCCATCGCGCGCCGAAAACGAGCCAAGGCCGATCGAAAACTGGGCGGCTTTTGAAATCACCTCGCGGCCAAAATGTTCATCCCACGCGGTGTTCTTCGCGGCCGGCACCACAAGCCAGGATTCATGCGCGAACTCGGCATACGAGGCCGCCTGCAGGACGGAGTCGACACTCCAGGCGTCAGCACGCTTCAACTCGTATGCGATGACTCGGAGATCCCATTGTCCGATCATTGGGAGCGGTGCAACCCGGACTTCCACAAGGTCTGGCCGCTCCCATTTCCCTCGGCGCTGCTTGTGAGTTCTGACGACGATGCTGCGGCTCTGAGTTGCGTCTTCCTCGGCTTCGCCCACGTGAAGGAGGTACTTCTCAAACGGCGCGTAGAGAGCTGATTCGGGCGCGCTCGTGGCGGGCGCGTGCTTCTGTTCGTGCCGACGTTTTGTCGTGCGCGAACTCAAGACGAGGCGGAGCCCTCCGAGCCGACCACTGATGGTTTCGACGCTGCCGTCCTCGAGAAGATCCTCGCGAACAGTGGCGAAGCGCTCGAGGGAAATCCCGAGCGTCTCCAAAATATCGCGCCGGCTACACTCGCCGCGTTCTGAGTTCTCCAGCATCCTCAGGACTCGGTCTTTGTCGGAAATTCTCGCCATGTGTCCACACTAACTCTGGGGGTCTGTGGCCTCCAGCGCTGTAGCACCGGGCGGTGCTGGGTCGAGCTCGCCGCGCAGCAGAAACTAAGGCAGGGCGGACTTCGGGCTGGCAAGGCGCCACGTGACGCTGACCCGCTGGCGGCCATCTTTCTGAGTGTCCATGGAGCCGGACAGCTCTTCGGTGACGCCGAGGAGCGGCAACAGCTCGGTCCCCGCTGCGTAGAAGCCGGCCAGCTCGGGCATGCCCAGCACTTCGCCCAGGCCCACGGAGCCAAAGGTCTTCGAGGCCACCGCGGCGTTGAACCGGAACTCCAGGCCGTGCGCCAGGTCGGCCGCGCTCTCCTGGCCGCGGGCGAATGCCTCCTCCAGCGAGGTCGGGTCGGTCGCGACGCCGAGGACGGTCTGGCGCACCTCGGCGACCAGTTTGTCGGTGCCCCACGGAATCGTCAGTCGCCCATCCGTGAGCGTCGCACCGGTGAGCGCCGCGAGGCTCTTCAAGGCCCCTTCCGCTCCGGCGGAGTTTCTGGTCTCGAGCAGAATGGCTCCGCGCGCCGACGCGAGGCGGGCCGCGCGAGTCCCGACGAGCTTTCGCACGTCGAGCGATGAAGCCAGCGCCCACACCTGCCCAGTGGCGTCCTTGAGGAGCGCTCGGAGCGCACTCTGCACCAGCGAGGGGTCACACCCCGGGCACCCGAATGCCACCGCCTTCGAAATGTCGTTCACCAGACGCTCAGCCGAGGGGTTGTCGAGATGGGCGCGGAACGACGCGAGCGCGCTGGCTGACGGAGGGCCGAAGACGCCTGGCCTGGCGCGCGAGACGGCGACGGTTCCACGGGGCGCGACGTTGGCGTCAGCGGTCAACGTTCGGTGGAGAGCCTTGAGGCCAATCGCGTCCGCCCCGCGAATGAGAAACACCGAGCCCTTCAACGAAGCCGCGGTCTTGAAACCGGCGGGAAGGGTGGACGACTTGAGCGCGGCAGGGAGTTCCAGCAGCAGGGCTTCGAACGCGGAGTCCTGCCCCGCGGCGACGCAAGCCTCTTTGCCCAGACGCGCAGCGCCACCGAGCACGCGGTTCAAGGGGTCGCGACTCCCGCTCACCCGCGCGGCGCCCACCGCCTTGCTCCAGGGCGTGCCCAACGTGGCGAGCTGGGCTTCGACCGCGCGATCAAACGCCGCGGTGTCCTTGACGGAGAAACAGGTGACGGTGAGCTCACGCACGAAGGAGGTGGTGGACCCGGACGTGGCGTCGATGCCCGCGGCGGTCAGCGAGACCGGGTCGAAGGGATCCACCCGCAACAGCGCGAACGCAGCGTCCCCCAGCGCGCCCGCGCGCAGCACCGAGGAGCGGGGAGAGGTCGTCTCGAGAAACGGCTTCCACTCCGAGAGCGCTTCGAGTCTGGGCACCCACGCCGCCGCGGTAGCGCCGCGAGGAAGGTGTGGCGGTGCCGCCGTCGCAGCGAGGCTCCACCAGGCGATGAGAAGACTTGCGCGCATCAAGACTCCACGTACCCGGCGATGGCACACCTCGGCAAGAAGTGGATCCAGGGCCGATTTTTCGGCTTCCGCCGCGGATCCGCTTGTAGTTAGGTGCCCGCTCCACACTTTTGGAGGAGTTGACGACATGGCGTTTAAAGCGCGCAAAGTGAAGGGCGGTAAGTTCGAGATTGTCGGGTTGGAGCAGTACCTCGACAAGCGACTGTTGGTCCTTGAGCGACGCCTCGGTTTGGCGACGAAGCACGCGGCCACCAAGCGCACGGCGACGAAGACCAAGGCGCCGAAGCGCACGCCGCTTCGCCTCGTGGTCCCCGACGCGCTCGACCGGTTGGTCGCGGCGCTCGAGTCGCACCCGCGCCGCAAGGAGCTGGTGAAGGCGGGCCTGAAGAAGGACCAGCTGCTCCGCAGCCTGATTCCGCTCTACCTGCTTCGTCACGACGACGTGGAAGTGACCAGCGGCATCACCTCGAAGTTCTGGGCGCTGCACGGCGTGAAGTACCTGGCCCCCAACGCGGCCAAGGCGCTCCGTGAGCACACGGGCTACGCGAAGCAGACCAAGAAGGGTCGCCACATCACGTCCACCGGCGTGAAGTACGTGGACACGGTGCTCAAGGCCCGCAAGGCCGCCTGAAGCCAGTTTCGAATCGCTGAAGTTCGTCGCCCGGCCGGGAGGTTCGCCTCTCGTGCCGGGCGATTTTTTTTCGGAGCTTCCTGCGAAACACCGTCAAGAGGCGCGCATGACTACGGCGCCTTCGGGCACCCCGCGTCAGTGCTCCAGGTGCCAGCGAAGCGGCCGATGACCGTGCTCGGGTGTTCCGTGGACGCCATCGAGACTGTCCCGATGATGTCGTTGCCGGAGAATCGAGCCGTGATGTTGCACGTCGCCGCGCCGCTCCCGTCGCCTGGCCGGAAGAAAGTACCTCCCCGCGCGCTGGGGATGGATACGTCGAGCAGCGTCTGGTTGGCGTTCGGTTTGTTGGTCGCGTTGTCGTGCAGCCAGCAGGTGATGGATGACATGTTGGTCGCATCATCCAGCGCGAGGAAGCCCGTCTTGACGTTGTTGGCGTCCGTCCACTCCAGGTCGAAGAAGCCCTGCATCGTACTGCGCCCGTTGTTCTCGGGCCGGGACAGCCCTGAGAAGGTGGCCGTGGCGCTGTCGATGCACCACAAGCACGCATCTCCCACGGCGCAGGGGCTGCCGCCCATTCCGCAGGCAGTGGGACTCACGGTGGTTCCCGGTGGCACCCAGCAGGCATGTCCCGTGGACTCGACGTAGATGCGCACGGCGCCCCAGGGAATCGCGCGCGTGTCGAGGGGGAGGTACGGGTAGGCCGGGTCGCCGGGGTCGATGCCGACGGGGCCGAGGCAGCCGGGCTTCCCGCACGCCTGCACCTCGACGGCGACGCCCTGCCGCGCTTTGCGAAAGCCATTCAAGTCGGCCAGCGGCCACCAGGCGAGGTTCGTTCCTCCAAGGGCCTTGAGCACGTCATTGCCCGCGACCACCGCGTTTCGAATCTTCCACTCGCCGTCTTTGAACTCGAGCACCGTGGTGTGGGCGACGCGCGAATAGAAGTGATGAGTCCCTTCCCGTGACCCGAAGGCGGTCTGCTTGAACGCGATGGCGACCTGACGGCCCTCGTTGGCCGCCGACACCATCTGGGCCAACGTCGCCGACGGCACGTCTTGCCCCTCGTCCCACCCTCCGATGTCGTCGAAGAACGTATCGAGCACCGCCTGGATGGACTGCTCGTCGACGTACTCACAGGACGCGCCCTGCGGCACGGTGGGGAACTTCGCCTTCACCAGCCGATTCGTTTCGTCGGCGCAGCACCCGCGTTCCCGGAACCGCGCGCGGAGAAACTCCCGGGTGCCGGCGTGACAGTTCTTGGCGCAGATTTTCCCTGAGAAGTGCCTCACCTCGAACGTGGCCTTCCTTCTGTCTGCGGAGAGCTGAAGTTCCCGGCCGGTCTCGTACGCGCCAGCCGCGGTGGTCTTGAACTCCAACTCTACGGCGGTCGCGTCGGCGGGCCAGGCCTCTGGCAGCGGAACCGTCAACGTGGCGGGCTGAGCGAACTGCAGCCCCGACGGCTCCATCAACACTCCCGCCACCGCGGTGCCGTCGGTGAACGACTTCGCGTCGAGCTGCGTGAGCGTCAAGCTCGTCTTCGCGGCCAGCGCGCCCGCCGGAACTACGAACTCGAGGCCGTTGCTGGCCTTGAGCGAGCCGCCTTCGGGGCCGATGGTTCCCTTCAAGACGACCGGGGCGTTCGACCCGCACGCGGCACAGGCGAGGCATGACAACAAGAGCGTGACTGACGCGCGTTTCAAGGCGACCCCCGAACGGCGCGGTGCCTAGCACGCACCGATGAGCGTCGAAATGGTTCGTCAGCGCCGAGGCGGGCTCAGGCGACCTGTTTCAGCTGCGCGTCGCTCATTCCGCGGAGCGACACCAACTGCAGGTACGCACCGTGATCGATGAGCGTCGAGTCGTACGCGTCGTACCGCCCGGCTTCGACCCAGCGGCCGTCCGGCATCTTTCGCAAGCCCGGGTGCCCACGCAGTTCAGGCGGCACCCCCTGAGCTTCGGCGACCTCGGGCGGAAGGTGCCTGGTCAGCTGTCCCGATGCAGGGTCGACGGCGTAGCGCTGCAGGTCTTCGACATAGTTGTTCAGCGCTTCGTACGCGCGCGGGTTGGGGCGCACGGTGTCGAGCTTCATCAGGTTGCGGAAGAAGATGGCGTTGAAGGAAGGGGAGTGGCCCCACATCAGGCTCGGGTCCTGGTCGCACTTGTCGAGCCAGGCGTTGGCTGTCTGCTGCGCGAGGTCCAGGTAGTGCTGCTTCTCGTTGGGATCTTTCGTGGCGTCCGCCAGCTGGAGGTACGCGCCAAGCGAAGCGCCCTGGTTGTAGCTGAAGGGCCGCTGGCGCCCTGGGTTGTCGTCGGCCGGGTTCGAGATCTTCAGGTTGTCGCGGTAGAGGCCGTCGAGGCCGCGCAGCTTGTCGAGCCCGCGCTCCATGTGTCGGGCGTCGTCGAGGTACTCCGGCTTCTGCGTGGCCTCGTGAAGCGCGAGGAAGAACTGCATCGACGGCGCCACCGCGGCGGTGTTCAACGTGGCGCCCGAGGCGTCGGCCGTCCAATCCTGTTCATTCCAGCGAATGCCGCCGCCTTCGACGAACCCGGTGCGCATGAAGGGGACCAGGGCCTCGGCGCGCTCGAGGTACTTCTTGTTCCCGGTTTGCCGGTAGGCCTGCATCAGGTCGAGGCCAATCCACGCGTTGTCGTCGTAGAAGCGGTTCTGGTGGTCGCCGTGCGCGGCCAGGGGGTGCGTGGCGTACCCGCCCACGCCGTTGGGGCCCGGCTGCCAATCGCCCTGCAGCGAATTCAACATCTGGTCGACGCGCGTGTAGTCGCCGGTCAGCGCGGCGTGGTCGAGCTCACCGGCGATGGCCTGGGACATTGGCCACGCGGGGGCGGGGTGTTCGGCGCCGGCGAGCGCGAACTCACGGTAGTCGGGGGCGAGCTTCTTCACCTCGGCGGCCACGTGCGACGCGAGCGAGTCGTCTGTGGGTTCGAAGGGCCGACGGTGCGCCCGGTCCATGGCGTCGGACGCGGCGTTGGCTTGCTCCCGGGCGACCTCCTGGCCGCGCGCCACTTCGCGCGTCGAAGTGGCTTCGTTCCCCGTCGTCGCGGGGACGTCGAAGTGTCGGGCGTAGGG
>CAZFXD010000206.1:6568-9024 GCA_964522795.1 uncultured Myxococcaceae bacterium
GATTTGGTCAACAAGGCTCATGGGGGCACTCGAGCTTCATGGGGATTGTCGGCGAAACGACGAGCCGGTTGCCCTGACTCATTCGAGCGCGCACCTACATGGATGTCGGTGTAGGGCCCCAGGCCTGGCGTTGTTACCGCTGCGGGGTGTCCATGACTCGAATCTCGCCCATCATGCCGAGTTCAGCGTGTTCGAGAATGTGGCAGTGCACCATCCACTGGCCCGGGTTGTCGAGGCGCGCAGCCACGTCGACGGCGCTGTTGGGTGGAATCAGCACCACATCCTTGAACCCGGGCTGACGCGCGTCCAGCACCTCAAAGAACTGCCCATGCAGGTGAAACGGATGCTCGATGCCGACATGGTTGACGATGTGCATGCGCACCACCTGCCCTTTGGTGAACGTGAAGAGCGGAGCGGTTGGGTGTGACTGGCCGTTGATCATCCACATCAAGCCGTGTGTCGGGTCACTCATCGCGTCCAGGTCGAACGTCGCGTCGGCCACCACCTCGCGAAATACCGGGGGCGCAATGCTCCACTCCACGGTGGGCCAGCGCTCCGAGTCAGACCTCACGGTCGCATCGATGAGCGGGAAGGACTTTTCCTGAGCGGTGTTTCCCACTGCGACGAGCACCCAGGTGAGCAACTGGGCTGGGCCCTCGTTGGCGAACGTCACTTCCATCTCGAACCGTTGTCCCACGGCAATTTCGAGTCTGTCGACGGCGTACGGTTTCGGGAGCAGTCCGCCGTCCGTTCCGATGACCCTCCAGGTGGCGCCTGTCAGGCTCAGCTTCATCGTTCTCGCGTTGGCTGTGTTCACGATGCGCCAGCGTTCCACCCTGTTCTTGGGCACCGAGATTTGCTGAGTCGGAATCTGACCGTTGACGAGGAGCGTATTCCCCATGCGGCCGCTCATCGCTTCCATATGCGCGGTCATGAACGGAACGAATTGCGCGCCGTTCAGGAGCACGTCGTCCACCACGATGAATCGCTCGGCGGCGAAATGCGGCTCCTCGGAAGCGTTCGCCGGACGCACGATGATGGTCCCCTGGAGGCCCTTCTCCACCTGTTCGTTCGCTCGGACGTGGGGGTGGTACCAGAACGTTCCCGCCTCAGGGACCGTGAACTCGTAGGTGAACGAGCCGCCTCTCGGAATCGGATTCTGGAGGCGTGGGTTGCCATCCATCGCGTCGGGAATTCTCAACCCGTGCCAATGCACCGTGGTGGGTTCAGGCAGGTTGTTGAGAAAATGGACGATGACCTTGTCCCCCGCCGTGGCTTCCAGCAGCGGGCCGGGCACCTGTCCGTTGTAGGCGTACATGCGAACGGTTCGCGTGCTCGAGAGCGCAATGTCCGCGACACCAGCTTCGATATTCACCTCGACCACGTGTGGATCCGGATTCAGGTCCACCAGCTTCGCGGGGCCGATGTACTCGGTTCGAGGCGGCAGTACGGTGACCTCAGGCGCCAGGGCCGAGTCAAACCGGGGCGCGACGCCGGCACCACAGGCCGTGACGAGGCACGCAAGCAGCAGAATGTTTGATCGCATTTCGACCTCCCCGAGAAGCGGGCACCACATGCCACGGGGACCGTCGTCTGGGCAACCAGCGCTGGTGGCGGCGGGGCTCGGCGGGGTCAATAGGCGGCGAGTGCGCCTGGCGAGGGCGCGCCGGATTCCAGAAAAACAAAACGCCCCCGAGTCCGCGCGGGACCCGGAGGCGTTCGGAACTCAAAGCGACCGCTTGCCTAGTAGCGGTAGTGGTCCGGCTTGTACGGACCTTCGGTGGGCACGCCGAGGTACTCGGCCTGCTTGGTGGTGAGCGTGGTCAACTTCGCGCCGACCTTGCCGAGGTGCAGACGCGCGACCTTCTCGTCGAGCTTCTTGGGCAACACGTAGACCTTCCCGGTCTCGAACTTGGTGCCCGTGTCCAGCGCGCCCCAGAGCGCGAGCTGCGCCATGGTCTGGTTGGTGAACGAGTTGGACATCACGAAGCTCGGGTGGCCCGTGGCGCAGCCCAGGTTCACCAGGCGACCGCGCGCGAGCAGGGTGAGCCGCTTGCCGTCGGGGAAGATGAACTGGTCCACCTGCGGCTTGATGTTCTCCTCGCGGATTTCGGGGTTCTTCTCCAGCCACGACACTTCAATCTCGCTGTCGAAGTGGCCGATGTTGGCGAGAATGGCGCCGTCCTTCATCATCTTCATGTGCGCGCCGGTGACGACGTCGGCGCAGCCCGTGGCGGTCACGATGATGTCCGCCTGCGGAGCGCCTTCCTCCATCGTCAGCACCTGGTACCCGGCCATCGCCGCCTGCAACGCGCAGATGGGGTCGATCTCAGTCACCATCACGCGAGCGCCCAGGCCCAGCGCGGCTTGCGCGCAGCCCTTGCCCACGTCGCCGAAGCCCGCGATGAGCACCACCTTGCCCGCGATCATCACGTCGGTGGCGCGCTTGAGCCCGT
>CAZFXD010000207.1:0-337 GCA_964522795.1 uncultured Myxococcaceae bacterium
CCGGTCGCCTCGGTCACCAATTCGAGGACTCTCACGGCGTTGGTGGCATCGGCGGCAAAGCCGGCGTCGCACAGGTTCAGCGTCTTCAGCCCGTCGATGGCGTGAGGGGACACATCGACGGCTAACAACCTCCCCTGCCCACCGAGCGATTTTCGCGCCTGGGCGAGCGAGAGGGTCCCACTCTTCCCCGCGCCAAAAACGAGGACGGTCATCCCGGGCCTCCCGTCCAGCGGCGGCCGAGTTTCCGGTCCGCCCAGGCGGCGAGTTTCTCGCGGAAGATTTTGGAATTGTGACGGACATCAACCGGGAACGGCCCGGGGACCATCAGGAACGTGCC
>CAZFXD010000207.1:347-3347 GCA_964522795.1 uncultured Myxococcaceae bacterium
GGTGCGCCGCAGACGTCCAGTGCGGCCAGCGCCGCGGTGTCCGGAATGTCGCCCGGGAGCCGAGCATAAATGCCGCTGGGAAACAGGACGGCGTGCCCCTCGACATCCACCCGGTCGACGCTCTGGTGCACGGCTCGAATCGCGGTGATCGACAGCGGCGTCAGCGTGAGGCTGACCAGCGTGGCGATGCGATCGCCCGGGGCGAGCTTCCCAATCGCGGGGTGTTCCCGTGAAATCTCGCGCACGCGCCCGATCAGCATGCCGCCCGACCCGGTCACGGGGTTGTGCATTTTCCCGCGCGACCGAACGATGCGGAGCACCTCCTCGCCGATGGCCTGTGCGTTACCCCGCGCCTCGTCTTTCAGTTGTTTGAAGGACGCCGCATCGATGTTGAGCGATTCGACGTCAATCACCAACTCGCCCGGACGAATGGGCAGCGAGGGGTCGAGCACCTGCGCGCGCTGCGGAAGCACGCCCTGTTCGCCAACGACGCGGGAGAGGCCGTACCAGTCCATCGCAGGACCCGCCGGCTAGAAGGTGTATTTGACGCGCGGGTAGAACTGCAGCGCGAAGATGTTCGGGCCCAGGATGGCGCGGAACGTCACATCAACTCCGACCGAAAAATGGTCCATGCTGGTGGCATACTCGAGCCCAATCGCGGCGCCGATGTGCGCTCCAAAGCGCACCAGATTGCCGCTCGCATCCTGCACCGGCGCGGGATCGAGGAGGGTGATGCCTCCGACCAGCTTGGGCGCGATGTAGAACCGCTCCGCCAACTGGAACAAGTACGCGGCCGACACGCTCACGAACGTGACCGTAAAGTTGTCGGACAGCACCACGGCCGAGGTCCCGGTGGAGGCCGTCGCGGTGGGGACGCAGTCGCCCTTGGCGTTGCGTTTCGAAAAACAGTTCTGCGCGCTGGCTCCGATGCCGACGTGAACGCCGATCTCAAGGTGTTCGAGAACGTCGTAGCCGACGCCGAGTTGCAGAAACGGCGTCAGGTTCGAGTAGCCATCCTGCCCGCCGAACGCCACGAAGCCGCCAACGTCGGTCTCAGTAAAGAACCCGCGTCGGACCGCGAGCGGGACTCCTTCAGAGGGCGCCGCTGCCGACGCGAGGGACGAAGCGAGAACGGCGAGGACAATCACGAGGTTGCGCACGATTCCTCCGACGGCGAACGGCGCGGCACCATACCCACGCGGGGTCATGGCGCCAACGCAAAACGACGGCCTGACCGTGCGATCTTGCTATTCCTCGCCCGCTGTCCCTGCGGCCTTGAACACCCAGGGGTACGTGACCTGGACCACGCCGCCGCCCTGAGGTTCTGGAAACTTCCAGCGACGAATGCGGCTCAGCATGCAGTTCTCCGCATTCGAGCTGTTCAGCGTCGTCTCGGACACGGTGGCGTCAGAGACGGCGCCCGTCGGGTCGATGGTGAAGAACACAGCCACCTTGCCGGCCATGTTGGGGTCCTTGTTCATCTCCTGCTCGAAGCAGTACTTGATTTCGCTCTGGTGCCGCTTGATGACCTTGTCGATCTGGTCCTTGGAAAGGCCACCCACGACCGTGGTCTTACCAGGCACGATGCGCGTGACATCTTTGCCGCGGCCGCCGAGGTCGATCGACCCGTAGCCGCCGGCCCCGCGACCGCCACCCTTGGTGCCGAGGCCACCCAGCCCGAGGCCATTGCCACCGCCGCCGGCGCCGGTCCCGCGGGAGCCGAGACCGCCCACGCCCTGCGCGTCACCCAGGCCAGCGCCACCTTGCAGGCCACCGATCGCGTTGTTGATGCCGGTCCCGAGGCCACCGGGGCCCAGGACGTTCGACGCCGCACCGTTGCCCAGTGCCGCCAGCAAACCCGCCTGCATCACCTTCTTGCGATCCTCTTCGCGCTTGTTCGCATCGACGATGGGGGCGCCCTTCTTCGACGGGTCCGCCTCTTTCTTCTTTTCGTCTTGCTTGCCGAACTTGCCTTCCTTGTCCTTCGCCTTCTCGCCTTCTTTCACTCCGGAAAGGTTGAGCTTCTTGATCTCCTGCTTCTTCTCAGCCTTCACGAGCATCTTCACGTACTTCGAAGGGTTCTGAAAAATGTCGTCGGCGTTGGTGCCGTCGAGAGGCGGGGCGAGGAGAATCGCGGCCACCATGGCGAAGAACGCCATGACGCAGGCCGAGGCGATCTTGAAGAACGTGTAGTCCGCGTCATCCAGTCGGCTGACCGACACCGCGGCGCTCGGCCGAACGTAGCGAATGATGAACGCGACTTCGGCCAGCGACACCTGAGCGCGATCGTGAAGAGCCAACTCGACGGCCTCACCCTGCCCGTTCGTTCCCACCCGCAGCTTGCCTTCGTTCTTCAGCTGCTCCCGGGTCTTGTGCGTGTCGCCACGCTGCGACAACACCAGGCCCGCGCCGTTGGGCACGTTGATGAGCGTCGACTGTTCCTGAGCCTGCGCCAACACGAACGAATCACCGAGTGACTCGCTGAACACCGTGAACGTGTTCCCGGCCCCAGCACCGATGGTCACCGCCGATTTTTCAGCGATGTGCTTCACGTCGATGATGGTGTCGCCCCACACCAGCGCGACCTGCAGCACTTTCGAATCCTGCGCCGGAGTGGCTTCAGGCGGGAGCGTCTCATTGAACACGCGGGCGGCGTTCCTTCCGGTCCCGGCCAGCGCCCGGTCTTCCATCTGAGGCGCAGGCTTTCGTGTCGATTTGGAGCTCTTCGGGGTCTCCACGACCTCCGTCGCCATCAACTCCGTCGCCACCTGCTCCGTCTTCATCACTTCGGCGCCGGCGTGCTTCCCCGCCGCAGGCGAGTCACCGAACAGCACGCGCAACCGAGACGCACCGACTTCGAGGATGTCGCCCGAGGCGAGCGTCACGGGCCCGGTGATCACTTCTTCGCGATACTTGGTGCCGTGTTCACTGCCGAGGTCGATGGCCGTGATGTTGCCGTTCTTCTCCACCTTCAGCATCACGTGGAGATTCGAAACCTTC
>CAZFXD010000207.1:3357-8946 GCA_964522795.1 uncultured Myxococcaceae bacterium
TCGGGTCCGAAAGGCGAATGGCAGCG
The DNA here is from genome assembly GCA_964522795.1 of uncultured Myxococcaceae bacterium. Taxonomy (GTDB): domain Bacteria; phylum Myxococcota; class Myxococcia; order Myxococcales; family Myxococcaceae; genus CAZFXD01. The sequence goes on from CAZFXD010000207.1 coordinate 3,384, forward strand.
CCGACGCCAGAGCCGACGATGACGCTCTCGAGATCCGACGACGACTGGGTCTCGCTGCCATCGGGGTTCCGAATGCTGACGGTAATGGGTTTCTTGGACATGGAGAATTCCTCGCGTACGACCGAGCGGCGCTGGCGTTAGAGGTGATCGACCGACTTCTGCAGTTCCGGCACGAAGTTCTCGCGCACCTTGATCAAGCTCTTGAACCGCGTCTGTTTCTTAGTGAGAGCGTAGCTGCCTTCGGGCTTGGTGAGTTCGCCTTCAACCGTGACATCCGTGAAGTCGACGACGGTCTTCTTGCGGAACACCGTCTTGTCGGCTTCCTGCACCACGTTGACCTTGCCCTGGGCGAACGCGCCTGTGGACACCAACACCGTCACCACCACAATCCGTCGAATCATCGCCTCAACTCCCGTGAAAACCATCGACACCACAGCCGCGGCCCTGGTTCCCTAAAAGCGCGCGGATACTAGAGATCTTTCGCACTTAATGTCACGCCCGGCGGCACGGTTTTCCGCAACCGGGGAGCGACGCCGTGACGGCTACTTGGCCGGCGGTGCTGCTGGTTCCGGGGCCGGCGCGCCGCCCTCGGTTTTCGCCGCATCTTCCGAGACCTTATCCAGCAGGGCTGCCCCGGCCGCGTTCGACTTGGGCTTCTCTTTCTGCTGCGGCGCTGGCGCGGGCGTGCCGGCCTTCTGCATCGCCGCGATGGTCTTCAGCTTGGCGTCGATCGCCTGCTGATCTTGCGGCGTCGAGCTGGGTAGCGCCTTGCAGCGCTCCAGAAACGCGATCGCCTTGTCGCTCGTGGTCTTGTCGACCGCGTAGGCCCAACCGGCCCCACAGATGGCGTCGGGCAGATCTGCCCGCATCGACAGCACGCGCTCAAACATCTGGCCCGCCGCGACGCCCTTCTTTGGATCGCGCGACTTCTGTCCGTCCAACGCGTAGCCGTACGCCAGAAACCCTTCGTACACCGTCGGGTCAAGCTCGGTCGCCCGGGCAAACTCCTTCTCCGCGGTGCCGTAGTCGCGGAACGAAAGCGCCAATGCGCCAAGGTTCGCGTGCCCCGCCGCGAACTTGTCGTTCAGGGCAACGGCCTTCTGGAACGCGCCCAGCGCCGACCGACGGTCGTCCATCTTCAAATAGATCATGCCCAGGGTGTTGTAGAGCCCCGGATCCTTGTCATCGAGCTTCTTGGCGTTCGCGCTCACGAACTCGGCCAATCGGTAGTTGCCCTGGTCGTAATAGATGAGCGCCAGGTTCTTATACGCTTCTGGGTTGTCCTTGGTTCGCTCCAGCACATGGCGAACCGCCCCTTCCGCGAGGTCGAACTTCTTCGCCAGTCGATAGACGACGGAAAGGTTGTTGAGCAATGAGACGTCGTGTTCATTCCCGGGCGTCTTGAGCGCCGCTTCGTACAGCGAGATGGCGCGGTCAAACTTGTCTTGCAGGCGCAGGACGCGACCGAGATTCAAGGTCGCGGAGCGGTGCTTGCTGTCGAGTGACAAGGCCTTCTCGTAGGCCTTTTCCGCCTCGACGAGCTTGCCCTGGCGCTCAAGGCTGAGGCCGAGGTTGAACTGCGCTGCGGTCGACGTGGGGTTCTTCTCTACCGCTGCCGCGAACACCGGCTCCGCGGCAGCCGCGCGACCCGCTTCGAGATCTGCGATCGCGCGATCGAACGAATCTGCCGGAGCCGACGCGGCGTTGGTCGCGACATCAGCGGCCGCAGCGGCGGACTCAGGCTTTGCAGCGGTCTGGGTGGTTGCGCACCCGACGACCGCCATGGCGGTGGCCGCCCCAACGAGGACTCGAATTTTCGCGCTCATTATGGAGCTCCTTTCGCCGGTGCCGGTGCTGGCGCGGCGGGCGCAGCGGGAACGGGCGCCGGGGCCAGGGGCCGGGCGTCAGTCGTCACTTTCTCGGCAGCGGCCGTCACAAACACCTCCGACCCTCGGAACGGAACCTCTTTGGCTTTCCCGTAGGCACCTGGTCGGTACTTGTTCAACTTGTCCTGCGCCAACAACGTCCACTCGTTGTACACGGCCAGCTCGTAGCTCTTGGCGAGCCCCTTCTCGAGCGCCTCGATGGCCTTCTCTTCAAGCGGGAACGCACGGTTTTCGAGTTCGCCTCGGTACATCGCCAGCTGGTCCTCATCGAGTTTCTTGGGGTCCGGCGAATCGAGGAGGTTCTGCGCAAAGTCCGCGTACGCCATCCCGATGCGGGTCAACGCCGCGATGCCGTACTCGCCCGATCCGATCGCCAACACGTCCGTGTACGCCTTCTCGACTTCCTGAATCTTCTTCAGTTTGGCCTTAAGGTCGTCTTTGAGCGACGAGACCTTGTTGAACTTGATGTCGGTGTACGCCTTCCACATCGGTTCCAGCAGGTGGAACCGAGAGTGCGCCACCGCGGCGAGAGCGCGATCGTTCTTCCGATCATCCGGCGGCAACTTGCCGTAGGCGGTGATGATCTCCTTCGCCACCTTGTCCATTTCGGCCGTGCTCTTGAGTTTCTGGAACGCCAGGAACTCTCGATAACGCGCGTCGAGGCGACGAAGTTCCGTGGTGCGGTTGTCTTTCGCGTAAGCCTCCACGAACGACGCATACTGCTTCGCCGCTTCCGGCCATTTCTTGTCTTTCTCGTAGATGAGCCCGAGGTTGTACGCGAGTTCGGGGACGTCCTTCTTATCCTTAAACCGGGCCATGTACCGGGTGTACGCGGTGATCGCGCGGTCCGACTTGCCGAGGCCTTCCCACCAGAGGGCCGCGTTGAACTGAGCGTCAGGCACCCAGTTTTCCTTCTCGGCCTCTTTGACGCGTTCTTCCTTCTCTTTCGCGTCGAGCTTCTTTGGTTCGACCCTGGCCACCGCCCCTTTGCCCTTCGCCGCCTTGGTGTCGGCCGGTTTGGTGTCCTTCTTCGCGTCCTTCTTGGCCGCCTTCTCCTTCAGCTCCTTTTCTTTTTCCTTCCGGAGCACGTCTTTAAGGTTCTCGAAACCCACGGCCTTCGGGCCCGCCCACTCGTCGTACGTAGCGATGAAGGCCTCGTATGCTTCGGCCGACTTCTCGAAGGCGGCGATCTTCTCGTACAGCTTGCCTAGCGAGAAGCGCGCCTTCAGCTCGAACGCCGAGCCCGGGTATTCCTTGAGCAGTCGCTCTCCGGTGTCGATTGCACGGTCCAACTCCGACGCTTCCTGGAAGATGACCAACGCGTACGTCAGCGCACGGTCCGCGTTGTCCGATCTCGGGAACTCCTGCACGAACTTCAGGAACTCTTCGGCGGCCTTTTTGACGTTCTTCTCCTTCTTATAGATGACCTCGTCGACGTACTTGTACTGCGACCCCTCGACGACTCCGTTCACCCGTTTGGCGAACTCGCTGCCCGCCTTGTTGAGGCGCTTGTTGGCCTGGAACTGTTTCGAGAGCTTGTTCAGCTCGAACCACTCCTGCTTCTCTTCCAAGACGGCCATGGAGAGGTCGGCCGCCTCCTGCGAGCGCTTCTCTTCCGGCAACTTGAGAATGATTTCGCCGAACCGCCGCGCAGCCTCCACGAAATGATTGCGATCGTAGTGAATGACCGCCGCCTGGTAACGGACGTCGATTTCATCCTGATTGTTCGGGTACAGCTGGTTGTAGCGATCACACGCCGCGACCAGGGCCTCCTCGTTCTTGGTGAGCGGTTGCTCCTCGAGGTCTTTCGCCGATCGCTTCTGAATCTTGGCCTGCTTCTCGACCACGCCCTTCTTCTTCGTCTCGTCGATCTTCTGGCCTTCCTTGATCTCGCTCTTCTGCAATTGCCCACGATCGATCTTCACCAGCTTCTCGTACGAAAGCAGGGCGTTGTACGCGGCTGACTGGCGATATTTCTCGTTCGACGCCTCTTTGGCCGATTCGCGCTTCGGAATCTTGAAGACCACGACCGTGTCGTACGCCCTGGCGGCGGGCTCCCACTCCTCCAACGCCCACAGAATTTCGGCGTAGAAGAAACGCAGGTTGAACGCGAAATCCGAGATGAAGTCCTCGTTGTCGCCCGACGCGAACGCGTCGACGTACTGTTTGTAGATGTCGCGGGCCAGTCGGTAGGTCTCGACGTTCTTCGTCTTCTGGGCTTCCTGGTGGTAGTCGGTCACCAGCGTGCGCATGGCCTCTTCGGCGACGTTGAACCCATTGCGCAGCACCGCCGCCTTCGACTCATTGGCCTTCCACCACGCCGCCCCGGGCCGGTACAGCTCGGCCAACTTCTTGATCTCAGCCTTGACCTGATCACGTTGACGGAGGCTCTCGAAGCTCTTCACGATGGCCTGCTGAAGATCCGGTGCTTCCTCAGCGTTCGGGTTGTCGTCGAGAATGAACCGGAACGTCTTGATGGCGTTCTCGTTGTGACCCGCCTCAGCCAGTTGGTACGCCAACTTTCGGGTCAAGGTGATCTGTTTCTTCTTTCCTGCATTGGCCTTGAAGTACGCCATCGCGTCGTCGGCCTTATTGAGCTGCACGAACATTTGAACGGTGTCGTTCAACGCCTCGTTCTTCAGATCGGCCATTTCCTTCACGCCCTTGGCGTCTTCGACGACCTTCTGAAGCTTTCGAAGGGCGGCGTCGTGTTCGCCGGCGTTGAAGTCACACCACGCCAACTTGTACAGGGCGTACGAGCGAATCTTCGGGTTTGGGTTGGCGAACGCCTTCTCGTACATCTCCTTCGCCTTCGCGAGATTGGCCGCGATGTCGAAGTAGTGATTTCCCAACTGCACATACGTATCGCCGACAAACTTCGACCCCGGGTAGCTGCGGATCAACTCCTCGTACCGGCGAACTGCCTGATCACGCTTGCCAAGCTCATACAGGTTGTAGCCCAGCGAGAAGAGCACTTCGTCTTTGCGCTCGTACGCGGGGTACTCCTTGAGAATCAGCTCGTACAACCGCATGGTCTCTGACCGGTACAGTTCACTCTCGCGATGGTCTTCCTTGGCGTCCGCGACCTTCTCGCCCCGGTTCTTGGCTTCGTCGGCCTTCTTCTCGTCTTCCTGAAACCGCCCCATCTCCCGGCGGTAGAGGTACTTGGATTTTTCCCAGTAGAGCTCCGAGAGCTGAAACAGAAGATCGGCCTTCTGAGGCGACCCGTCTTCGATCTTGGGGATGATCTTCTTCAGACTGTCGATGGCTTCATCGCGCTTGGCGTCGGCGATCGCTTCCTTCTCCGCGTCCTCCAGCTTGGGCGCATCTTTGAAGCGTGCGGGCCCCTTGCGGGTCTCTTCGGCCTTCTTGGCGTCCTTCGCGGGCGTGCTTGAAGTCGCGGCCGTCGCGGCCTTCTTCTTGTCCGCCTTCTTCGTCTGCGCTTCCGAGGCGCCCGCGATGAGAAGCCCCACCGCCAAAACGTACGCGATCTTCATGCTGTGACCTCTCGTCTGAACTTCACCGCGGAATTCTTCATTCTGGTCGCCGGCCCGCTGAACTTCGACCACACGCCCATGGTCCGGCGCGCTACTCGGCAGCGACCGGGCAGCCGCGCTTCAAGGTGTACTGGTAGTACCCGATCTCGTCGCGCCAGAACTCGCCCTGGAACTTCCAGT
>CAZFXD010000208.1:0-6935 GCA_964522795.1 uncultured Myxococcaceae bacterium
ACATTCGCGCGGTCATCGTCAGCGGCGCGGGCGGCAAAGCGTTCGCCGGGGGCGCGGACATCAACGACCTGCGGGCGCGATCGCACACCGAAGCGTTCTGGGGCGTGAACCAGAACCTGTTTCAGCGGCTGGAGGATTTCCCGCGCCCCACCATCGCCGCCCTCGACGGGTACGCGCTGGGCGGCGGTCTGGAGCTCGCGCTGGCGTGTGACTTGCGCGTCGCGTCTCGCACCGCCCGCGTCGGGTTGCCCGAAGTGACGCTGGGGATCTTCCCGGGAGCAGGCGGCACGTGGCGACTCCCCCGAGTCGTCGGGGTGGGGCGGGCGAAGGAGCTGGTCTTCACCGGTCGCATCGTCGAAGCGGAAGAAGCCAATGGCTGGGGCTTGTTCGAGGTCTTCGTGGACAAAGATGCGCTGGGCGCGGCGATGACCCTCGCCGAGAAGATCGCCGCCAACGCGCCGCTCGCGCTGCAGGTGGCCAAGGCCAGCGTGAATGCGCTCTCCGCCGGCCGCTCCGCCCATGAAGCCGTGGAACGGCTCGGACAGGCACTCTTGTTCGATTCGGCTGACAAGAACGCCCGCATGGACGCCTTTCTGGCCTCGCGTTCGAAGAAGTAGCGCCTCGCGCGGGTGGGTGGCGAGCGGCTCAAGACCCATCCGCGGCGGCGATCGGCGTGGTACACAGCCCCGGTGCGCCGGTTCACGCTCGCCGCCTTCGCGGCGCTGATGACGTCAGGTTGCCTGGTGAATCCCCCGCCGGCCGAAGGCCTGTGTCGCACGGGCGTGGATTGTCGCGAGGGCCGCGTGTGCTTGTGCGGGACCTGCGTCGACGGCGGGACGGTGCCGCCGTTCGCGTACCGGTTCCGGCAGCCGAACGACGGGTTTGAACGAAACATCGGGACCAACGCGGTGATGGAAGGTGGCGCGGACGGAGGTGTTTTTCACCTTCAGCTCCCCTCCGGCGCCACACCGCGCTCGGGGCTGACTGAGATCCGCGACGAACTGGCGCACATGCCTCGAACGGCGCAGGGGCGTGTGGCGGGCCGTATCACCTTCACCGGAGGCGCCATCAACATCGACGACAACAGCGGCGTGCACGTGCTCAACCTCGACGCGCCGCTCGACGCCGGCATGGGGGCGCGCAGCTTTGCCTCGCTCGTCGTGCGCGCGGCGGACCGACGGCTGCTGCTCCAGTCCGAAGCAGGCCAGCTCTCCACCACCGATCTCAACCTGGAGACCGACGCCGGCTTCACCGCCGGGAAGACTGCGTTCGTCGAGTTGTGTTGGAATCTGGGCACCCACGCCCGCGTTCGCGTGGATGGCGTCGAAGTGCTGCGCACCGAGCTTCTGCCCGTGCCCGTGCCGTCGCCCCGGGTGTTTCGCACGCGCGTCGGTTTGCAGAACTACGCACCGCCGGTGGGCGCCGCCACGCTCAGCGCCGACTTTGCCAATTGGCAGGTCACCGATGGGCCAGACGATCAGGTGAAAGACCTTCCGTGACAGGCCCGGGCGTTCGCTCCACGGAGCCCATCGCGTCGTCGCGGCCGCTGCTTCGCGTCAACGCCGCCACCGGGCAACTGGTCGCCCGGCGCTACGTGCTCGAGGTGTTGAACGGACCCGACGCGGGGAAGCAGCTCACGCTCGATGGCCGCACGGTGGTGGGCGCGGCGCCCGACGCGCACCTGATGCTCTCTGACACGACGCTCTCGCGCCAGCACCTGGAGCTCACGCCCCGGGCCGATGGCGTGCTCTTGCGAGATCTCGACTCCACCAACGGAACGCTCCTGGGCGGGCTCCGGCTGAAGGAAGCCCTGGTGGAAGCGGACACCACCTTTGTGGCCGGGAGGACCTCGCTGCGATTGAGGGCCCTCGATGAAAGCGTGGACGTCTCCGAGGCGCCGTCGACGTTCGGGCCCTTGCAGACGAAGAGCCCGGTGATGCGGCGGTTGTTCGGCCTGTTGGACAAGGTCGCCACGTCCGACTCCAACGTGCTGCTGATGGGAGAGAGCGGAACGGGCAAAGAAGTGGTGGCCCGCGCCCTTCACCAGAAGTCAGACCGCCGCGCCGGCCCGTTGGTGGTGGTGCAGTGCAGCGCCCTGTCGTCCGAATCGGTGGAAGACGAGCTGTTCGGTCACGTCAAGGGCGCGTTCACCGGGGCGGTCGCCGATCGGGCCGGGCTGGTCGAGCAGGCCCACGGCGGCATTCTGCTCTTCGACGAGGTGGGCGACTTGAAGCTGGAGCTCCAGCCGGCGCTCCTGCGGCTGCTCGAGACGGGGACGTTCCGGCGGGTGGGAGATTCCAGGTTCCGCCGCGTCGACGTGCGGGTGATCGCGACCTCCCAGCGGTCCCTGGAGGAGGAAGTTCGACGCGGGGCCTTTCGGGCCGACCTCTACTTTCGCCTCGCGGTGGTGGAGCTGTCGGTTCCCCCACTGCGCGACCGGCCAGAAGATCTGCCCGTGTTGACCGCGCAGGTGCTCCAGGACCTGGGGGCCGACCTCAGCTGGACCGAACCCATGGCGCGCGCCTTCGCCAGCCACGCCTGGCCGGGGAACGTGCGCGAGCTCCGCAACGCGGTTCAACGCTGGCTGGCCGATGCCCAGAGCGCCGGACTCCCGGCTTCGTCTCCCAAGCCGCCGGTGGTGGGGGCGTGGTCTGCCGAGCCCGGTCCCCCGGTCGACGCCTCGGTGCCCTTCAAAGACGCCAAGGAGGCAGCGATGAACTCCTTCACCCGCCAGTACTTCGAGACGCTCATGCGCGAGTGCAACGGGAACATCTCCGAGATGTCTCGCCGCGCGTCGATCACCCGGCACCACATGCGGCAGCTGCTGGTGCGCCACGGCCTTCGAGAACCCGCCGCCGGCGACGACGAACCGTGAAGAGCGTGTATCCTTCACCGCTGTGAGCGAGCCGCTGCTGGGGAAGTACCGGATTCTGGGGCCCCTGGCGTCGGGCGGCATGGGGGAGGTGCTCCTCGCCCGCTACGAGGGGCCGGCGGGCGTCGCCAAGCGGGTGGTGATCAAGCGCGTGCTCCCGCACTTGTCCCGAGACGAAGCGTTCGTCCGGCTGTTCCTGCGAGAGGCCCGACTGGCGGCCATGCTCTCGCACCCCAACATCGTTCAGTTGTTTGAGCTGGGGCAGGAGAACGACACGTACTTCCTGGTGATGGAGTACGTGCACGGGCGCACCCTGCGCCATGTGCTCCGCGCCCTGCACGATCGCGGCCGCTTGATGACGCCGGTGCTGAGCGCGCGAATCTGCGCCCAGCTGCTGGCGGGGCTCGATCACGCTCATCAGCTGAAAGACGAACGCGGTGAGCCCACGCCGGTGGTGCACCAGGACGTCAGCCCCGAAAACATCCTCATCGGCTACGACGGTTCGGTGAAGATTCTGGACTTCGGGATCGCCGAGGCGGCCAACCTCACCACCGCGCCGCGCGTGATCCGTGGCAAGGCCGGGTACCTCGCACCGGAACGACTCACCGGGGCCAGGGCCGACCCGAGAGGTGACATCTACGCCGCGGGTGTGGTGCTCGACGAGCTCCTCCGGGGCCGTGCACCCGACGAAGGGCCGCCGAACGCGCCGTACCTGGCCGAAGTTCCGGCGGCGTTGATCAAGGTGGTGAGCATGGCCACCCACGCCGATCGCTCGCTGCGCTACGCGCGCGCGGGGGACATGGTCGAGGCGCTGGAAGACGCGATTGTGCAGGAGGCCCAACGGTCCCACGCTGGACGCCTCGCCGATCTGATGAACGACCTGTTCCCCGTCGAGGAGCGCCAGACGCTACCCGCCGACACGTCGAACCCCGTTCAAACGCCGGTCGCGACCACGTTACCCGTCACAAGTGCGCTTCAAGAGCTGACGGTGGTGGCGCGGCCGTCCCGAGAGACCGGTGGCTCGACCATCACCGTCAAGAATGTCCCCGTCGTCTGGCTGGGCGGAGGCGTGCTGGTGGGCTTGTTGGTGGTGCTCGGGGTGTGGCTGGCCCCGCCACCTCGGAATGCCACTGGGCCCGCCGTGATCACGCCCGCAGCTCCGAACCCGATCGCCGCGGCGCCAGGCCCCAGCGCTCCGGCCGAGGCTCCGCTGCCACCCATCGCGCCGGCGCCACCGCCACCCGCCGCGGCGGTCCCCGAGAGCCCCGCGGCCCTTCCTGCGGAGGTTCCCACCCGGAAGCCCGCCTCTGCGGCTGCGCACGGCACGATCTCGTTTCGGGTTCGCCCCTACGCCGACGTGTTTCTCGGAAAGAAGAAGCTCGGCACCACGCCCTTCGGCAGCGTGGAGTTGCCGGTGGGGACCTACGTGTTCACCCTGGTGAACGCCGAGCTGGGCGTCCGGAAGCCCGCCAAAGCCACGGTCTCAGCGGGCGTGGAGACCCAGGTTCGCGAAGATCTGATCGCGCGGTGAACCCGAGTCGGCCGACGGGGCCGGAGTCGTTGGCGCGTCGACGCCTGTGAAGAACAGGCTCACCGCCGCGGCCACCGCCATCGCCCCGGCGACGCCGTAGGAGATGTTCGCGTTTCTCGCCGAGGCGCGCGCCCACGCCCGCTCGCGTTCGATCTCGGTTTCGTAGGTGCGCGAGGAGGCCGCTCGCTCCTGGTTGAGCGCGACGACTCCAAACCCGACCCCGAAGCCGGCGGCGATCGCGGCCGAACCGCCCAGGACCGCCGGCCAGAAGAACGAGCGCGAACGTTCGGACGCCGCCTGCACCACCGGAACGGACGGAGGCGGGGGGGCTTCGACGGTGGGCGCGTCGGCGGCTCGGGCTTTGAACTCGCGCGACAGCTTCTCGAACAGCGCGACGATGCGGGGGCTGGTGTACTTCGGCACGGTGCAGGTCGGGCACAGCCGCAGCACCACCTCGAAGTGATCGCGAGCCTGGGCTTCCCGACCCACGCTGAACGCGCACAGACCGCCGTACATCTCGAGGTCGATCCGCTCGGCGGGGGTGTTCTCCCACTGCGTCGCCTGCTTGAGGCGCTCCAGGCACCGCTCGAACTCCAGCCCTTCGTACAGCGAACGCGCCTGGGCGAGGTACGGGTTCTCGCCCGCGGCGCGGGCCCCGGCACTCAACAGCAGACCGCACATGAGCAGGACCCGTGACATCGCGGTCGCGAATCTACCGCGCCCGGCTGCGGGCCGGACTCGAAAGTGTGGCGCCGGCGGCCTGGGCCGCGTGCCCGACCTCCGCGCTCGAAAAAGTAGAAACCCCCGCCGGTTCGCGCTCAATTCGCCGCATGAACGGTGCGTTAGAACGAGTCGGCGTGATCGGGGCGGGGACGATGGGGCACGGCATCGCCCATGTGTGCGCGCTGGCCGGCATGGACGTGATCCTCTACGACGTGACCCTCGAACGCGCCGACGCGGGCCGCACCAAAATCGAACAAAACCTCCAGGTTGGCGTCACCAAGGGCAAGATCACCTCCGACGCGAAAGCGGCCGCCCTCGGCCGCGTGCGAACCTCAGCCACCCTGGCCGACGTCCAACGCTGCCAGATGGTGATCGAAGCGGTCCCCGAAACGATGGAGCTCAAGAAGACGCTGATGCGATCGCTCTCGGAGCTCTGCGCGGCGGACGCCATCTTCGCGACCAACACCAGCTCGTTGTCGGTGACGGAGATCGCCGCCGCGGCGTCTCACCCCGAGCGGGTGATTGGGCTGCACTTCTTCAACCCCGTTCACCTGATGAAGCTGCTCGAGATCGTCCGAGCCAAACAGACGAGCGACGGTACGCTGGAGGTCGCGCGTGCGTTTGGCGCGCGCATCGGCAAAGAGTCTGTCACCGTCAATGACGCGCCCGGCTTCGCCTCCACCCGCCTCGGCATCGCCATCGGGCTGGAGGCGATTCGCATGGTGGAGCAGGGCGTCGCCGCGCCGGCCGACATCGACCGCGCCATGGAGCTCGGGTACGGGTTTCCCATGGGCCCGCTCAAGCTTTCGGACCTCGTCGGCCTCGACGTCCGGCTCTCCATTGCGCGGTATTTGCATCAGGCGCTGGGATCTGAGGCCTTCAAACCGCCCCAGTTACTCGAGAAGATGGTGCAGGAAGGTAAGCTGGGGCGGAAGACCAACGAAGGCTTCTACCGGTACTAGACGAGGACGCCATCCAAGCGCCTGGTGGGCAAAACCCGATTCAATTCGGGAAGTACGTGTTGCTCAAGCGGCTCGCCGTCGGCGGGATGGCGGAGCTTTTCCTGGCCAAGGACACCGAGCGAAACCACCTCGTCGTCCTGAAGCGAATTCTCCCGTACCTCGCGCAAGAGGTTGAGTTCGTCCGCATGTTCCTGGATGAGGCGCGCATCGCGTCTCAACTGGCGCACCCCAACATCGTCAAGCTGTTCGAGCTGGGGCAGCTGGAAGGCGCGATCTTCATCTCCATGGAGTTCGTCGAAGGCGTCGACCTTCGCAAGATCGTCGCCAAGGAATTGAAGGCCTCGGGCGCCATTCCCCCGCCCATCGCGGCCTACCTGGTCTCGCAGCTGTGCGCGGGACTTCACTACGCGCACACCCGCACCGACGCCGCTGGCAAGCCGCTGGGCATCATCCACCGCGACGTCAGCCCCCAGAACCTGATGGTCGGCTTCGACGGTCAGGTGAAGCTGGTGGACTTCGGCATCGCGAAGGCCAACGCCTTCATGGAGCGCAGCAAGCCCGGGGTGATCAAAGGCAAGTTCCTCTACCTCTCACCCGAGCAGCTCGCGCAGGAAGGCATCGATCACCGCGCCGACCTCTTCGCGGTCGGAAGTCTGCTCTACGAGATCTCTGTGGGGAAGAACCCGTTTCAGCGCCCGACCTCTGAAGCGGTGATCGTGGCCGTGCGGCAGGACGACCCCGAGCCTCCGGTGCGCGCGAGAGAGAAGTACCCGGCGGCGCTCTCGCGCATCGTGATGAAGTGCCTGATGAAGGACCCCGCGCGCCGCTACCAGAGCGCGAACGAGAT
>CAZFXD010000208.1:7035-8925 GCA_964522795.1 uncultured Myxococcaceae bacterium
GAAGACGGTCGCACCATGGCCGCCAACCCCGAGGACCTGATGAAGGTCCAGGCGGACCCCACGGCGCTCATGCCCAGCGCCGCGGCGGCCGCGGGGGCCCCGCCGGTCAAGGTGCTCACCAGCCTCCCCAAGGGCGGGCGACCTCGCTCTGACGTGATGGAGACCGACCCGGTGGCCAGCTCCCGCGGCAGCAGCCGCCGAAGAGAGCCGAACACCATGCCGGCTCGCCCCAAGAGCCTCGACGCCATTCCCCGCGGGGGGCACGGCGATGACGAAGACGAGCTGTCGGGTGACTCGACCGACGCTCGGGAGATGACTGGGCAGAGTCAACACACCGACACCCGACCTCTGGAGCGCACGGCCATTCCTCGAACGGCCCTCGCGGTCGGCGGCGCGGTGGCGTTTCTGCTCGTGGTTCGAATCGTGATGTGGATGGCCAGCAGCCCCACGCCGGCGGCGCCGACCAACTCCGAGCGGCCCGTCGTCGCGGCGCCCAGCACCGAACGACCAAAACCTGAACCCGGCCAGCCCGAAGCCGCCACGCCGCCGGCGCCCGTGGCTGAAGAGAACGAAGTCGCCCTGGTCGAGTTCGTGGTTCACGGCCCGGCCGGCGCCGTGGTCGAAATCGACAACCAACCGATCAAGGTCGGGGAGAAGCGCCGCTTGCCGCCGGGCAAGGTGCACATTCTCTACGGCTGCCCGGTCGCCAAACGCCCGGCCGTGCCGCAGAAGCTGATCAACGCCGACGTGGAGCTGCGCGACCGCCCCGTGGTCTACGATCTCAAGTGCCCGCCGATCGTGGTGGCCAGGCCACCGCCGCCCAAGCCACCCGTCAAAGCGCCCGTCAAGACGAAGGGTACCAAACCCGCTCAGGGCGGGACCAAAAGGCCCTGACCCGGGGCGGCGGGGGCCTCCACGGCCGGGCCGGTCAGACTCAACACCTTGAGGAAGAGCGTCTCCTCGAACGAGGTCAAGCTCCCGGGCTGTCCCAGCGCTTTGGCCGTCGCACGAGACAACGCCGTGGCGTCGGTGCGGCCGTGGGCGTCGAAGACCTGCGCCATGCGCCACAGCCGGTGCGCGTAGCGGGCGCGCATCTGGGGCGTGAAGAACTCGCGGGCCGTCACGAGCGCCTTCTGGTGCCGCTGCTCGGCCTGTTGTGCGGGCGAGAGGGCGAGGGGACTCGCGTCGACTTCCTGCAGGCGGTTCCCCAGGATCTGCATCATCGTCTCCGGTGGCAGCCAGCCTTTGATCTCGGGCTCGTCGTGGAGGCGGCTGCTCTTCGGCAACAACGCCTGCTCTTCTGGGGTGGGTGCGGGCAGCGCGGGCCAGGCCTCTCTCGCGGTCACCCCCAGCCGCCGCAAGATGGCCGAGGCCTCGGGTGAGAGCGGCGTCTTTGAACGGCCGTTTTCAGCCAGCCCGACCGCGAGCTCTTCGCGCACGTCCGCCAGCGTTCCGAAGCAGACGGTGGTGTCGTCGGAGAGTGCCTTCAAGTGGCGCCGGTACTTCCCCCGGTTGGTCTCACCTTGCTCCAGCCGCTCGATGCCGTGCGCCTCGGAGACAATGCACTGGTACATCGACAACCCGCCGCCAAAGTTCGGCAGCGCAAAGACCAACGCGCGCTCGCCGGTGCCCAGAATCGACGAGAGGATGGCGGGTAACTCCCGCTCCGCGTCGTCGGTCGGCGCCGCGGCGACCGGACTCGAGGGCCGGGGCGCGGGAGCCTGCGCGTCGGCCACGCCCTCCGATCGCAATTGGTACAGCGCCTTCCTGGCTGCGCGCGCCACCGACTTATTGGGGGCGGCGGCGAGCGCCAGTGGCACGTCGGAGCGCTTCGCCTTCACGAAGGCCTTCAACGCGGCTTCGAGCGCCTCGGCCGGCAGCTGGGCCAAC
>CAZFXD010000209.1:0-8910 GCA_964522795.1 uncultured Myxococcaceae bacterium
CTCCAGCTCCAGCATGTAGAGGAGGTTGCGCGGCTTGGGAAAATCGTCGCGCACGTCGTAGCGAACGTGGGTGATGTGGTCGACCGTGTACACGTCGCCCGAGAGCAGCAGCGTCTCGGCGTTGGTGGTGTAGCGGGCGATCAGGTTCTGAATGTCGGTGGGGACCGTGGCGGAGAAGAGCAGCACCTGCCGCGACTTGGGCAGGCAATCGAGAATGCGGGTGACCTCTTCGTAGAAGCCCTGGTTCAGCATTTCGTCGGCTTCGTCGAGGACGGCGTGGGTGGCGTCCTGCAGCTTGAGCGTCTTGCGGCGAATGTGATCGTACACGCGGCCCGGCGTGCCCACGATGATGGCCGCGCCGTTCTGCAGCGCGTCCTCCTGCGTCTTCATCGAGTTGCCGCCGTAGATGGCCGCCACCGCGATGTCGCGGTACTTGGCCAGCGCCGCCAGCTCTTCGGCGACCTGAATGGCCAGCTCGCGCGTCGGGCACAGAATCAGCGCTCGGACTTTGCGCTCCCCTTTGGGGATGCTGTCGATGAGCGGCAGGCCGAACGCGGCGGTCTTGCCCGTGCCCGTCTTCGACCGCACGATGATGTCTTTGCCCGCCATCACCGGGCCGTAGGCGCGGGCCTGGACCGGGGTGGGGCGCTGGTAGCCTTTTTCGAGAACGGCCCGGAGCGTCTCCGGCGACAGGTTCATGTCGTCGAAGCGCGTTTCCGAGACGTAGTCGGTCGGCGTGGGTTCGGTCGGCTCCGCCGAGACAGGTTCAATCATGGGGGGCACCTGTACCCGCCAACCCTCTCCGTCGCAACAACTGCGGAGTGCAGCGCGAAAAGGGCGGGTGAGTTATCTAGGTGGTGACCATGGCCGGCCCTCGCAAGAAGACGCCGAAAAAGTCAGCTGCGTCGAGCGAAGTCGTCGACGTGGAGCCCGTGTCCAGCGAGACCGTCGTGCCCGACGAGGCGGAGCTCCACGACGCCATGCGGGTGGCCGACGCGGGTGATGACGAGGTGCCAGACGTCGAGTCGCTCCCGCCCACCTCCGCGCTGGTGGCCACGGAGAAGGCCCCGTCGCGCCGCGACGCACTCGCCGCCTACATGGCCGAGGTGAGCCGCCACCCGCTGCTGACGCGGGAAGAAGAACAGAAGCTGGCCGAGCAGTTTCACGCCACCCAGGACGTGAAGGCCGCCTACCGTCTGGTGGCCGCCAACCTGCGCCTGGTGGTCAAGCTGGCCCACGAGTACCACCGCAATCCCATCTCGCTGCTCGACCTGATTCAGGAAGGCAACCTGGGGTTGATGCAGGCGGTGAAGAAGTACGATCACACCCGCGGCGTGAAGCTGTCCTCCTACGCCGCGTGGTGGATTCGCGCGTACATCCTCCGGTACATCATGGACAACTGGAAGATGGTGAAGGTGGGCACCACCGAGGCCCAGCGCAAACTCTTCTTCAAGTTGCGCCAGGAGCAGCGCCGCCTCGCCGCCGAGGGCATCGACGTCACCCCCAAGCTGCTCGCGGAGCGCCTCGACGTGACCGAAGCCGAAGTGGTGGAGATGGACCAGCGGCTGGGCAACGACGAGGTCTCGCTCGACGCCCCCACCCAGAACGCCGAGGGTGGCCAGGAGATGCGGGCCGAGCGGCTGCTGCCTCCCGCGCCCGGCACGGCGGAAGAAGAGCTCGGCAATGAGCAGGTGAAGGAACGGTTCTTGAAACACCTGGAGGCCTTCAAGCAGGGCCTGGGCGACAAAGACCGCTACATCGTAGAGAAGCGCCTGCTGGCCGAAGAGCCGATGACGCTGCAGGACATCGGCACCCACTTCGGGTTCTCGCGGGAGCGCGCGCGCCAACTCGAGGCGGCGCTGATCGACCGCATGCGCACCTTCATGAAGGCGAAGATTCCCGACTTCGAGTTCGTGGCCACCCCACCTGACGCCGAGTAGGTCGGCCGGTCAGGCGTTGCGGTTTTTGAACATGCGCTGCCGATGCGTGCTGCCGATCAGCTCGCGAAACAAGTGCCCGCGGAACACCATCACCACGTGCAGCACCAGTCCCACGCCGAGCCCCTTGGTGGCGCCCAGCAGCAACAGGCCCGTGGAGACCGATTGGCCGAAGACCACCGCCATCATCCAGTTGCCGCCGAAGAGCGCCGCGAAGATGAGCCCGTTGGGAATGAACCACTCAATCCAGTTCTCCTGGAGGAACTCGAACGAGCGGGAGATGGTGTCCAGCCCCCCCGACGAGCCGCGTTGGTAGATGAGCTCCGGCGCCGGGTTGAGCACCACCAGGAGGACCAGGTTCAAGGCCAGGGCCAGCGATGCGCCCTGTGGCACGCCCCGCAGCGCCATCGAACTCACCAAGTTCACCACCCACACCACGAACGAGACGTTGATCACGGACCAGAAATAGACGCCGAAGCTCTTCTTCAGCTCGGTGAGCGAGGCCTTCTGGCGCCCGACCACCTCACCCAGAAAGTAGAGGTAGCAGGACATTCCGGCCGAGATGCCGAGGCCCAGAATGAAACCGCCCGCGATGCCCAGCCCGCTCAAGATGACGCCCGCCAACATCACCGCGACGCCCAGGCCCAGCGGGAGCAGCAGGGTCCAGGGGTTCTTGAGCAGGCTCAAGAACGCGGCGGCCGCGCAGGACGCGTAGATGCGGGCATAGACCACCACGACGTTCATCGAGGCGTTTGTAGCCGAATGCGCTCGTTCTCGCCGCCGGTTTCCGAATCGGCTAGACGGTCCCCCATGTCCCGCGCGCCCTCGACCGTTCTGGCCGGCACCCTGGTGTTGGCCCTGAGCGCCGCTTGCACGCCTGACGTGCCCCGCGTCAATGGGCCCTCGGCCATCGTGGCCCTGTTCGACCCCATGGCCACCCCCGAGACGCGGCCGTTCCCCGACGCGGTGGACATCGACGAGCAAAGCGGCCTGTTCAACCTCGCCGTCCCGCGCGGAAGCACGCCCGGCGACGTCGCGCTGATTGAATGGGAGAACCAGCTTCAGGGGGCACCGGAGACGGTCATTCCCGAGACCACCATCGCCGGCGAAGTCGACCCGGTGCAGGTCAACGCCTCCAACGCCCGCGTGGTGGACCTCAGCACCGGCGGCCTCCCCGTGGCCGCGGTGGTCGACGTCACCTACGACGCGCAGACGAGCACCTCGCGGGTGCGGTTCTTACCCACGGGCGGCCGTTGGGAGCGCGGTCACACCTACGCGGTCGCGCTGCTGGGCAACGCCAGCGGCGGAATCGTCTCCATGCTCGGCGCGCCGCTCGTCTCCAGTCCGGCCTTCGCTCTGGTGAAGGCCCAAAGGCCGCTGGTGGTGTGTCCGTCCGAGGCCACCTGCCACGTCGCCACCCATGTGCTGGGCGCGCCGGCCTTCGACTCCGAAGCGCGCACTGAACTGGCGCTCACCGCGGCGCTCCGCCTCGAGCGCCACCGGCTCTTCACCGCCCCCGTGCTGCAGGCGCTCGAGCAGCGCGGCATCGACCGGAACGTGGTGGCGGTGGCCTGGTCCTTCCGCGTGGCTGATGCCCCGGTGGTGGTCGATGAGCCGCTGGCGACTCCGCCTGTGGTGGCGATGCCCAACGACCTCTACCGCTCCGACACCACCGGTCGCCTCACGCTCCCGATTGACCCCGGGGCCAGCGTGGCGGAGCAGGAGTTCGTCAGCGAGTACCTCAATCGCCTCAACGGGTTTCCGCCCGACTGGCCCACGTCGGTGCAGCTGGCGGGACCGTCGGTCGATGCGGCCACGGTCACCGCCGGGACGGTGCTCATCGACGTGCTTACCGGCCCCCCGTTCCCCGGTCCGCCGTCTGTTTCGTACAGCGTCTCGTCGCGGCGGGTACAGGTCGCCCCCTCCTCGCTGGGCTTCGGCAAGGGGCGCACCCTGCTGGTGGCCCTGGTCGGTGGCGCGCGGGGAATTCAGGGCCTCAACGGCCAGGCCCTCGCGGCCAGTCAGTCGTTCGCGTTGATGCGTGCGCGCGGGCCGTTGGTGACCTGCGAAGACGTCACCTCGCCAGCGTGCGTGCCGACGGTGACTCGCCTGCACCTCTCCACCCCCGAAGCGCTGCAGCTGGAGAAGGCCCGCCAGCGGCTCCAGCCTGCCCTGGCGCGGGTGGAGGCGCGCTTCGGCGTTCCACGGGCCAACCTCGCCGCGCTGTGGACCTTCACCACCCTCGACCAGCCGCAGCTGCAGTTTTCGAGAGATCAGAAGACCTCTGCGTTCCCTGACGACGCGTTCCGGAACTCGGCGACCGGCAAGTTGAGCGTCGCGGTCTCGTCCACCCCCAACCGGACCATCGCGTCGCTGGTGGCGGGGGTGAACCAGCTCGACGGGTTCTCTACCCTGGCGCCCATCTCGGTGGGGTGGCCCGCCGAAGACACGCTCGACACCGGCCGTGTCGACGCCACCGGCCTCGACTCGGTGGCCGGCTTTGTCGGACCCGCCGGCGAAGCGTTGACCCAGTTCGTCCCGTGCGTGGGGTGCGGAGAAGTGGCGCTCTTCGACGGCGGCACCTCGCGCGCCGCGACCAACTTTCTGCTGGTGCCGACCGAGCCCTTCGCCGAGCACGCCCGAATCTCCGGGTACGTGACGACGTCGCTCAAAGACTCGTTGGGCCGCGTGGTGGCGCCTTCCCTCGAGTTCGCGCTCGCCCGGCTGTCGGCGCCGTTGCTGGTGGGAACGCGCAGCACCATCTCGTACGTGTCCGACGCGCTCGCCGCCGACCTCGAGCCGACCCGACAGCGCTTGAAACCGACGATGGACTCGATTGAGGCCCTGGGTGTGCCGCGCCGCGCGGTCTCGTTGGCCTGGACCTTCACCACCGGCGGGCCGCTGGGCGAGGTGAAGGCCCTCAACGCCCTCGCCAACACGTCGAACATCTCCACGTCGATTGATTCGCTCAAGGACATCACCACCACCATCAGCGCGCCGGGCGTGCCGTACCCGACCGCCAACCTCGCCGCGGTGGAGTGGGGCACGCTGACCCTGCCCGACACGCTCGTGGGCGCGCAGGAGCAACTGGACAAGAACTCCGCCCATTGGCGACCGCAGAAGACGACCTTCGTCTTGTCGGTGCCGGCCGCGCAGTCGGTGGCGTGCCCGACCTGCCCGCTACAGCCGGCGGGCGGGTGGCCGGTGGCGCTGTTTCTCCACACCTATCGCGGCACCAAAGACGCGTCGGTTCGACTCGCCAACGCCCTGGCCGAAGTGGGCATCGCCACCCTGGCCGTCGACCTGCCCTGGCACGGCGACCGTTCAATCTGCACGGGTTCCGGCGCGGCCCTGGTGGAGCTGGGCCAGGCCGGCGCGACCGACGACGATGCGTGCGCCGATCCGCTCTCGCAGCGCTGCAACCCGAGCACGGGCCGGTGTGAACGCCGACCCGCGGCCAGCACGCCGGTCATTTCGTGCGACCCCTTCGCTGACGGAGACGCGTTCTGCTTCACCAACGGCCTCGGCTTCTGCCTGCGCTCGGGCTCCAGCGGGCAGTGCGAAGGGGCGGACTTCAAGCGCGTGCTGGGCGCGCCGCGCGTGAGCGGCTGGAACGCCCTCGACGCCACCCGGCTGCCCGGCACGAGAGACGCCCTGCTGGCCTCGGTCGTCGACGTGGCGCACCTGGTTCGAATCCTCAACGCCAGCGACCCACGCAGCCTGCGCAGCCGGCTCCTGGCCATCACCACGGTGGACCCCACGCGCATCCACCTCGTGGGCCAGGGCCTGGGCGGGATCGGCGCCACCCTGGCCGCCGCGTCATCCAACGACATCTCGCGGGTGGTCCTCAACGCCACGCCCAGCGATCCCATCGCCACCTGGCTCGGCTCGGACGCGTCGGAGGTTCGCGGCTTCACCAAAGCGTTGGCCGAAGGCTTCGAGGCCCGGCCGGTCATCTCCACCGGACAGGCGGTGGCGTTGGCCCGCACGCTCTTCGATGGCGTGGACCCGGCGACGGTGCTCTTGCCAATGCTCGATGCAGTCAGTCCCACCCGCGGGGTGTTTCTCCAGTCCGTCGAGCAGGACCCGATTTCGCTCGATTTCTCGACCGGCCGCCTGGTCGCGCTCGCCTCACGGGCGCAGCGGGCGCCGAGCATTCGGGTGGTGATGCCGGCGACCAACCTCGCGCCGTCTGAGCGCCACGCCTTCCTCACCAACTTCGCCGACTCCGCCGTCACCACCGCGGCCCAGGCCCAGGTGGCGTCGTTCCTCGCGACGGGGGCGGTGCGATGATGCGGCGCGCGTCTTCGGTTCGCTGGACCCTGGCGTTGGCGCTGGCCACCTCCCCCGCGCTGGCCTTCGGCATTCTCGACACGGACCGCTCGGCGCGCTCCGCGGCGCTGTCAGGGGCCGGCGATGCCACCGTGGCTGGCGCGGAAGCCGCGCTGAGCAACGTGGCCGGGCTGGTGTCGGGCCCCGAGTTCGACGCCCAGGCCACCGCAGGGGTGTCGTCGCCGTACACCTTCTACCGACCCGACGTCGGCAGCTCGGCGTCGGCCGCAGCCTGGTTGGAGTTCAAGGGGAGCGCGGCGCTGGCCGCCCGAATCTCGCCGCACGTCGCCCTGGGCATCTCCCTCACCATGCCCTTCGCTTCGCATGTCACCTGGCCGGTGACGTTCCCCGCGCGCTTTGACGGTCGCAAGCTGGCGCTGGAGACGCTCGACGTGGCACCGGCGATTTCCTGGGCGGTGGTCCCCCGGTTCCGCCTCGGGGCCGCGCTGCACGTGATGCGCTCGACGCTGCTTGTCTCCCGCGCGTTGGACCAGGGCACGGGCGAAGCCACGGAGCTGCTGGGCGGCGCGGGTTCAACGCAGACGGCTGAAGTCGGGGCGCAGGTCGACTTGGTCGAAGGGCTGCTCACCCTGGGCGTCGATGTCCGCGCAGGCGCGGCGGTGTCGATGACGGGCAACGCGCATTTCGCCGGGGTCACCTCGGGGCTGGACCGCCTGCTGGTGGACCAATCGGTCATCCAGTCCATGGAGTTTCCGGCGGTGGTCTCCATCTCCCTCGCCCTTCAGCCTACCCGGTGGATGCGGGCGTTCCTCGACACCCGCGTTCAGTTCAGTTCGCCCAACGCGTCGCTGACGACGGAATTTCAGGCGTCGAGCCTCTCGTCGTCGCAGCGGCTGGGGTGGACCGACGTGCCGGCGGTTCACGCGGGCGTGGAGTGCGAGGCGTCGGAGTCCGTGGTCGGGCGAGCCGGACTGTCATTCGAGCCCTCCATGCGAGATCGAACCGACCCACTCTTCATCGACGGCCACACCTTCTCGGTGGGGCTTGGGCTTGGGGTGAAGCGCGGCATCTTCACCTTCGACGTGGGCTATCGGCTGCGGGCGCTCCTGCCGGCCAGGCTGGAGACCGTCGACACCCGTGGCAGCATGACCGGCACACGCCACCAGCTGATGCTGTCGGTCGCCGTGCACCCGGCGTGGGAGTAGGCCGCGGGCGGCGGGCGCGAAGGCGCGGCCGCTACTGCTTCTTGAGTTGCTGGAGGTAGGTGCCGGTGCGGCTGGTGAGCACGTCAGTCCGGCGGAGCAGCTCTTCCAATTCGTCGAAGACCGAGTCGATCTCAGCGGCGGTGCGAGGCGCAGGCACGTCGCCTTTCTGCTCCAACCGGTCGAGGAGAATGGACACGCGCGCCAGGTGCTCTTGCGCGACGAGCAGGCTGCGCGTGGCGCGACCGCCTTCGCGGGTGAACGTCAGCCCCGAGCCGAAGAGGCGTGAAATGGCCGCCCGGTTCTGTGCCACCACGTCGTCGAGGCGCTCGCGGTAGCCGCGAATGCGGCGCATCAAGCGCGCTTCTTCGAGATTGAGGACTGCGACGCCCGATGGCACGAACCGAACCGTACTGGACCTGCCCGGCCGGTGTCACCGGTGCAAACCAGAGGTTGTCGCGCGTGCGACGGGGGAGGGTCCGAGAAGCGGGCGACGGTGGGTTCCGAATGACGTCTTCCGCCGTTGGAGTAGGGTACCCCGCCGCGCATGTTCAAGAAGGTCCTCATCGCCAACCGAGGGGAGATCGCCCGCCGGGTGAACGCCGTCGCCCAGCAGATGGGCGCCCGCACGGTGGCCGTCTATTCTGACGCCGACGAGTCGCTGCCCTTCGTTCGTGAAGCCGACGAGAAGGTTCGGCTGGGGCCGGCCCCGGCCAAAGACAGCTACCTCAACCAGGCCGTGATTCTGGAAGCGGCCCGGGCGACTCGCGCGGAAGCCATTCACCCCGGCTACGGCTTTCTCTCCGAGAACGCTGACTTCGCCACCGCCTGCACGCGCGCGGGCATCGTGTTCGTCGGGCCCTCGCCCGAAGCCATGCTCCGCATGAAGGACAAGAGCGAGGCGCGCGCGCTGGTGAAAGCGGCGGGCGTGCCCATCGTTCCCGGGAGCGACGGCGTCATCGACTCGGTGTCCAGGGCCATGGAGACCGCGGAGCGAATCGGCTTTCCCATTCTGTGCAAGGCGGCGGGCGGCGGAGGCGGCATCGGTATGGCCGTGGCCAACACGCCGGCGGAGCTGGAAAAGTCGTTTCGCGCCGCGACCGACCGCGCGCGCTCGGCGTTCGGGCGCGAAGGCGTGTACCTGGAGCGCTACTTCGCCCGGCCACGGCACCTCGAGGTTCAGATTCTGGGCGACTCGCACGGGCACACCATTCACGTGTTGGAGCGCGAGTGCTCGATTCAGCGCCGGCACCAGAAGGTCGTCGAAGAAGCGGGGGCGCCGCTCTTCCTCAACGGACAGAACGCGGCCCTGCGCGAGAAGCTGTTCGACGCGGGCCTGAAGGCGGCGCGCGCCTTCGGGTATTCCAACGCCGGGACCGTGGAGTGCCTCTACTCCGACGGTGACATCTTCTTCATCGAGATGAACGCCCGACTGCAGGTGGAGCACACGGTGACCGAGCTGACCACTGGTGTCGACA